>JBKDFX010000021.1:0-28212 GCA_046336825.1 Bdellovibrionales bacterium | reverse complement strand
AAAATCCAAATTAAAAAAGGCATTAAAGAGCTCCACTTTTTAAATCTTGAATTAACTCATCCCATTCTTCAATCAAGTGTTTTTTCTGTTTTTCTGATAACAGCTTCAAAACTTGAGCCAAGACCTGCATCTGTTTTTGGTGTCGTAACTCTTGCACCTGAAGGGCCTCACTGTCATTCCATTTTTCAGGGTGAGTAAAAAAGTCATTGAGTGCACCGGCAAAAGCCTCAGAGGAGTAGGGCTCTAATTGTTCATCGAATTTGGTTAGCACAGTTATTCGATTTTTGACCCTCAAGGCGGGGTCAGGTTTGATTTCATTAGCTTGAGCTTTGATAATTTTTTCTTGTTCTTTAGAAAGTTTGCCGAGAAAGCGCTCCACGGTGGGTTGGAATCGGGATTTACTTTCAGATTCCATAATTTCTTGGTTTTTTTCTTTGAAGTTTTTTAAAAAAATCTGCCAATTTTTTTCTTGAGTCGCAGATGCAAATTCAGAAGTTTGGCGAGATATGATCTTCAATGATTTTTGACCTAAAATTTTAAATTTGAGCCGTTTTTCATTCAAAAAGCGGGCCCCTTCCTCTGTGTTTTGTTCTGACCAATTTTTTTGTAAGAATTCCGCTTTGACCAAAGTCATTTCTTCAATGACTTCAGGTAGGAATTCTTTTTTCAGTTGAGATAAGCCCTGTTTGCTGAGCTCATCAATTTTTTGTTTTTGTGCTCCCGTAAAGCCAAATTGGTCTTTGAGTTCCCAGGCAATAAATTGATCTGCATAGCGCAAAGCCAGATCGGTTTGACTGCATCCTGATATCAATAACAAAAAAGACAGGGCCCCGAAGGCGAAAATTTGTTTTAACTGCATAGATTGATATTCAAGCATGGCCTAAGAGAAGTTTCTATGGGGGCCACCAAGCTTTGTGGGCCGACACGAAGCTTGGTGGCCTTTTAGCGTATACTCGCGAACAGATGTAACTGGACCTTACCCCAGGCTGATGCAGCTTTCAACGTGATGCGTTGACAGTTTTGATGGGATTTTGTCAACTGTGACATGCCAAAGTCAAAAGATCAGGATTTAGATTCTATTTTATCCTCGGTGATTGAACTGGAAATCAAAAAAGGAGCTCTTCGTTGGAGCCTCAGTGATCTCTCTCGCAAAAGCGGAGTGACTCGATCCTTAATTTATTATTATTTTGGTAAAGATAAAAAAGAGCTGCTTCGCCAAGCAGTTGAATATTATGTGACTCTTTTTTTTGGCTTTCGGCTTGAGAGAGCTGAAAAAATTAAAAAAGGGGAGTTTGCAGACCTTATATTGACAGCCAGGAAACGCTTGGCTGAGCAGCCTTATTTTTTGCAGTTTTATATCAAGCACAGATCTGATCCAACGGAATTGAGTCCTCTTTTTGACCACGCTGAAAAAGATTACCTAAAAAATTTGGAGGACTCTTTACCCAAGAAAAGAAAACCTTGGGCTCGAGTCATTTGGGCCCTCGTTTTTGGACTGGCTTTGCAGCCCAAGATATCCCACCAAGATTTGTTAACAGCAGAAAAAATACTCCGCCGTGCTTGGAAGGTTTAAGGTTTTTTCTGAGCTGCGCGTTTGGATAGTTTTTCGGCCACGGCTTTTAACTTGGCCTGTTCGGGTCCTTTGAATTGAGCTGCAAATCCAGCTGGATCTCGCTTGGCACTTTCTAAAAGCTCAAGCATTTTTTGCGGGTCCCCATCGGTCTTTTCAACAAGCAAGGGCATAACATCTGCCGTCAGCTCCCACAATTCCTGTTCAATTTTGGAGTCCCCCTGAGTCAGGTTTCTCATGTTCGAAACGGCAGCGCGAGCCTCGGGGGTGTTCAGCTCTTTTTCTCGTTCATTTTTATTACGTAATAATTTTTGGGTGTCCTTTAGGGCTTCTTGGTTCACTTCTGCTTCACTTTTGGCAAAAGAAGTGCAAACGAGGACTAATGATATTAAAAAATAGACAAGTGTTTTCATAAGAGACTTATCGACATTTTTCTAAAAACCCTGAGACCCTATTGGCCAAGTCTTGACTCACTTTGATACAGAATTAGACTGTCCTTCAATAAAAAGAGGGTCATTTATGCTAGGGTTCTGTCCCATTAAATGTTTTAGAAAAAAATGTGGATCAGTGGATCGAGGACAAAATCAAAGGTAAGAGTTCGACTTTAAACTAATCACAAGGACTTTAAGTGATTGAAGCTTTTTTGAATTCTACGCTGATTGTGGCTCTCACTGAAATGGGAGATAAAACACAGCTCCTAGCTCTTGTTTTAATGGTGAAGTTCAAAAAGCCCATTCCCATCCTGTGGGGAATTTTTGTGGCCACAGTTTTAAATCACGCTTTGGCCAGTTCGGTGGGAGTTTGGGTCAGTGAACAGGTCCCTGAGCTTTACATGAAATGGGGACTGGCCATTTTATTTTGGGGATTTGGTGCGTGGGTTTTAATTCCCGACAAAGAAGATAAGGAAGAACTCAAAGATCATCATGGAATTTTTTTAACAACACTCATCGTGTTTTTTTTGGCTGAAATGGGAGACAAAACTCAACTGGCCACAGTGGCCATGGCAGCCAAGTATCAAAACCTTTTGGGTGTCACTTTGGGAAGCACTTTTGGCATGATGATCTCCAATGGTATGGCGGTCATCTGGGGACCTCGATTGATTAAGAAAATTCCCATGCACTGGATGCACAGAATAGCTTCGGCTTTGTTTATTTTGATGGGCTTTTTAATACTACTTAATTAATTTACTAAACAATTAGTTTTGGTGCATCAGACGAGCTCGTTTTTCCAAATAGTAATCAAGTGTGCCTTCTGTCACCATCAGCTTACTCTGATCTAACTCAAAAACTTTAGTGGTGATTTCTTTTAAAAAGTGACGGTCGTGGCTCACGATCATAACTGTGCCATCAAAGGATTTAATGGCGTCCAGCAAAACCTGGCGAGTGCCGATGTCCAAGTGGTTGGTGGGCTCATCCAAAATTAAAAAATTAAGAGGTTTGGCTAATATGGTGGCCAGCACCACTCGAGATTTTTCACCACCGGATAAAATTTTGATTTTTTTATCCACCTGGTCACCAGAAAATTTCAAAGAACCTAAAAGATTTCGCACAAAACCAATGCTTTGGGTGGGAACTGCTGCATGCACTTCTTCCATCACTGTTAAATTGGGATCCAGAAGATCCATGGAGTTTTGGCTAAAATATCCCAATTGAATACTGGGTCCTAACTGGCATTGGCCTTCAGTGGCTTGGGTGTGGCCGGCAATAATTTTGAGCAAGGTGGATTTTCCAGCTCCGTTAACTCCGACAACTGCCACTCGGTCCTGGCGTTTGACCAGGGCCGAAGCCCCACGAAACACCAGTTTTTCATGGCCATTTTCTTTTTGCCAAACTTTTCCAAGACTGGAAATTTTAACAACTTCGTCACCACCCCGGGGAATGGTAGGCCAAGTGAAGCCAATGGATTCCTCTTCGGTCATCACTTCAATACGTTCGATTTTTTCTAATTTTTTAACCCGGCTTTGCACCTGTGCTGCGTGAGAGGCTCGTGCAGCAAAACGTGCAATGAATTCCTCTTCTTTGGCCAACATGTCTTCTTGTCGTTTAGCGGCAGCTTCGAGCTGCTGCATGCGAATTTTCTTTTCTTTTTCGTAGTAATCGTAATTGCCCGAGTAGGTGGTGATAGTCTGATGGGCCACTTCAATAATTTTATTGACGATACGATTCATGAATTCCCGGTCATGGCTGGTCATCAAAATAGAGCCTTTGTAATTTTGCAGCCACTCTTCAAGCCACATAATACTTTCCAGATCTAAGTGATTGGTAGGTTCATCCATAAGAAGGACTTGAGGATTGAGCACCAATATTTTAGCCAAGGCGATGCGCATTTTCCAACCGCCGGAAAAGGTGCTGGTGTCACGACTGTGATCTTCAGGAGGAATTCCGAGACCTGTTAGAATTTCAGCAGCTCGGCTTTCCACATCATAGCCACCCATGGATTCAAACTGAGCTTGAACTTCTCCGTACCTTTCAAGAACTTTTGTCATTTCATCATCTGAAAGAGGCTCAGATAACTGAGCTTCTAATTTTTGTAATTCACTTTGCATTTCGCCGAAAGCGGGAAGAGCTGTTTTCACTTCGTCCAGGACAGTTCGGCCCCGCATATCTTCGATATCTTGGGAAAAGTAACCCACAACAAGTTTATCGGATTTGGAAATGCTGCCACCATCAAAACCTTCTTCGTTCATAATGATGCGGAAAACCGTGGTTTTTCCATTTCCGTTGGGCCCGACAAGGCCAATTTTTTCGCCTGCATTGATTTGAAAACTGGCATTTTTGTAAAGGACTTTAGTACCGAATTGTTTGCTAATTTGATTAACGTGAATCATGGGAATTGAATACTTGATTCGACTCTTGATGTCGAGTGATACTCTCTCTATTCTATGCAAAATCTTATGGCTTTCCAATCACCCTGGTCACAGGTCGCGCTACAGGCTGAGCTCGTCAATCGAGGGGACAGTCTTGATCTGAAGTTTGAGCTTAAAGATCCCCTCAGTTTGATTAAATCCAGTCCCCATTTTTTTCAAAAAGGATCATGGGAGTCCCTACGGAAGGACGAATTATGGAAAGCCACCTGTTTTGAACTCTTTTTAAAAGTACCAGGAAAAAGCACTTACTATGAATTCAACTTTTCCACCGAGGGTTATTGGAATTTGTATGAATTCAGTGATTACAGAAAGCCTCAGCCACCGCTGCGATCAGAAGCTTTTGCCCTTGAAGAGTGGTCTTGGAGATCTCAAATTTTAAAAGTGACTTTGATCAACAAGACTCCCTTTTCAAATTGGTCTGTTTCCATGACGGCGGTTCTACAAAACTCGGATCAGGAGCTTCAATACTGGGCCCTTAAACATGCAGATGAAAAACCTAATTTTCATCACTTTGGAAGCTTTCAAGATTTAAAAATGGGAGAATCATTATGAAACTGGGAATTGAAGTGATGCAAAAAAAAGCTGAGCTCATCCGCTTGTTAAAAAAACAACGGGTGGCCCTTGTGGGGCATCCTGCCAGTGTGGACTCTCAGTTGATTCATAGCTTGGATCTTTTGAAAAAAAAATTAAATGTGACGGCAGCCTTTGGCCCCCAGCACGGGATCAAGGGTGACAAACAAGATAACATGATTGAAAGCGATGATTTTTTACACCCGGATTACCAAATTCCCATTTTCAGTTTGTATGGGAAAGTTCGCAAACCTACACCTGAAATGATGGACAGTTTTGATGTGTTGATTTTTGATCTTCAGGATTTGGGATGTCGTATCTACACTTTTGTCACCACGTTGCTTTATGTGATGCAGGCCTGTGACAAAGCCGGTAAATCCCTTGTTGTTTTAGATCGCCCCAACCCTGCAGGTCGAACTGTCGAGGGCTTTAGTTTGCGTGAAGGCTATGAGTCTTTTGTGGGTGCCAGTGATTTTCCCATGCGACATGGATTAACTGTGGGCGAACTTGCACTTTATTTTAAAGACCGATTCCATTTAAGTTTGAATTTATTGGTGGTGCCCATGCAGGGTTACCAGATCTCAAAAAAAGGAGAATGGGGGTGGCCCAAGGACCGTGTATGGGTTAATCCTTCACCCAACGCCCCAACTTTGAATATGGCTCGATGTTATTCAGGAAGTGTCATGCTGGAAGGCACCACCCTCAGCGAAGGCCGCGGGACCACGCGTGCTTTGGAGTTGGTGGGGGCTCCAGATTTGGATTTTTCAGTTGTGCTTAAAGAGATGCACAGGCTGGCGCCGCAGTGGATGAAAGGAGCTCTGATTCGGGAGTGCTTTTTTGAACCCACTTTTCACAAACATGCGCATCAGCTTTGCCATGGTTTTCAATTGCACACGGATTTTCCGGGCTACAAGCCTGAATCTTTTAAGCCCTTTCGATTGTTTGCTTTACTTTTTAAAGCCATTCGTCAGGTGCAATCTGATTACCCCCTTTGGCGGGATTTTGAATATGAGTACACCAGTGGAAAGCTGGCCATCGATGTGATCAATGGTGGCCCTGAGTTAAGAGAATGGGTGGACGATTCCACGGCCAGTGCTAAGGATTTAGAGCAGGCCTTGCAAAAGGATGAAAAAGATTGGATCAAGTCTCGTAAAGCTCATTTGCTGTATAAGTAAAACTTCAGTTCATTCATAATTAATTTTTAAGCCAAAATAGCCATCTGTGGCTCACGGTCTGCAATATATTTTCTCAAACGGTTGATTACTTTTGAGATCAATTGACCAACAGGTGAGTGCACTTGATGGTTACTTTCTGGGACCACTGTCCAAGAGTTATTCAGCCATGAGAGGCAGGGCATTGTGAATTTAGCAATTTGGTTGGTGGCAGGTGCCCTCCTTTTTGGGCAGTCGGCACTTTCGCAAAACCAACAAGTGACTTTGAACGGTGTTTTTTATCCTGCTTTTTCCGTGAAAATGAATCTTCAGGCGCCCGGCACCTTACAAAATGAATTCAGTCCATTATCTCAAACGGCTATTGAGCAACTTTTCAAAATTGCCCAAAATTCTGATTTACCCTTTGATTATGTTGGCAACTGTTGTTTTGAAAGAGGCTACCGAATCAGTCAGCTTTTCAATGCTCAAGGAGTTAAGAGCCTGCGTGTTATTGCCCGAGGCAAGATGAAAACTTCCATGGTGGACAAATGGGGATTGCCCATTTACTGGGAAAAGCACACATCTGTGGCTCTAGTTGATAAAAATAAAAATCTGTGGATAATTGACCCATCTTTAGCTGAAAAGCCCTTGTTACTCAAAGATTGGTTGTCACTTTTTGTAGATGAAAGTGTGTTTGTAGAGTTGCTTGTAGGGAATCAATTTGTCTTCGACGAAGAAGACCTATTTTCGAATATTAAATTTAACAATTATCAAAGAGCTCATGTTGAAGAAATAGTTAAAAGTTCCCTTTTCGGTTGTCAGTTCATACAAGATAGAAATAACCAAAGGTTAAAAAAGGTGACTCCTCAAAACAGTTGCCAGATTTTGCCTCAATCTTTTGAGCATAGTCAAAAAAATGAAGTTTCAGATTTTTGGGCTCAGGAGCTGATTGGTCTTGATCTGGCAAAGGAGTGGATATCTCAACGTCGATCACAAAATACTCATCGACCTTTGGTGCATATTTGGGATGAGGCTGTTGAGTTGAGTGAGCCTGATAATCGCGGCCGAGTGAATCATGCTTATTCAGTGCAAAGTTTTTTTGAACTTGGACCACAATCAGCAAGTGAAGTGGCTGTTATTTTTAATAACCAAGATGTTATTTATGATTATCGTGGTTACATTACAGGAGCTGAGAATTTAGAATTTAAAAGTGAAACACAATTGATCAATCTATCTGCAGGTTGGCGCTCCTATGTGGATTCAATTAAAAACGCACTTGACCTAGTTGGTCAGAAAAATACTATCATCGTTAAAGCAGCAGGAAATCGACCACTTCGTGCCAGTGGAGAGGCTGAATTTGAACCTGAACGCAGTGATTTTGTTCGAGTTGGAAGCTTAGCTCCCAATGGCTTAATTACAGACTATTCAGCTCTTCGTGGGGATTGGATCATCTACGCCCCCAGTGATCGTTTTTTAACTGCCCGAGCTAGCCCCTCTGGTCAATTCACGCGCTTCGACGGCACAAGTGGTGCCGCCCCGTTGGTGACGGGAGCTCTGGCCAACTATCTTTCGATGAACCCTAAGGCCTCGAGAGAGAAAATCCAAAAATCCCTTATCTCTTCTGCATTTGAATTTCGAAATGAATCAGGTCAAACTCATCACTATGTCATCAATTCATTTCGGTTACTATTTACTGGATTGGACATCAAAACTTATCAGCGTGAAGCACAGCCTATTCTTTGGCTGGGTGATCTAGCCAAAAATAAGTTGAAAAATCAATTTCCAAGTTGTTTCGGATTACGTATTAACACAAAGAATGATCTTCAATCATGTCAGGATTCTAAACATGCTTTAAAAGATTACCGAAGAAGCTTCTATCTTGAGCCAAAAGCAGAGATGGCTCAGGAAATTTCATGTATTTATAAAACTTTGGGTTTCAAGAAAGAAAGTCAGTTTTACTCCAATTGGGCGGCATCACATTTGGGTCAATTGGAAAGGCATTTAAGATCACAACTGAATTTGAAGTCTGTTATTGCAAGAAATGCAGGTCTTTTAAGTTTAAATGATTTGAAAGTTTTTTTTAAAAAGGATCTTTCACAGAAGATCGAGATCGGTGGTGATTTCGCTTTAGCCCTTTTTATTCGGCCTGATATTAAACCGGGTTGGATACAAGATCACTTTAATCAATTGCAAGGCAAACGAGATCGAACAAAGTTTATTGAACTCTTAGCCACAGTGCCTAGAACTCGAACGGAATTTTTATCCAAACTTGTGAAAAATCCAGATGATGAAATGGTTATGACTTTATTGGAAGTTTTCTACAACACAGAAGACCAAAAACTAATGACTCAGTTGCTTCATTTCGTGGATCGAGCCAACGAGAGAATTTGGATGAAAATGGCCAATTTTTTGGATCACTATTTGCCACCCGTGAGAGATTCCTTAGCGCGCAAACTTATTTTAAAACCTTCTGAGGAAGTTCAACTGAGAGTTTTGGAATTCGCTTCGGTCATGGGCACTGAAGAGCTGAGCAGGGTTTTAAAACTGGCTAGGAAATCCCCATTTTCATCTGTGCGCCATCAGGCAGCGAAATTGGAAGCCCCTAGACCAAGGTAAGTACAATCACCAGCGTGAGGTGAAAGAAAAGTTCGATCCAAACGGGGGTCAGTTGGGGCGGGAGTAGTTTCATAGCGTCTCCTTGATATATGTAAATTATATGTAAATGTATAAAACCTCAAGTCCAGTTTTAAATTTATGGGCTCTGCTTTCGTTCTTGAGTTTTAAATCAGAATCAGTTGAAATTGAGCCATGAAACAAAGACCTTGGCCCATCATTATATTAGCTGTTTTCCACGTGATAGCTCCCGTGGGGAATATTCTTTTCAACGCCATGCTCACTAAAATTCCCATTGGAATTTACATGAAAGCGCTCATGCTTTCTGAAAATCGTGTTACTTTAGCTGTTTTCACGCTGGTGCCCATTTTAGGGGCTGTGTTTATTTATCTATGCAAAAAGTGGAGCTACATGGCCTACGTGGTCTTGATGATCATACCTGTCACTTACAGCATCATCGAGTACACAAAAAATTCGACCCTAGCCATGGGAATTGGGCTTGGGATTTTCTTTGTTATTAATTTCCTGGTGGTGGGTTATTTTCTTAAACCTGCTGTTCGAAGACTTTATTTTGATTCCCGCTTACGTTGGTGGGAAACAAAGCCAAGATACAAAGCCGATTTCCAATGTCAGGTGGAGCATCAAGATCAGCAGCACTGGGTGGAAATTAAAAATATCTCTGAGGGCGGTGCCTTTCTTGAAACCTCCAGCACCTTCAAAGAAGGTGATATTCTTAAAATTTATTTTAAAGATCCTGCAGGGATTATTGCTCTCAATGGTGAAGTGGTCTACCGTAGGGAGTCTCAACCCATGGGCTATGGATTCAAATTTGATAAGGCTTCAAGCAAAGTACCCCGATTGCGTGATTTAATTAGCAAGCTCAGCCAAGAGGGTGCCCTTATCAACAGTCGGATGCCCGGCCCCGAGGATTCATTTTGGGGTTGGCTTAAAACAACTTTTAGAACAAAATCTGCTTCATGAAAAATGAGCAGTTCTCGTCGGCCCTTTACATCCTGATGGTGTTGGCTCGAGATCAGAAAAAAAAACTGAGTTCCCGTCAAATGGCGGCCGGTTTAAAAACAAATCCTGTTGTTGTCAGACGACTGATGACTCAATTGGCAGATTCGGGTTTAGTTGAATCCAGAAAAGGTCGTGATGGGGGCGTGTGGTTGGCCAAACCTGCTGAAAAGGTGACCCTAGCTGATATTTACAAAGCAGTTCAGTCTAGAGAAACCATTGCTGATTTTGCAAGGCCGAAAACTAAATCCTGTCCTGTCAGTTGTGCCATGAAAAACATAGTGTCCGAAGTTTCTGAGCATGTCCAAAGAGACATTTATAAAAGTTTATCTGAGTATAAACTGTCTGATTTATTAAAGGATATCTAGCCATGATCCATAAGATTTGTTTTTTGTTACTTTTTGCTCTGCCAAGCTTTGCTCTCAAGTTTGAAAAAGTAGTGGAGGGGCTTGTGTTGCCCTGGGGAATGGCTTTTTTAAATGAAAATGAAATTCTTATAACTGAAAAACTGGGCGAAATTAAAGTCATCGATGTCAAAACGAAAAAAGTAATTCTAGTAAAAGGCAAACTTGAAAGCAAAGACCACGGTCAGGGGGGACTACTCGATGTGGCTCTTGACCCGGATTTTACCAAAAACCAGTTGGTTTTTTTTACTTACACCAAAGAGATCGATGACAACTACACGACGGCCCTGGCTTCTGCCAAGCTTATTAAAAATTCAACTGGCGACTATGAGCTCAAAGACATTAAAGAACTTTTTGTAGCTGAACCTGCCGTGGATGACAGCATTCATTTCGGTTCACGCCTTGTGGTTCTTAAAGATGAAATTTTTATGACCGTGGGAGATCGTAATCAGAGAAAAATTGTACAGCAGCTTTCCAATCATCTGGGTAAAGTCTTGCGTTTGGATAAGTCTGGAAAGGCAAAATCTGACAATCCTTTTATTGGAAAATCGGGAGCCAAGCCTGAAGTGTGGTCTTCCGGTCATCGAAATCCTCAAGGCCTTGTCTGGCGAGAAGATGTGAAAGAACTATGGTTGGGTGAGCATGGTCCTCGTGGTGGAGATGAAATTAATTTGGTTAAAAAAGGAGCCAATTACGGTTGGCCCATGGTTACTTTTGGTCGTGAATACTCAGGATTTAAAATTACCGATGAAACCTCTCGCCCAGGTATCGAAAGTCCCACCCATTACTATGTTCCTTCGATTGCACCCTGTGGAATGATTTACTATTCGGCTGATAAATTTCCAGAATTGAAGGACTCTTTTTTGATTGGTTCTTTAGTACTGACCCATCTCAATCAAGTTAAAATAGTGGATAAAAAATTTGTTTTTGAAAAACGATATTTTGAAAATAAAAGTCTGAGAATCCGAGATGTTGAAGCCAGTCCTGCAGGTGAGGTTTATTTCATCACAGACTCAGGACATCTTTATCAGCTTAAAAACTCGCCATGAAAGATTATAATAAATCTGTTTGGTCCTGGGCTCTTTATGATTTTGGAAATTCGGCTTTTGCAACCACTGTCATCGCAGGCTTTTTCCCTGTATTTTTTAAAAAATTCTGGAGCGAGGGTGTTCCCGCTGAAATGACCACTTCTCGCTTGGGTTGGGTTTTAGGGGGCACAGGACTTATCATGGCCTTGTTAGCGCCTTTTTGGGGTCGAAAAAGTGATCTTTCAGGCCACAGAAAATGGTGGTTGGCTTCCTTTGCAGTCTTAGGAATCGTGAGCACGGCAGGATTAACTTTTGTTCCCCAAGGAGAGTGGGTGTTAGCCCTGGCTCTCTATGCTTTTTGTTACATCACCTTTGAAGCCAGTCTGATTTTTTATGACTCTCTACTTCCCTTTGTGGCTGAACCGAAAAAGTTTCATCGGGTTTCTGGTTTGGGTTATGCCATGGGCTATCTGGGCGGAGGAATTTTATTTGTTTTAAATATCTTAATGACACTTCATCCGACCTGGTTTGGCTTAAAAGATGCTACTCAAGGAGTTCAATATTCATTTTTAACGGTTTCTATTTGGTGGTCGATGGGGTTGTTGATCCTCATGTGGGGGGTGAAAGAAAAACCCACAGGCTTTTCACAATATGGCCAATCAAAATCAATTTTAGAAACCTACAGAGAGCTCCATCAGACCTTTCTAAAACTGGCACAAAATAAAAAGCTTTTTTTATTTCTCATCGCTTTTTGGTTTTATATTGATGGAGTCTACACCGTGTTTACCATGGCTGTGGATTTTGGTTTAACCATAGGTCTGGAACAAAAAGATTTGATGTTGGCTCTTTTGCTCGTTCAGTTTGTAGGATTTCCCAGTGCTCTGACCTTTGGAAAATTAACAGATCGATTTTCCACATCCGTTTTACTTCTGGTTTGTTTATCCGTTTATACCGTGGTCTTGGTGTTTGCTTCTCAAATTACCACGGGCGCTGAGTTTATGGTTTTGGCCTGCTTGATTGGTCTTGTTCAGGGGGGTATTCAAGCCCTAAGCCGAAGCTATTTTGCAAGTCTGATTCCAGCTCAGCATTCAGCCGAATATTTTGGATTTTTTAATGTGGTGGGACGGTCAGCTTCTTTTGTGGGACCTATTTTAGTGGGCACGGTCACGTATCTGACGAAGGACGCTCGGCTGGGTCTGTTGTCGATTGCGGTGCTTTTTGTTCTGGGAGGTTTTTTTCTTTTAAAGAGTCGGGTCGACTGATCCCCACCCATTCTGGTAGAAAAAATGCGAGTGCGAGAAATACCATTGTACAAAATGCAAAAAGAAAGATCAAAATCCAAGTCAGTTCCATCTCAGCCCCAGTTTTGCTAGTTTAAGACAATATTGTCACCTTTGGAAAGCTATGAGTTCATGAGTTACAACCCAAAAGATCATTTTTTTAAAAAAGCTAAAAAGGAAAACTTTGCGGCCCGTTCAGTCTATAAATTGGAAGAAATCGACAAAAGAGTTAAATTTCTCAAATCTGGTGATTGTGTTCTAGATCTGGGAGCAAGTCCAGGTTCTTGGAGCCAGTACGCCAGTCAAAAAGTAGGGGACAAGGGCCGAGTTTTGGGAATTGATCTGAGTCCTGTCACCGTGAATTTAAAAAATGCCAAATTTATCCAAGCAGATCTTTACGATCTAAAATTGGTGGATGTTTTAAAAGACCAGGGCTTCACAGAGCCTTTCCAAGTGGTCATGTCAGATATGGCACCGAAAACCACGGGTATTCGTGTGACAGATCAGGCTCGAAGTTTTGAACTTTGTGAGCTGGCTTTGAAGGTAGCTGATCAATTTTTGGCAAAAAAGGGACATTTTGTTTGTAAGCTTTTTCACTCAAGTGATTTTCAAGAACTCAAAAAGCAAATTCAAGCTAAGTATGAAAAATTTGAAGCGATCAAGCCTGAAGCGACTCGTTCCATCAGTAAAGAAATATTTCTAGTGGGTCTGAGAAAAAAATGAAGACTCAAGAACTCAAATCTTATTTTAATTCCTCAGATGTTTTAATTGTTGAAAAGCCAGCCGGCTATTTAAGTGTTCCTTCGATTCTAGGTAAAAAAGACTCCCGTCCGGTGGTAGGACTTATAGCACAGGATCAATGGGGACCCCTTTTTCCTGTGCATCGCTTGGACCTCGAAGTGCCAGGGCTGTTGGTTTTTGCCAAGAATTCTAAGTCACATAAAGTCCTTCAGCACCTTTGGGAAAAGAAAGGTGTCAAAAAAATCTATCGAGCATTGAGTGGTTTACAAAACTTTTCCCATTGGCCTGAAAATGTTTTTGGGGCAGAAAAGGATTTTAAACTTACTTCTGATTCTGAGCTTTGGAAATCAAAGATTGTACAAGGAAAGCGAAGAAGTTTTGTAGCTGATCATGGTCTCGAGAGCCTGACTGAATATAAGCTTTTAAAGACGTCTCAAAGTCTTAATTTTTGGGAACTCAGTCCGATTACAGGGCGCAGGCATCAACTCCGGCTTGAAATGTCACGGCACGGATTTCCTATAGCTGGGGATGAGCTCTATGGAGGAGCCAAAGTGCCAGGACAAGACGTACACGAGATAGCTCTGGTTGCCTCTGAACTTCATTTTCACAAAGATCACAGAATCGAGTTGCCTGAGCACCTCGTTTTAGATTGGAATTGGGATCTATGGGAATCCCGTTTCAATCTTTAACTGTTTTTTGTGGTGCTCGTTCGGGTGCCAATCCTGAATTTGAGAAATTAGCCTATGAACTGGGGCAATGGTTGGCCATAAATAAAATCAATTTAGTTTACGGCGGAGGATCTGTGGGTCTTATGGGAGCTCTCGCTCGTGGTGCCTTTGAAAATGGGGGCTACATAGTTGGCGTCATCCCTGAGGCGCTGAAAGCCCGTGAATTGGAATTCAAAGAAGCTCACGAATTGATAGTGGTGCAAGATATGCATCAGCGCAAAGCGACCATGAGTTTGCGAGGAGACGCCTTTTTGACTTTGCCTGGGGGCTTTGGAACTCTTGAGGAAATTTTTGAAATGATCACTTGGCGTCAGTTAGGTTTTCATCAAAAGCCCCTGTATTTTTTAAACTCCCATGATTATTTTCTTGGACTCAAAAATTTCATTCATCATATGAGCCAAGAAAAATTTATCAGTCCTGAGGACATGGATTTACTTGAGTTCTTTTCAGGTATTGAAAGTTGGAAAACAAAATGGAAAAAGTAAAAAGTTCCGCTCGTTATTTATTTTTTTTAGTTTTTTCAGCCTTTATTTTATTCTCATTAGGTTATCATATTTACCTGGCCCATTATTTTACCTATGGCTGGAAAAATCACCCCATTCTATGGCTCAGTATTTTTGTCATTGGATTTACATCAACAATTCTAGCTTATTTTGTGGCCCACTCTCGATTTTATAAGAAATTAGTTTTCATCACTTGGTTGGGCTATATTTGGTTGGGATTCTTTTTTATTTTGGCGGCTTTTACGATTCCTTTTCAAATAGTTTCAGTTATTTGGCTCGAGCTTGATACACTCAGAACAGAGTGGTTTTTTTCGCTTATAGCTCTAGCCACCTACAGCCTGTATCGTGGGCTTGAACACCCCCAATTGAAGAATCATCAAATTAAAGTAGAAAATGAAAATCTGAAGGGTTTAAGGTTGGTCCAAATCACCGATTTGCATTTAGGACAGCTGCAACATGACAGCCGTTGGTTTAAAAAAGTGATTGAAGATTGCAACAGTCAGAAACCTGATTTTCTATTTTTGACTGGCGATTTGGTCGAAACCTCTTTTAAACAAATTCAAGATGAGCTCAATTTGTTGACCCAACTAGAGGCCAAAATAGATCGAATTTTTGTCTTGGGAAATCATGAAATGATTCACGGTGGGGCTGACTGGGAAAATGTGCTGAAGGGCCTTCACTGGACGGTGTTACACAATGAACATAAAATTTATTCTATCAAAGGTTCACAACTACAAGTGGCTGGTGTTCCTGATCGTATGATCAATCGTTTTGATTCGCAGTATGAATCCAATCCTGAAAAATCCATGCAGACACTTTCAAAAGTGGATTACCGATTGCTTTTGGCTCACGAGCCCAGTTCAGTTAAAGATGTAAAAAACATTAAACCTGATATAATTTTATCAGGGCATACCCACGCTGGACAAATTTTCCCTTTCAACTGGCTTGTTCATTTAGTGCAGCCCGTAGTGGTGGGCTGGAAAACCATCAATGGTGTTCTCGTCTTTGCTCACCCGGGGACAGGTCTATGGGGCCCCCCCATGAGGCTCGGAAGCCGAAATCAAATAGTGGTGATTGATTTCATTTAAAACTGGGCCCCCAGTTTTTAGATTTTATCAATGATTTGATTGGTCACAGTGCCCATAGAAAGCAGATCACCCTTTTCATTGAGAATTTTAATTTCCCATAAATGAAGGCGTTTACCCAGGTGTCCCGCTTTCACAGTGCCGATTATTTTTCCTGATTTTATGGATTTGACATGTTTAGCTGTCACTTCGATTCCAACAGGGACTTGTTGAGTACCCTCAAGCAGTAAAAAGGAAGCAATTCCTGCCAGGGTCTCCGCTAGCAGAGCATGGCAACCGCCATGTAAAAGTCCGGCGGGTTGAATGGTACGTGGATCCACGGGCATTTCAGCTGTAATCGAGTCCACGGTCATATGAGTGAATTGAATTCCCATATGAGAAATGGCAGTGCCAACACACATTTGATTTAAGTTTTCAGGGGTTGAGAGTGACTTAAAAGTGACCATTAAAAACTTCCACCCACATAAAGCCTGAGCAGTAAAAGGCTAGAAATTTTTGTGTACAAGTTGATATCTTCATTCAAGTCTTCTCTGTCAAAATTGTCAAAGTTCCCTTGAATGGATTTATTATCTAATTGAGTTACTAAAGGCACCGCCAAGCCTACCCAATCACAACCAATGGTCAAGTTATCCACCTGCCATTGGTTTCCGATGGCCACTTGACCGAAAAGCACGTTGGCATCAAATCGAGAATTATAGGAGTTTCCAAAGGGTGAGTTGTAATCATAGCGGTATTTAATATTCATAAGATCAACACCGCTACGAACATAAAATGAATTCCCAGTGAACAATTTGTAGTGAACACCAAGTGATAAATGATCCACTTCATTTTCGCCACTGATACTTGTCGTGCCATCGCTAGATGTGTAACTTCGACTAGCAAATCCACGTCCGCTAGTCACATCCACAAGAATTAAAGAGTCATCGCTCAGATAAATCCCCGTGCTTAACCCTTGATTTCGTGAGTAACCCGGCCCGAGTCCCCCCACATTGACATTAAAATTCACTTTATCGCCCATGCGGTGATACTCGGAGCTGCCTTTGAGAACTGAGTGTGTACCTGGCGCTGATTCAATGACGACTTTTCCATTGGAATGAGCCAATGAAACAAAATAGAGGGAAATAAGAAGAAGGGTAGATTTAAGCATATTGGATTCCTTGTAATGGCATTAGTAGCAGATTTAAGTCTAATAAAACAGTGTTAGGATTTTTGTCAGTATTGGAAAGTATTTCTTAGCCATTAAGATTTAAATAAAGAAAAATGCTCAAAGTTTTGAGGTGAGTGATGATTAAAAAGCCAGGGGTTTTCATTGAAGATAAAATGCCTGACAGCTCGCCCCCGAGCCAAGACTTGAATGGATTTATTTAAAGCCACATGTTTTAACTTGGCTAATACATTTTGAATGGCTTTGTTGTGTCCAAAATCGTAAATGAAGTAATGCTCAGATTCTGGAATTTCCACCTCAGATAAGTCACCCACGCGAAGATCTAAGTTATTAAAGTTCCAAAGTTGTAAGCGATCCTGGCTGTGATTCACTCGGGATTCTGCGATTTCCAGTCCGATATAATCATTTAAGGGATAGTACCGACCGATCACAAAGCCCATGCGATTATAGGCAGATCCCAGATCGGCCACTCGATCTCCAGGCTTTAAATCCAATAAATTAAGGGCACTTCGAATCTCCACATAGGGAGTTTGAAAGGATTGAACGCTGAGCTCAGCCCAAGTTTGTTGGTTATTTAAATTTATTTTTCGCAAATTTAGTTCGACTTCATCCCTATCAAAACCCAGCCACTGATCCAATTCCTGTGCATGAATTTTGGCGGCCTGATAGGAATAGGAATCCACTTTTAATAAAGGGACAGGATTCATGGGGTCAAAAGTGAGAGTCTGTAGAGTCATGATGGTCTTTCAAAGATTGCTCAACCTATTGCATTTGAGAGATTATTTCCACTGGGATTTTGACTTTTATTCGAATTCAGGAGACGTAGAGAGGGAAAGGCAGGTTTATATGGCAGTTGTCGAAATGACCTCATCAAATATTGAAGCTACAATTAATAACAATAAGATCGTTGTGATCGATTTTTGGGCTCCCTGGTGCGGACCCTGTAAGCAATTTGGACCCATCTTTGAAGAAAGCTCAACTAAAAATCCAGACATCGTTCACGCGAAAGTGAACACAGATGTGGAGCAAGAAATTGCGGGCAGTTTTGAAATTAAATCCATACCCACAGTGGCTATTTTCAAAGAACAAACTTTAATTTTTCAAGAAGCGGGATCTCTTCCAGAAGAAGCTCTCGAACAAATTTTAGCTCAAGTTAAAACTTTGGATATGGCTCAAATCCGAGAAGAAATTCGCAAAGCTGAGATGGAACAAGGCAAAGGCGACAAAACCTAAAGTAGAGGTTTTGTCAGCCATTTGGGATCTTCCATTTTATCTTCATGCATCTGCAGGGCGCGTTTCAAAGACGCGCTGGCCGGTTGTTCTATTTTTCCCACCAAATCTGAATTGTACAGGGCACTCATCTTTAATTTATTAAACCATTCAGTGTAATCAGAGCCTGGTTTTTTTTCTCGAATTTTAACCAATAGTGCAGTGACTGTTGCCGTGGCTTGGGATGTTCCTGTCATTTCGGCGTAGCTATTATTAGGGAAGGCGGAAAGCACCTTTTCGCCTGGGGCCGCAATGTGCACATGATTTTTACCCCAATTGCTCGAAGGTACTCGTGTTCCTTTTTTAGTAATAGCGGCGACAGAAATAATATTTTCTAACCCATAACTGGCAGGATAAAAACCAATCGAGTCGGCATTGGAACTTTCGTTACCGGCGGCTGCAACCAGGGGAATATTTTTATTCAGGGCTTGCAAAAGAGCCTGCTTTTCAGGTTCAAAGGGTTCAAGTCCTCCTCCGGAGTAATTGATGATATGGGCCCCCATCAAAATGGCATATTTGATGGCGCGGACGGAGGTCATCAAATTTCCGCTGATGGGGGCCTGGGGATCAAAGTACTTCAGGATCATCAACTTAGCTGTGCCTTTACGCCAAGAAAGCTCTGGGGAATTTCCAGAGATCAGGCCCGCAATATGGGTACCATGCCCGTGGTTGTCAGAAAGATCATTGTTATTTTTTACAAAATTCCAACCATGGACATCATCAATGTATCCATTTTTATCATCATCAATTTTATTGTTGGGAATTTCTTTAGTGTTCACCCAAAGTGAATTTTTTAAAGAGGGGTGTTGAGCATCAATACCTGTATCAATGACGGCGACAATGGTGTTTTGTGCTGGCGAAAGTGCAGTGGCCTGAAGACTGGAAAATAACAGAAATAAAAACATTTAAACTCCTTCATCGTTTAAGTAGGCCATACGAGTGTTTTGCTCAGGGCATTTGATCGTAGCCTGATGACGCTTGTGGTATTGATAGGTTTCTAAGCAGCGACTTTCGATTTGTAAAACTCTGTCTTCTTGATTGTCATATTTCACTTGAAAAACAGGCGAGCTGGGAAATCGCTGTGTGAGGTTGTCTAAATCATTGTAGTTGTATTTTAAGGAACCAGCGCTTTTCAGTAAAAAACCATCATATTTGAACTTATATAAACTATCTGCGCTTTGAATCTGCTGAATTAACAATAAGTCAGGATGCCAATGCAGAGTCAATGGTTCTCCCTTTTCAGGTATCAAAGACTCCATCGTTTTTTTTGAATTTCTTTTGATTTTCCATTTGGTACCTCGAGAGCTCAGACTTTTCAGTTCACCCTGAAAATTATATTGACTGAGCTCTTCAGATTTAAAAAATCGAGTGTAGGATCCAAAACCTGGTCGGATGGATTCATCAGGTTTATCTGGAGAAAGATAAACTTCAGCTTTTGAATTCAAGTGAAATAGATAGGGCCTGGGGGAGTGACAGGTGTAAAGTTCAATGGTGCCCTTATCAATAAGTTTGATCTTTTCATCTAAATTCGAACACCAGCCCTGTCCGAAAAATCCACGAAAAAGGGAGCGGCTTCGATACCAACGTTCCAGTTCAAAGCGAGAGCCGCTCCCGGCATTTAATATTTCTTTTTCTTTAATGAGAAGCCCACCACTTTTTAAATTCACTGCGTATTGAAAAGTGGCTGCCGATGTCAGAGTCGAGCTTAATAGAAAAATTGAAAAGGGGATTGCTGTTTTGAAGTTTGTCATAGTGAACTGTCACTAAAGCATCAGTGATGCCAGCTCAATTCGATTCTAAGCCAGAATTACAAAAAAATCTTAGACAGCTGTCGAGGATTCATTCAGGGATGTTAGGCGGCTGGCTTCAGATGTTTTTTTTCTGACACCGTACATCGATTGCGTCCTGAATTCTTACTTTGATAAAGGGCCAAGTCAGCTCGTTTCAACCATTGATCAAAAGACTCGTCGGCTTCCAGTTGTGCAACTCCTGCGGATAGGGTGAACTGAATTTCAAGTTTCCCGTGAATGAGCTTTTCTTTACTCACGCGCTGTAAGCACTGTTCCACTTTGAGACGTGCACTCTCAGAGTCATAGTCAGGTAAAATAACGGCAAATTCTTCTCCGCCGATTCGAGCCACAAAGTCTTGATCCCTTGAAAATGACTCTTTTAGAAATCGCACACATTCCTTGATGACATGATCACCAATGTCATGACCGTAGGAATCGTTAATTTTTTTAAAAAAATCGATATCACAAATAAGTAAAGAAACAGAGCCTTTGGAAAGATTGTAGAGCTGTTGGTATTTTCTTAGTTGTTCATCAAAACTTCTTCGATTGTAGGCCTGACTGAGATGGTCCACTTTTAAATCTTTCTGAGCCTGTGAGAGTTGTTTTTTCATCGTACTCAGGGTTTTGGTCATGGTGCCCATGCGCTTGGATCTTCGGTCATTTTTTTTGGCTTGGTACTGAATGTAGGTGTCAATAAAGGTTCTGGATTTTTTCTTCAAATTTTCAATGGCATTGCTCTCAACAGCTTCTCTGAGTTCATCCAATTGATTTTTAAGATTTGATTCTTCTACTTTTTCTTGAGTGAGGTCTTCACCCAACTGGTCTGCGAAATCCCAAATGATGGTTTTAAACTCTTCTAAGGTTTTTTGTACAAAGCCGTATTCTTCCACGCGATGGGTGGTATAAAACTGGCGAATTTTAAATAATAATTTATCCAATTCCTGAGGTTCTTGAATTTGAATTAAGGCTTTAGAAAATTCATCTATTTGTTCGCGAGTTTTACGCAGTGGATGATGTTCCAGATCCAATAAATTTTTCCCTAGAATATCGAGGATGTACAAAAGCGAAGCTTTTTCATCAGATAGGGAAGCTGAATGTGCATCCTCAGATTTAGACTTGTGATTGTTTTCAATACCTAAATCAAATTGATCTGCAATTTTTTTTACCCATGATTTCATGGGAATCCTATCGGGTTTAAGCTTCTCGATTTCGAGTCGAGGTCCAGTTGGGTTTTAAGCCTGTTTTTTATTTTATTGGTTTGAGAAAAGAAAAACCCCGTATCAGACTGATACGGGGTTTTAGGGTGGTTTTTCGAGATTTAAAAAAACTAAGGATTAACCATTGCGGCAGTTAGTTTCGAGTTCCTTAACTTTGTTCATAACTTCTCTATCAGAAGCCTTTCCATTAAAATAAACTTCACGAACGGCGCTAAAAGTAGCAGCGGCGCGAGCTTGACCTTGCTTCATGTACTTAGCAGTAGCTTTAATCAAAGCTTGAGCTTCAGGAAGATTCAACATGTCACCTAATGCTTTAAACATCAAAGTGTTACCTGCATCCTGTGCAATCTTAGCATCACCAGATAAGTTAGCGCGGTCCAATGTTCCGATGGAATCAGCGACAGTCACAACTGCATCTTGCAATTCACGGTCACCTGACTTTTTAGCAAAATCAACAATCTTAACAAAAGAATCAGAAAGCTTAGAAGCGACGATATTGGGGTTTTTAGATCCCATATTTACAAGCTCACGAGCGGCTTCTTCTTTAGACATCTCGACTTTTAATCCCATGGCTTCTTGAGCGCGAACTACGTCCCTTGTTTTCGCATCACGCACATGTGCAGGCTTGGCTCCAGGAACAGCTAAAGCCATTTGACCCACGATAAGGATGACAGACATTACAGTTACAGTTTTCATTAAGACCTCCATCTTAAAAGTTTGTTCAAATTTCGTACGATTATAGTTATTTCAGTATTCATGCCATTTCTCCTTAAGGTATTATCTAGGTCGACTGCTCGAGGTGTTGACAGGTGCCTTATTTTGCGAGCTCATCCCGTCGTTCACACGGTCATCTAAACTGTCGATCATGGAATAGTTGGCCAATTGGATGTTTAAAAGATAGACAGTCAGATTTTGAAAGGATTTTTCCAGTCCTTTCAAGGCTGTTGTCATGATTTTCTTTTGAGTCTCGTCCACATATTTTACTGCTTTCAGATGATCCGAGTACTTTTTCAAAGCCATGGTGGATTCAGTTTGGATCTTTTTAAGATTTCCAGAAAAATCACCCACTTTCACACGGGGCTGTCCTTTTTCATCATTTTGAACATTCACACTTCTTAGCATTTGGATCACCAATTTAATATGTCCCAGAATCTCAGCCTGAGAATGGCTGTAGGCCACTGGATCTTCCCGGAGCTGAGCCACTAAAGATTTCTTGGATCGATCAAAGACCGCTTTTTTCACAGGAGCTTTTTGTCCCTGCGCAGCAGCAGTCTGTAGTCTAGAATTTTCCAATTCTCCTAAAATTCTCATGTAAATATTAAGCTCTTCCACATTGGACTGCAGCAAGCTTCTAGAAGCTTCTGTTCGTTTCATAGGGCGTGCTGTAACAGTTGTCACTTGATAGGGATCAGGAAATCCATTGTGATCGGTACCTAGGATTTCCAATTCGTATTCATCGGCTTGAAGTCCACGGTGCAACTCAACTAAAAGGCCCTGGTAGCGATTGTCCAATTTTGAGAAAAGCTGTCGGAAAGGCACTTTTAAATTTTGTTCCCACCATTGATCCACTCTGGATTTATTTCTGTCAGAAATGATGTGATCCATGGTTTTTATTTTATCGCCGCGGTTGCCCGTAGGAGCCAAATCTCCAAGTATGGTGAAAGGAATTGTGGTATTCAGCACCTCAAAAAGTGATCTCGGAGTTTTATCTCCGTTCACAAAAATTTCAGCGTAGTAGAGTTCATCAAATTGCAATTTTTCAAGTGCTCCCACGTTGGGTTGACATAAACTTAATTCACGAGTCACAGGCAAGCCATGGCGAGATGAGTTTCGCTTATGTTTAAAAGTTAAATTCTGAGCCACCGAAATTCGAGGTGGATGAAAATTCGGAGGAAGTAGGGGGTACTTTTCTCCAAAGGGTGCCCACTCTGTGATGACTTCAGTGGAAGTGGCTTGAGGACCGCACAACATTTGATAGATCATGAACTCGGTGTAGCTTTTAAATTTGTATCCTGATTTATCCTTTGTGATGGAGGAATAGCCATTTCTAGAGCTGTTTTGTTCGTGATAAATGTAGGGGACAAGACCGCCAGCGACTAGAATTGGGAAGGGATTACCCATTCCCCTGCGCATGGAATTCAGCACAATTTTGAGGGCCCAGTCACTGAGACGTGGGTTTCTCAGTTGATCATTAAGTCTTGCCAAAGCCTGTCCCATTATTAAGGAATCCATACTCTGTAAATCTGTTAATAATTTCCGAAGAAATTCTTTTCCTGGTGCATTGATGTGCTTAATAATTTCACTCGCATCAAATAAGCCCTGCTTATTTTTAAGTAATTCGATCAATTCCAGGGTGCTTCGATCGGGTGTACCTTCAACGCTGCTTTCTAGAAAAGCATGCAGCTGTTTTTGAAAGGCCCCTTCTTTTTCGAGTTCAGCCAAAGTCTTGGTCTTTAAATAAGGTGCTTCACTGCTGCCCATTTTTTTATTTTCTTCGATGATTTGCTCATCAAATAAAGCAATTCCTGTGAGCTCTACCTTATCTTTAAAAGGTAAATTTTTTCGGGGCATGTTGTACAAAGAACCAAAGATATTGATGATATGTTGAACGCGATTTTTTTGAAATCCTTCCATGCGATCTGGGTGATTGATGTAAAGTGAAATTTCAGTTTCACAGTCCTCTTGACTTTTTTCTTCTGTTGGTTGAGCTGATTTGTCAGCTCCTGCAGTGGCCGCTTTCATCATATTCAGGACAGCCATATTCTGAGCTTCACACTCTTTGTGTCCCAAGGGACCCACTCCAAACAGGGGAGTTTTTCTGAAAGGTAGAAACTGCATGAAGTTACGGTCACCGTCGGTGATTTTTTTATCTTCTTCAGTTTTGCCAGTTTTTTCGAGTTGGATTTGTTTCAACATGATTCTACGAGACCTGAAAATATCATTGACGTAGTAGGTATAAAACTTTTGAGCCTCATTGAATTCATTTATCAACTCAGTGGTGATTTGATTCCACATTTGAATGCCTGTGAAGAATTTAGCATGGTTTTGCATGCGCCAAGCTTCCATTTGTTTTTGGAATTCTTCTAAATGGAGGACAATATTATTAGGACATTTATAGCTTCTGGGGCTAAGTCCAGCCGCTCCGCAGCCGCGATCTTTAGAGTCCGACACCCAATTTTTTTGTTCTTGGTATTCCAAAGCCATTTTTAAATTTTTATCTGCATCGGCCACACTGCCGGCTCGCCAGATCTGAGCCCACTGCTTGGAAAGCCAAGGAATCATGACAGTGTCCAGGTAAACGAAGGCAAAGTTCTGAGCGGTACTGTAGACGACGGCTCCCAGTGTGAGTGAAGTGAAAGCCATGCCTGTGTAGGGATTGGCTTTGAAACCAAAGCTCAGAATTCCTCCGATGATCCGAATTGAACCCCGAGTGGTGGCTTTCGCTCCTTGAATCAGAGCACGGGAAGAAGTCTTAACTATTTTTTGATTTGCACCTGATTGACTCCAATTGCGTATTGCATTCACGCTTTTGATGGTTCCCTTGGTCAAGCCCTGTTGGATCACGGTGGAACCTGCAGTGGACAAAGACATGGAAACTATCATGGGTAAGTACTGCTCCACTTTGTTTTCAAAGTTGAAAAATTCATCATGAGCGGCATTGCATGGATCTTTGTACTCGGCTCCTTGCATTTTCATCATCATTTGCTCAAAGGCAGAAGGCTCTTTTCCTAAAAGTTTAGATGAACAGGCTTTTGCGAAATTGGCTAATTCATGGGTCAAGTTGCTGACAAGCATACCAGCCGTCATCCCAATATAGGGAATGGCAGCTTGACGGAATTTAGCTGAACTCAATCCAGCAGTGGGAGCTCCCCACTTGCCTGTTAAATAATCTCCAACAAGACCATTGGCCGCCATGAAAGAAAAGAAAGCCACATGGGAAATGGGGTCTTTAATACTTTCTAAGTGTTGAAACATGGCCGCTGGGTTGGCCGCATAGTCCGTCATAAGCTGTGTCATCATAACGCCACCGATGGCCACAAAAAAGAGCGCGGACTGGGCAGGGAAGCCGTGCAGCTGAGTGTTCCATGGACGACTGACTGAGCTCCATAATCGGTAACCCAAACCATCATGATTCACATGAAAAACCCTGTGCATTTCAGCTAAGAGTGCTGGATTAGTTTTTTCAATCTCAGCAATTTTTTGATCCACTTGGTGCAGAGAAGTTCTTTCGTTTAGGCCCAAATAGCGAGCGTAGAATTTTTTGAGTGCCATGGGATCAAAGGTTTTGGCTCGGTAGGCAAGGCCAATGGCCTTTTTTTCGCGAGGAGTTAGTCGCTGAAAATATTCATCAATGGCTTCAAAAGTATCCAGACTTTTAATAAATTCAGTTCTGTCTTCTTCGGTAAAACCCAGCTTCATTCCAAAATAAACCTTTTTTGACGTTAAAAAGTCTTTTACAAATGTCAGCCATTCGTGACGAAGACGCTGTTGTTCTTTCAACCAAATGGCAATATTAGTTGGATTCATCATTTCGTTGGGATCCAACTCAAAATCAGCCATGACAGAATCTTCACCTTGGGACAGATTCATGCTGAGTCTTTTATTTTTTTTATCCTTTGAAACATCGCTGACCACCACAGGGTCCGGCAGTTCGTTACCTGATGATTTTTCGATCACGCCCACTGTGATAAGAGCTGTTATAAAGAAGATTTTAAAATGTCTCAAATTGATCACCATAGGTTTCCCCTTGTTCATACAAGCAATACTTCAAAGCCCATGCCCCATTTTTAAGCTCACAATCAATTGGCTGTGTTTCAACTTTTTGACTCTGTTTCAAAATAAGAAAGGGACAAAAAGCGCTGACAGATGAATTTTTAAGGACTAATCTCGTTTTGATATATGAAGGATCGTCTTGTTATTTTCTTTGATGGTCATTGTGGTTTATGCAATGGGGTTGTGGATCTGCTTATACAGATCGACACGGCTCGTGTATTGAGGTTTTCAGCGTTGCAATCGGACTACGCCCGCAGGCATCTGGACGCCCAATACACTCAAAATTTAGAAACCTTGGTGGTCAGTCGAGGGTCTCAAGTTTGGACTCGCTCCGAAGGATTTTTTCAAATTGTCTCTGAAATAGGTGGGGTCTGGAAAGCACTCCTAATTTTTAAATTTTTACCTTTGAAAATGCTCAACTGGATTTATGACCTTATTGCACAAAATCGAATGTCTTTTTTTGGCAGAAACTCCTCTTGCCGGATGCCCACCCAAGAAGAAAAGCAGCAGTTTCTGGAATAGTTTAATTCATCAAAAGCGGAAGCCACTCACTTTGATTATCACTTAAGACTAAGGGCTCATGGTAGGCATTTCCATCCAAAGGGAAGCGCCCCAGAATATCAGCCCTTTGTAGTTGTTGACCGCGGTTTTCTAAAGTGTGCTTCCAAAGAAGACCAGGATCATTTTTTTTGGGGCTATAAAACATCCAGGCTTCTTCGTTGGCCACTTTGATGGGTAAGAGAGTATTTTTAGCTACCAGTTGCGATGGGAAGGGCACTTGACTATTGCCACTGGAAGCAAAAGAGACATCGGAATGAATGGTTTCTTTTTTGCCCTTTCTGTGGGTGTTAACCCATTTCAAAGATAGCCATCTTTCACCACTCAAATTTCCATATTTCCAGACCTGGGGCTGATACTTCTCCAGGTAAGCTGTAATCGCAATCAGTCACGGACTGAACACATGAGTTGGCTTGAGAGTTCCCATAGGTCAAAAGCACACACGTCAGTGTGAGCATTTTAAGTGACAAAAATTGGCTATATTGAGAGGCCTATGTTGTCATTGTCAGTTATCCTTGGATGACAGAAATCCTGTAGGAATACTGCAAAGCTTGAGCCTAGATTTTAGGAACCGAATTGAATCATATTAAATGATACCGACGGTGGTAGTTGAATCACGAGGGGCGCACTAGACCTCCCGTTGAATCACGGTCCGGCCGTACCTAGAATTGTTTTTACGAGAAATAACTTTAGGGGGTAGACCGTGTCCAACGAGATTAAACGCATTCTATTGCAAAAACTTCGAGTACGCTATCAGAAAGGGTCAAGGAAACAGAAATCATTAATCCTTGATGAGTTCTGTCAGACTTTGGATCTATCGCGTAAGCATGCGATTAGACTTCTGAACGGAGAGATCAAATCACACCGAGATCATCCGGGGCCAAAATATAAGTACGGTCCTGAAGCAAGAAAGCACGTCGTAATTTTATGGGAATCTTGCGGAAGATTATGTTCAAAGAAAATGGTGTCAGCGATTAGAAGATGGCTTCCATTTTACAACGACTGTTCAGAAGAAATAAAAATACTTTTGCGGCAAATTTCCAGTTCCACGATCGATCGTATTTTACACGATCATCGGGATTTAGTTCGTAAAGGAAAGTCTTTAACGAGCCCGTCTTTAATTAAAAACAAAATCCCGATTAAATTACTTGATAGTGGGATTATGGGTCCAGGATTTATTGAAGCGGACACTGTTGCACACTGTGGAACTTCGATGGCCGGAGAGTTTACCAACAGCTTAACGATGACTGATATTTTTTCTGGATGGACCGAAGTAAGGGCTGTGTGGGGAAAGACTTCTGAAGCTGTTTTAGGTGCTGTAAAAGCGATCGAGACAAGCTTACCCTTTAAGATCCAAGGTTTTGCTTCTGACAACGGCAATGAGTTCCTGAATAACGATTTATGGACTTATTTTTATCAAAGACCTGAGAGAGTCCACTTCGTGAGAAGAAGACCCTACAAGAAAAACGACAATGCGCACGTGGAACAAAAAAACTGGACCCACGTGAGGCAGCTGATCGGCTATGACAGACTAGATCAGCAGTGGGACGTTGAGTACATAAACGACATGTATCAAAATTACTGGCTTCCGTTATGGAATTATTTTACGCCCGTGATGAAGTTAAAAACAAAAACTCGAATCGGTGGAAGAATCGTAAAAGTTCATGATGAACCAAAGACTCCGTTCGAAAGACTTCTTGAAACAGAAAACTTAAGCCAAGAAGAAAAACAAGCGCTTCTTGCCAAGGCTGAAGGTCTTAATCCATTCGTGCTTAAAACAGAGTTAGATAAAAAATTAAAGTGGTTCTTCAGAATCGTCGATATACGTAAAAAACAATCTCTGGCTGCAGGTTAATGACCCACAGCTCCTGAGTATCATTTATC
>JBKDFX010000020.1:0-53276 GCA_046336825.1 Bdellovibrionales bacterium | reverse complement strand
GGAGGTGTGCTAAGCATGACGTGGGAAAAACGAATAAACATTTTCTAATTCCTGTCAAAGGATTGAGGTTTTTCAATTGATAGACTATTTTTTAAGAACTATGAAGATATTTTTTGCCCTTTTCCTTTTTGTCCTTTCGGTACAAGCCGAACCTCTGATCATTGCCCATCGAGGGGCCTCAGGTCATCGACCTGAGCACACACTGGAAGCTTATTCGTTAGCCATTGAAATGGGAGCTGACTTTATTGAACCCGATTTGGTTTTGACTCAAGATGGAGTTCTTATTGCTCGCCATGAAAATGAGATTTCTTTGACGACCAATGCTGCTGAAATTTATCCACATAAAAAGACCACTAAAATTATTGATGGAGAAAAAGTATCGGGGATCTTTGCTGAAGACTTAACGTTGGGTGAAATTAAAAAGTTAAAAGCTCGTCAGCGAGTTTTTTCCCGACTTAAAAAATATGACGATAAATACTCCATTCCCACTTTCGAAGAAGTGATCCAATTGGCACAGAGCCGTAATGTGGGTATTTACCCAGAAATGAAACATCCCACTTACTTCGAGACTTTAAAACCTTCACAAATTTCAATGATTGATGAAGTGGCTCGAATTTTAAAAAAGTATGGTTACGATAAAAAAACCGACCAGGTATTTGTACAAAGTTTTGAATTGTCCGCTTTAAAAAAATTAAAAACTCAAATTGAAGTACCTTTTGTTTTTCTTTTAGGAAATAAAAAAGAAGTGGCCTTTGATACTAAAGGAACTGAAAAAGAAATGAAATACGGCCAATATGTGAAAAGCCCAGCCGATTTTAAAAAGTTAAAAGAATGGGTGGTAGGTTTAGGACCTCATAAAACCTATTTAGATGATGCCAACTTTATGAAAAATGCCCTAGAGGTTGGGCTCAAAATTCACCCCTACACTTTTCGTGAAGGTGACACCCAAAATGAATATATCAAGTTTTATAAGGCAGGGGTGCATGGGGTTTTCTCAGACTTTCCAGATGAGGCCCTTAAATTTAAAAAAATTCATTTACTACAACGACCAGCTCGTTGAACAGGGCCCGTGCTTAAGTTCAAGAAATTTTCAATTTTGGCCACTGTCTAACTATTAGACTCATTTTACTGTTAGCAAATAATCTGGGACTCCCTCGGATTGGTACACTTCTGGCAAAGACGTTCAGCGGAACACTTCGTTTAAGTCTAGGAGATCTATGAGTAAATTATTTTTAGCTCTTTTATTGACCATCGCCACACCCTGGGCCTTTGCCAATGAAAGAGAAAATCAAATTGAAAAAGTTCTAAGATTAACCGCTGAGTACACTCAATTATCTGATCAGTTGGCTGAAGCAAAAAGTAGTCAAAAAAAAAGGAAAATTGGATTTTATGTTTCTTTAAGTGTGGCGGTTGGGCTTGGTTTTTTAGGCCATCGCCTTCAGGTGACCAAGGGTGAAGGTGGATATTCAGGAATGGGAAATGATATTGGAACTTGGTTTTCCTACCGAGGAGCCGTTGTCGCAACAGCCGTTGCAGGCTACCAAGGTTTTCGTGTGTATATTAAAGACCCTCGGGTGATCGATCAATTGTCTCTCCATGTGAAAAAGAAGTTGGAAGAGCTTCAAGAAGCCAAAAAAATG
Source organism: Bdellovibrionales bacterium (assembly GCA_046336825.1). Classification (GTDB taxonomy): domain Bacteria; phylum Bdellovibrionota; class Bdellovibrionia; order Bdellovibrionales; family Bdellovibrionaceae. Next base: position 51,636 of record JBKDFX010000020.1, on the reverse strand, counting down.
GAGCTTTTAATTCAAGAGAAAACAGAGTGATAAAAAAGATTTTTTTCTGCCTCATTTTTCTTTCACATTGGGCCGTGGCTCAAAGTCAGGTGATTCCTCATCATTTGGCGCCTGCCGACCAAAAAATATTTTTAGACACAATCCAAAAATGCAGTGGCGGGACCTGGAGTTCAGCTTTTAAATTGGGATTCAGTGCTGAAAACTTGTCTTCCTCTGTCACGAGCTCACTCAATTTATTAAGTTATCAAATGTTCAATGAGTTAAACCTGCGTGTGCAAAATCGAGGACTCAGCGTAAAGGTTTTTGAGACTCGTAAATCTGAAGGGTTTTGGTTAGCCCTCACGGAATGTTACGGTTATCAATATGGACAATTGAATCGCGGAAATTTGATCAAGCAGCTGATTGATCTGGGACATCTGACCACAGAAAGCCTGGGTTTGGTAGCAGGGGTGGGTGTACTTAGAGTAGGTGCGGCTGTATGGTCAGCTGCGAGAACTCAATATCCTTTGGCGTTAAGTTTTGTTTCAGCAGGTATGACAAGTTTGATTGTCTCACAGCTTGTTCGAGAGCTGTACTTTTCCCATCCCGCCAGCATGACCCCCCAAGACAAACAGGAGTACCAGAAACTTGAGGCCCAAATATTTCATGATGCCAATGCCGCCATTGCTGAAACAATTCAAAGATCCAAACACAGAATTCAATTTCTTGAGAGCCGTCTCCAAGATCCTCAGCTTTCTGAACAGGACAGGTCTAAATTATTGACTCAATTGGCAGCGATCAAAAACTCATTGGCTAAACTCTACGAATTAAATCCGCGGCTCAAACAATCTTAAAATTGTCCCATAAGGCCCAAGGTCACAGTGTGGAGCCAAGCAAAGTTGTAAACCGTGTCGTTGTCGGCCCCACCTTCAACTGTTCGATAACCTATAAAGATTTGAGTTTCAGGAATTGATAATTTGCGCTCAATAAAAAGTCCTAGATCTATGGCTCGTCCTTGAGGTGCTCCCAAAGCGTCCAAGTCCAGTCGAAATGAGTAAAGCTCTCCGAGGGGGCGATGCGCCTGAAAATTAAGTAAGGGAACAAATCCCACGTTCTTTTTACTTTCAGACAGATTTCCTTGTGTCAATTTGACTTCAGCATCTCTGATTTTACCTGTGAAACCCACCCGGTAATCCCACTGTCCTGATTTTTCAAGAGCATAGGAGTAAGTTAATCGGTAGGAATTAAATTGGTAGTAGGCCTCGGTGGGCGTGGCAGGTTGAAAAATTGAATTTTTGAAAGTGGTGGCACTTTTAAGCTGACCATCCAATTTGATGGCGAAGGGGGCGTACAAAGCTCGAACTTCATGGCGGTCCCATCGGTATCCCAAATAGGCACGGTAACTGGTGAAAGGTCCCTTGCCAAAGTCAGTCAGTGAGATTTTTGTTCCGCCCTTTCCAGGGATGCGTTGATCATTCAGAGATTGTGTGGTGGAACCCAATTCCAAGGAATAAAACATTTGGCTTTGCGCTTTTAAACACAAGAAAAAAACTAAAAATACCAGTGCGAATTTTTGAGAGTTCATTTGATCTCCAGTAAATCTTTTAATATTTCATCTCTTTGAGTCAGAAGTAATGAATAGTGTCCTTCATCTTTAATAAATTTTCTATTGGCGTTGGGAAGACGGTAGCTCATATCTTGAGCAAATCTAAAATTGACGACGTCATCATGAAGTCCATGCCATAACGTGACTGGACATTTTATTTCACTTAAAGAAAAGCCCCAGGGGTTGGAGTAAACTTTCATATCGGCTAAAATTCCACTGGGCCCATTTTCAATGGCTGTTTTCATGCTTTTTAATAGCTGCGGTCCCAATTTTTTATCAGAAAGCACTTTTCTATCGGCTGTCGAGAAGGAATCAAAATCAGTAAAAAAGAATCGCTCCATTTTTTCTAAACTTTTTTGCCAGCGAAAATTAACTACTGTGTGCAGTACCTTTTCAGGAACAGTTTTTCCTAGCAGCCAAGTTTTTTTCTGTCTTGAGTTCATAAAAAAGAAGTTAAGTGGTGTGAGCGGTGCAACCCCTCCAATGGAAGTGATTTTTTCAACTTTGTGAGGCAGTCGATGGGCCACCGCCATGGAGTAGGGAGCTCCACCACTGACAGAGAGCAAAGACAAACGCTCTATATTTAAACTCAGCAGCAGTTCTTCAATTTGAGCGGCAAAAGCCAAGGGGGTGATATTGGTTTGGGGATCTGAATGTCCATAGCCAGGTCGATCCACAGCAATCAATCTGAAGTGTTCCCAGTAAGGAGAGCCTGACATGAATTTGCCGTGATCTGCGCATCCAGGAAAACCATGGACGAGAAGAATAACCGGCTTAAGGGGGTCGCCCCATTCCTTAACTAGGATTCTTTTTCCGCTTTCACCAAAAAAATAGCGACGATGGCATTCTTCAAAAGTCATTCATTTTGATTAACATGAATAGGTTTAAGTTTCACTCAATTCTCGTTTTAAATGTTCTGCAAAGCCCTTCACCCAGTGGGATTCAGAATTGAGGCAGGGGATATAATTGTACTCCACGCCTCCGGCTTCCAAAAAAGTATCTTTGAGTTCAATGGCCAGCTCTTCTAGGGTTTCTAAACCATCCACCACAAAAGAGGGCGCAAATACGGCCAGTCTTTTCACCCCTTGTTCTGCCAGCTTACGAGCCCTATCATCGGTGTAGGGTTGGATCCATTTCACTGGACCCAAACGCGATTGAAAAGACACCGACCACTGATCTGGGTTGAGACCTAAAGCTTGAGCCAGCCGTTGACTGGTCACTAAGCACTGAGATCGATAACATTTCACTGCATTTTTTTCAGCCAGTTCACAACAGTTTTGAGTTGAATAGCAACCGGGTATTTTTTTTAACTGTCCCACAGGAAGTCCGTGATAGGAAAACAGCAAATGATCCCAACGAGAACGAGAAGATTCTAAAATTTGAGCACAGGATTTTATAAAAGAATCTGACTTATAAAACTCATTTAAAATTTGAAAGTTATCCTCAGGCAAAAGTTCTTTGATTTTTTTGATGACTGATCCTGTTGTCGCTTCAGCAAATTGCGGAAATACAGGGGCCATCCAAAACTTTTCAACTCCTTGAGATTTTAACTCCTGAATAACTGACTGAAGAGAAGGCTCTCCGTAGCGCATGGCCACTCTCACAATGTATTGAGGACCCATGACTTCTTGCAGGTCATTTGAAAAATCTAAGCTGAAGGATAAAAGTGGTGACCCTTTATCAGTCCATATTTTCTGATATTTTTTAGCTGACTGAGGGGATCTGCGAGGAATGATAATTTTTTTAAAAAGTATATTTCTCACAAATGCAGGGGCCTGAATCACGGAAGGATCTGTTAAAAATTCATTTAAATATGTTTGAACAGCCTCTTTGGTGGGAGCGGAAGGGGTTCCCACATTGATCAGTAAGATTCCTATTTTTTTTGACATAAAACACCATAAATTCGGTTCGCTAATTCCAAATTTTGTTCCAGAATTTGTGACAATCCCAGCTTTCCTAAAAAGTTTCCCGTTGTCCATCTCAGTTGAGAATCTTCTTGGAGTCGATCCTTATTTTTATTTAACCAGCTTTCCAAATGAAGATCGTAATGGACATAGGCATGGTGATGTTTTTTAACAAAAAAATTCTTGAATGGAGTGGAGTCTTTTAAGGCCCGCAGACGATCGGCTTGCACCTGGTTTTTAATTTCCCTCTCAGATAATTCAGTGACTTCTTGTTTGTGAGCTCCACCCATCAGCCAACTTTCATTGAAATTATCTTGGTTAAACTCAAAAATATCACTGTTGGAAAGAGCTCCTAAGGAATTAAATTTTTCATTAGGGGGAAACAGCACGCCAAATCCATTCATTTTATGTTCAGTGTTTTTTTCAAAATCAGTTGTGACTCGTACCAGATTTAAAAAGTCTAATTTTTCATTATTGAGTTCCGGGCGAAGCCTGAGCAGTTCATTCAAAGAAGTGGCTAACACTAAGGGAGTTTGAATCTCATTCAATGACTGGATGTCTCTGATTTCAAAATGAATATTATGGGACTCGAGATAGTTTTTAAGTTGATTGATCAACTCCCCCATACCTTTGTTAGGGGCCACACTTCCCCCTTTGGGTGTTCTTTTTCTAAAGAGTGAAGACAGGATAAGGCTGGCCGATAATTTTTGAGGGTCTCCTGCATAGATTCCTTGCAGCCCAGGACTCACCAAATAATCCAGAATTTCACGATTCAGGTGTCGCAGAGTCCATTCTTGAATGGTTTGTCCTTTGAGTGGTTTTAGTGTGGACCGCTGGAATAAAAATCGTAATAAAAATACAACAAGCTTAAGACTGGAAACAAATCCCAGGGGCCAGCGGGTCAGTTTATTTTTCCATATCCATTTATTGCGAGCTTGAGGTAGGGGGCTGACCAGCTGACAACCGATACTTTTACAAAGCTCCTCGAGGTGGGGAGTCCACAAAATAGCATTGGCCGCTTCTTCAATGTACATTCCATTCATATTTTGAGTTTGTAAAAGTCCTCCCCACTGATTTTTTTCATAAATTCTAATTTCGTAGCCCAATTTATGAAGGCAATAAGCCAAGGTAAGACCTGAAAAACCACCTCCCACAATCGTGATTTGTTTTTTCATATAGCTTGAGAAAAAGTTTTAGCTGTGGGTTTTTGTTTTCGATACCTTTGATCAAAAAATAGACAGACATTTCTTAAAAAGGGTCGACCATTTTCTTGAAGTACGAGCCGACCTTCGATAATTTTGACTAAGTTGTCCTCAATCATTTCTTTTAAAAAATCTTGAGCATCTTCAATTTGATGGGGCTTCAATTGGACTTCAAGTTGAGTCATCATATCTAAAATTTGTTTCCTATGATTGACATCATCAGGTGTTAGAACATGGCCTCGATGGGTGGGTATAATTCCTTGGGATACCTTTTGTTGGTAAAGGGTCACTATTTTTTCATTCTGATGAAATGAATAGGGAGATTCTGAAATACTACTGACACCTAATCCTAGCAAAACGTCTGTTTTCTGATCTGTGTAACCCATAAAATTTCGATGCAGATGAGCCTTAGACCTGGCCAGATTAAGTCCATCATGACTTTTAGCGAAGTGATCCATTCCAATTTCAACATAACCTGATTTCAATAACTCGGTCCGGGCCATTTCATAGAGCTGTCTCTTGACCTCGGGTGTGGGAAGATCTTCATCTTTAAAAAGTCTTTGTGCTGGCTTGATCCAGGGGACCAGTGCAAAACTGTAAAGTGCAATACGATCGGGTGACAACTGAATGGTTTGTAAGATGGTTTTTTGAAAACTTTCTGGAGTTTGTTTGGCTAAGCCATAAATCAAGTCATAATTAACAGATGTAAAACCCAGTTCGCGGGCTTCCTGAGTGATTTTTTGTGTGATGGAAAAGGGCTGCACTCGATTGACTAGTTTTTGCACAGATTCATCGAAATCTTGAACTCCGAGACTGATACGGTTAATGCCAGACTCGCGTAAGGCTTTCATTTGCTCAAAGGTGGTGCGCCGTGGATCCACTTCAATGGATCCTTCAAAGGATTGAGGATCCAGTGTCAGATTTTTTAAAATTCCCTGAATCAGTCTTTTAAGTTCTGAACTCGACAAAAAAGTGGGTGTGCCTCCACCCAGGTGAAGATGTTTAAGTTTTCGAGTTTTCAGCTGAGGCACTTTTTCCAAGTAAAGAGACATCTCGTGCAGCAGAGTGTTCACATAAGGTGATTCTAACTTGTGATCTTTGGTTATGACCGTGTTACAACCACAAAAAGTGCAGAGCGATTCACAAAATGGAATGTGCAAATACAAACTAAATGAAGATGTTTCAGGCTCCAGTGCAGTTTTCAGATGCTGAATCCAAAGTTTTTCATCGGGTGCTGATTCCCAATAGGGAACCGTGGGATAACTGGTGTAGCGAGGAACAGGAGCATCGTACTTTCGAATCAGTTGAGCCATTTGAGAACTTATTTTATCGTTGAGATTGTCATTCATCTTTGAGCTCCCCATTTCCTCACTTCTTCGATGAATAAATGTACGTTGGCCTCAGGAGTTTTAGGTAAAACCCCGTGACCGAGGCCTGAAACCCAACCCTTAAGGCTTTCATTATCAAGTTCAGCAAATTCATTAAGGTACATTTTTAAATGTTCACGGAATTCTGCAGGTGTGCTGTGAAGAAGAGACTGATCGAAATTGCCTTGAAAAAAACCAGAGTGTGAATTTTCAGACAAAGTTTTTGGTAAATTCCATCGGTGATCATAACCCATTCCCGCCCAGGGAAGAGACAACCATTCAGAATCAAAAAAACTACTTTGAGTGCCCTTTGAGTAATATCCAATCTTATGAGGAAACAACAAGGCAAGACGTTTTAAGTCGGGAGCAATCCATTTTTTAAAAAAGAGTGGTGAAACTTCACCAGCCGCCGTATCAAAAATATTAACCACTTCAGCTCCTGCCGCCAATTGAGAACGTATGGTCTCACTGTGCAGGTTGAACATCAGTTCTGAAAAGTGTGGCCAATGCCTGAGGGATTTTTTTGTTTCAATCAGAGATCCAGCATGTCCCCCTTCACAGGCGTAAACAAAGAGTGTCCAAAGCCCTCCTACAAAACCGATGAGGCTTTTGTCCTTGGGTAACTTAGCCCTTGTTTGAGAAACAGCTTCAGCTTGAAATTTTAAAAACTCATGGGCCTCATTCAAAGGTCTTAACTTTTGTTTTGTTTCATCATTTAAATGAAAACCCAAACGAGGTCCCTGTTCGGTGTAGTTAAGTCCAAAACCCAAAGCTTCGAGCGGGTACAGGATATCAGAGAATAAAATGGCCACATCATAGTCAAAATCCAGAATAGGCCCAAGGGCCACTTCGGAAGCAAGGCTTGGAATCTTACAAAGTTCATCAAAGCTGTGTTGTTTTCTTAAGTTCTGATAATGATGATGATAGCGGCCAGCTTGCCGCATGAACCAAATCGGAGGAGTGGATTGGGGAATCTGCTTTAAGCTATTTTGAAATTTTTCATTTCCAATTTTCATAGGTCTTCCTTTTTCATGTAAATCCATTGGTACCCAAGGCCGCGCACGGATCGGATGTATTTCTCATCTTCACCCCCCAAAAGTCTTTTGAGTCGTACGATGGCGTTATCAATGGTTCGCGTGTTGAGATCTTTTTCTGGGCCCCAAACTTCATCTAAAATTTGATCACGAGAAACAGGGTCCGGTGATTTTTGAATGAGGAGCTCAAGCAGCTGCAAATCTTTAAGAGGGGGAAATTCAATTTCACCAGATTTTCTTTTCACCTTTTTTTCATTAAAAAAAATAGTGCTATCTTCGAGGACTAAGTGATGAGTCACGGGGTGGCTCTGAAGCACATGTTCGATGCGGATCAAGAGCTCTTTTAAATGAAAAGGTTTAGGAACGTACTCTTCGGCCCCCAATTCATAACCTTTGAGCCGACTTTCTGCGTCTCCTTGTGCAGTTAAAAATAAAATAGGAGTTTTTGTTTTTTGCTTCAGATGTTCGCCAATATCAAAACCAGATCCATCAGGTAAACCCACATCTAAAATAGCCAAATCGAAGCCTGATTTTTCAATTTCTTGCAAAGCTATTTTTTTTGTCGAGCAAAGTGTGACTTGATAGTGCCGATTGAGTCTTTCCTTCAGAAGAGGGCCGAGAGAATGATCATCTTCGACCAATAATATACTTTTCATGATAAGACTTCGCCAGAAATTGTCAGATGGGCTGTCAGTCCCAAGTCAGGATCATTGGTAAATTCCAGATCCCCCTTTTGTTTAACTGCGAGGAAGCGGCTCAAGTAAAGTCCAATTCCGCTGCCTTCATTTTCGGATATGGGGAAGGGAGTTTTACCTAGGGATTTTAAATCTCCTTGGTAGCCGGGACCATGATCGGAAACAGAGAGTTTGAGTTGTCCTGCACTGTTGGATTTGACTCGAATTGATATCTTAGAAGAGCGAGCATGGTTTTGTGCATTTTGAAATAGGTTCCTAAAAATACTCATCAAACTTCGTCGATCACCCTTTAGTTTGGCATCCACATCGAGGCGCACATCCAACTCAGCCCATTCATTTTTTACGCTTTCAATAATCTGTGACAAGAGAACTTGGTCCTCAAGACTCAAGGGTTTGTCACCTTGAGAATAAAGGAGTGAATTTTCCAATTGTAGATCCAGGCGGTTAATGTCTCCGAGGAGTCTTAGAAAATGAGGGTCTTTTTTGGAGCGTTCATCCTCTTGAAGAATTTCAGCTTGTAGTCGCAGGCGTGAAATGGAAGTTTTTAAGTCGTGAGAAAATAAATTAAAAAAATTCTTAAGTTGCAAATGTCGATCTTGATCTTTGAGTAATAAAAAAATCAGAGCTCCTCCGCCCGCCAAAATGGCAAAGAGAAAGAAAAGCCCCTCACTCATCAGCATGGTGTATTTTGATGAATCTGAAATTTCCTTCAATCCCAGAGCCCACCACCATAGAACCATGGCAGATGTAAAAACAAGCCATCCGACAGCCAGCCAGAGCTTAAAGTTTTTCTGTCCCTTCAAGACAAACTCCTCTCAAGGACAGTGAGTGTTTTTTGTAAATCCTCTTGCGAGTGAGCCATGGATAAAAAGCCGACCTCATAGGCATTTGGAGCCAAATAAACTCCTTCATCCAAACATTTCAAAAATAGATCACGAAATCCTTCGGCTTGACCCTTAGGAATTTGAGGTACAGTGCGAATAGATTCTGAAGAAGTTTGATGGATCCAAAAAAGGGATGCAAAAGAAGTGACCTGAAGGGTTGGGGATTTTCTTTTTAAAAAAGCACTTAAATCGCTGACAAATTGATTGGATTTTTTATTCAGCTCATTCCAACCATCCAGTCGCTTCATTTTAGAAAGTGTCGCCAGGCCGGCTCGCATGCCCACAGGGTTGGCGCTCAAAGTTCCAGCTTGATAAACGGGTCCTAGTGGTGCCACCAAATCCATGTACTGGGCACGACCACCGTAACATCCCACGGGAAAACCACCTCCAATGACTTTTCCATAGCAGACTAAGTCTGGTGATAGACCTAAAACTTCAGCCATACCACCCTTGGCCACTCGGAATCCCGAGATGACTTCATCAAAAATCACAAGAGCTCCATGGGCACGAGCCAATTTCATCGATTTTTCAATGAATTCTTTTCTTTGAATCAACAGTCCATAGTTAGCAGGAAGTGGTTCCAAAATCACAGCGGCAATTTGTGATCCCCACTGACTGAAAATTTCCTCAAGGGCTTGATCATTATCTAAAGGGACAACCAAGGTTTCTTTCGCCACATTTTCTGAGACTCCCGCACTGGTGCTGGTCCCTTCACCGGCAAGTCCGCTTCCCGATTTAACTAAAAGGGAATCCACATGCCCATGGTAACAACCTTCAAATTTTAAAATTTTGTGGCGACCTGTGGCGGCTCGAGCCACACGTAGAGAGCTCATAACAGCTTCAGTTCCACTGGACACAAATCTGAGTTTTTCAACAAAGGGAATTTCTTGGGTGATCATTTCAGCCAATTCGAGAGAATATCTTTCGCAGGCACCAAAACTCCAAGCGGTTTTGATCATTTGTTCCACGGTTTCTTGAACCTCTGGATCTCGATGACCTAGGATCAGAGGGCCAAAACTCATGCAATAATCAATGTAGGATTTTCCCTCAACTGAAATAAGATGAGATCCTGAAGCCTGCTCAAAAAATACAGGGGGACGCCCTAAACCTTTGAAAGAGCGCACAGGAGAATGAACTCCTCCGGGAGCCACTTTTTTTGATCTTTCAAATAGGTCCTGTGAAAGTTGAGATTCAGTCTCTATTTTTGCCACGACAGTCTCCAATGTTCTTCAGATGCATAGACAGCTAATTTTTCTCTTTGAATTTTATTCTGCAAATGATCGTAGGTTGAGCCCGGACCACAGGCATGGAATGTATCCTTAAAGTCAAATCCCAGCGAAGTCACGTATTCGAAATCCGAAGCGCTCCGCCAATAAAAATTTTGAGTGGACTCGGGAGGACAGCCCGTTAAGTTCATGGAATAAGTGACTTTGTGTCTTTTAGGATCCAACTGAGGGTGAGAGGAATGGGTGAGTATTTTCCAACGGGCCTGGGGCAAAAGTGATTGCAGAGGAACATTTTCTCCTCCACCCAGACCGTCATGGCATCCCATCACCCAATGTCCTTTTTCGGCTAACTTTTTCCAAGTTTCTAGCCCTGCTACCCAAAAAAAATAATCATCAGAATATTTATTTTCATTGGGTAAAGCCTCTGTTCGACTGACGACCCAGGCCCCAGGATCGAGGTGGAAGCTTGGCAAAGGTGAGCGAGTTTTAATTAACTGTGAAGAAGACCAACTTTTATCAGGCTGAAAGGGCGGCCGAATTGGCACTTGGTTCATTTGCAGGTCGTGTTTTTCAACTAATTTTTCTTGAGGAGTTTTTCCCTTAATATGGGTGATTTTAAAATTTTCAAACAAACGTACGCTCATACCCAGGGCCAGATGACATCCGCCGCCAAATTCAGAAAGTAAATTTCTTTCTGATTGAGCTTCCTCAAAAGTATTTTGGCAATTCAGAGGTTTCAATATTTTAACAAGGTCGTTCCGGTCATTTCTTATTTCCACAGCTAGGGCACCTTGAGCCGCTGCAGTGGGATTTTCACTCAAAGGCAAAACCATAAAAGACAAATGGTTCAAAGCCTCACGAATAAAAATTTGAGTTTCTTCAAATTCACTTTTTTCAGCGCTCAAAAGTCGATCCAGAGCTGCTTTGGCAACGATGAGGCCATCCGCTTCAGGATTTTCTAAAAGCTTTCGAATTCGCGTTTGAACATTTCCACGCACAATAGAAAAATCCAATTTTGAAACTTTAAACGGCATTAGCTGAGCCAGAAGGGGAGTTAAATTCCAAGACCTTCTCGGCGATGAGGAAAGCAGGTTCAAATGACCTTTGCCAAGAGATATTTTTTTAAAAAGAAGCAAATCACGGCTGTCGGCACGGGGTAAAGTGCAAGCAATATGGGTCTCATCACCCATGGCCGTAGGGAGATCTTTCCAAGAATGCACGACTAAATCAGCTTCACCGCTGAGGAGATCTTTTTTGAAATCTTCGGTGAAAACACCCTTGGAGGGCATTTTCCAAAGCGGATCTTCTTGATTTTGATCACCTAAACTTGAGCGAAACTGATAAATGATTTCTAAATTTGGGTGGTGTGCTTTAATCGCTTCACCCACTTGGTAGGCTTGAATTCGGGCCAAGTCACTTTTTCTGGAGCTGATTCTTAGCTGCACAAATCCTCCCAACCTCCGGGACGAAAATTGGTTTTTCGAATTTGCTGGTGTAAAATTTGTGAAAGACTTTCTTTAGATTTTAAAATGGCAGATTCGCGAGATTTTTTATTTAACTGCAGGTCCGACATGATATTTTGTAAATTGTAGTAAGGGATTTGAAGTTTTCCACTTAAGTCAGATTCACCTCTAAAATCAAAAACGGATTCTAAATTTTTGAATTGAGCTACCTTTTTCATTAACAAAGAGTCATCTAGAGGGGCTGCGATAACTAAACAATCAATCGGTGGGGATTCATTCATGGAGTGAACAATGATATTAGGGAACTGTTTCTTTAAAGCAAAGCCTCGATCTAAGTTGCGTGCCATCAGGTGAACCCATTTTTTTTTCTTTAGCCAAGGCAAAATCTCACCCGTCAGGTGCCCACTTCCCATGATCCCAATGTGATTAAATTTCCGCGAATGCTGTCGCACCCATGAGCCGTAGCTGTGACAACCTAACTGCGACAGATGTTCAGAACGGATGATCTTAACAACTCTTAAGATATCTTGCGTAAAAGTTTTTAATTCCAAGGGTAAGGGGGTGTTGAGATTTTCTGAGGCTAAAAAATCTTTGAATTGTCCCTGGACTTCTGTTTCTCCTAATACCGGAGAATGCAGACCGCAAATCACTTCAACTAAAAAAGTCAGTGCACTTTCACCGTGAAATATTTCATCCTCACGGTGAATATTTTTTTTATATTGATCAAACTGCTGAAAATCAAAAAAGCCAATTTCACGCAAACAAGTTCGCCAAATAGGAACAGGAAACTGAAGAGGGTTGCCATTTCTCCGGCGATGAACCAAAATCAAATCAAGCATGTGACAAGTCTAACCAATCTGGGGGCTGTTTGTGTCACGAAATTGTCATGAGGATGTATGAAAAACAAACACTTTAATTCACTTAGACCCCGCAGAAATCGCAGGACTCAGGCCATTCGAGACATGTTGGCAGAGTCTCAATTATCGCCAAGTCAATTCGTCTATCCTGTTTTTATCGAAAAGGGTGAAAATAAGCGTCACAACTTGACACAACTTCCTGGTCAGAAACGAGTCAGTTTAGATGTTTTACTCAAGGAAATCCCCCAGTATCTTGACTTGGGTGTGACTTCCTTGGCTCTTTTTCCTCGCATTGATGATGAATTAAAAAACAACCAGGCCTCAGAAGCTCTCAATGAAAAGGGATTTTTACCCAGTGCCGTTCGAAAACTAAAAAAGGAATTTCCTGAACTCGTGGTTATTACAGACGTGGCACTGGATCCCTACTCCAGCGATGGTCATGATGGGCTCGTTATCGACGGGAAAGTTCACAATGACAAAACGGTGGAACTTTTGGCTCAGATGGCCTGTCTTCATGCGCATTGCGGCGCTGATTACGTGGCGCCTTCTGATATGATGGATGGCCGAGTGGGTCAGATTCGTCGGCAGTTGGAAAACCAGGGTTTCTCTGAAACGGGTATTATTTCCTACACAGCCAAGTACGCCTCAAACTTCTACGGACCTTTTCGTTCAGCTCTGGATTCTGCTCCGCGCTCAGGAGATAAAAAAACCTATCAAATGGACTACCGAAACTCTCGTGAAGCCAATCGTGAGCTTGCCTTGGACCTGCACGAGGGGGCTGACATGGTTATGGTGAAACCCGCGTTGAGTTATCTTGATATCATTCAAAAATTTCATCAAAAATCCAATGTGCCCGTGGCTGCCTATAATGTGAGCGGTGAATACGCCCTAGTTAAATTGATGGCTGAAAAGGGTTTGGCCAAAGAAGAGGATCTTGTACAAGAAATTTTATATTCCATTCGTCGAGCTGGGGCGGATGTGATTTTCACCTATCACGCCATCGAAGCGGCTCGTTTATTAAAAAGAAGTTAACACTTAAAAGGAGAGTCTGCTCAAAAGGTTATTCCCCCCGAGCGGCCATTCTTTCCAATTGGAGCTCTGGGCTGCTCAAGCGCAGGGTTTTAATAAAGGCCTCAGTCTGGGAACTGGTGTCGTTGGAGTCCATTTGAAGAGTGATAGCAATGACTTCAAGATTTTGTGTATTGAGCTGAGGGTAAGCTTTTTTAATGTCTTCAAACAAATTGCGTTTATAATTCACGGGTTTACTCAGATTTTTATTTCCAGAGTTCAACACCAATTGAAAAGCGGGAGGAAGCTTAGCCACCACAACATTTTTATTAGAAAATGTATTTTCAAATATTTGTCCCTCTTGGCGAGTTTCCCCAGGGACTTCTTCGCCCCAGTAATAACCGAATGTAAAAACTCGTGAATCGTCTTTATCTCCCAGTGCTCGCTCTTTCACCCGACTGAGATCTCTGAGAGTGAACCAAATTTGAAATGCCGAATCATCTTTACCTGACTTACCCAAAACAGGATCTGCATCTTTGGGGCCCTTTGTGACCATCAAATCCAAATCAAATTTTGGATAATCGGCTGGACGAAAGCGGTGGGACAGGGTTGTGAGTCGAATGGAATTATTGACAGATCTCATGGCCATCCATTTTTTTCCGTCAGGTCCCTTGGTCGTTTGAAATCCCCAGTTAGGATTGTTATCGCCTCCAACGGGTGAGCGGCTTTCATAAAACCACTGATGGTCGATTCGGTAGTGCCTGACATCCTCGTGGTCAAAACTTAAATCGATGACTTTTCTATTTGCTGAGGGAACTGTGGGGGATACTCTTTTATCACCTAGGAGGGCTGGCATTTTAGCTAAATCAAGGGCCGTTTCTAAATCAAAACCCAATTGATTGGAAGCCAGTTGAATTTTAGGTTCATAACTGGCAATGGGGTCTTTTTTATTTTTAAGAAATTTAAGATTGATCTCGTAGGGGTCGTTGTATCGACTGATGATTATGGCAATGTGGTTTATCGATTCAAAAAACCATGGGATGATGGAACTACAGCACTGAAGTTAACGCCGATGGAACTTATTGAGCGGCTTGTAGCACTGGTCCCACGGCCAAGAGTTCATTTGACACGCTATCATGGCGTGCTGGGTCCCCACTACAAACACCGCAAACAAATCGTTCCAAAACCACCGGAGCTAAAAGTCGTTGGCCAGGAAAACATCATCGATCCAAAACAACTAGAGTTGAAAAAGAAAAATATCCCCTGGGCACGGCTCCTGGCAAGGGTCTTCAACATCGATGTTGAGACTTGCATCAAATGCGGTGGCAACATGAAAATTATCGCGGCCATCGAAGATCCCAAAGTCATTCGAAAAATCCTTGAGCACATGGGCCTAGCTACAAAGCCTCCGCCACTTTATCCAGCCCGAGGGCCTCCAAAAGTTCAGCATCATTTCGAAGACGACTTCGCTCAACAAGACTTCGAGATGAACTTAGACAAATTTGATTAATCAGCAGACTGAGAAATTCGGTCGCAATGGATTCGTTCGTTCAAAATCTGAAAAAACACCCTCGGCAATTCAAATGCACACCGCAAATTTCAAAAATCGGCGAAATTCATTGCCAAAGACCCATTCCAATCACACAATTTTAACAACAACCGAGGAAAACTAGATGTTGGGATTGAACAATTCGGGCTTTGAGGTTCCTATCCTCTATGCTACAAAAGATGGAATCTATGTTGTGGGAAATGATACGATTGTTTCATTTTATTTTTTCAATGAAATGGAAAAAAAGGTATTTGAATATTTTGGTCCCAAAAATATTAAAGAATTCTATAAACATATGACCAGCGGTAAAGGTCTTCAAGATTTACAGGGACAAAATTTTCGCGTTTCCGTTGCAGGATAGGATATTTCTAGCAAAAGCAAATTTAATTTTTACTGATTTAAATACGAACTCACATTCTGAGTCAGTTCTTTGACTACCGTATTGTGTAATTTTGAGTAAAAAGGTTGTTTAATTAAATAAAGAAATGTTTGTGTTCTTAATTCTTTCATATTCGGAACTATTCTTGAATTATTTAAATTTTTGAGTAAATGTTGTGGAACAACAGCTTTTCCAAGTCCAGCCTCAACTCCTGCTATGATGCCATTGATATTATCCATAAAACAGCGATTAATTTTAGATTTTTGAATTCCTTGAAGTTTTAAAAAGTCCAATGTCACTTGATCATTAGAATCATGATCTAAATAACGCTCAATTCTTTGAAGTTTCTTTTTAGTTTCAATCAACACATTAATTTCATCTCCAAGATAAATTCTTTCAAAATTCGCTTTTTCAATTTTTCCACTTGTAATAATGAAATCCACGCTTCCATTCTTTAATAATTCTGGAAGTTCATGGATTTCTCTTTCCATAAATTCAAATTGAACATTTGGATGAAGACTTAAAAGATCCGTTAAAGCCGGTACAACGACTGACCACATGAGTGAAGATGTGCCACCAATTCGCAAATGTCCTTTTAATTCATTTTGATTGGCGCCCACAATGTCAGCTAAAAGTTCTGTTTCCATTTGGCTTTGAACGCGGCAGAATTCTAAAAGTTTACTTCCAGATTCAGTTAAACGGATTCCTGAAGGTTCCCTCACGAACAAAGTCGTTTCGAGTTGTTCTTCCAGATTTCGGATTCTATGTGACAAAGCCGATTGAGTTAATCCCAATTCATAAGCGGCTTTGGTAAAACTCTTGTGTCTTGAAACTTCATAAAACGCCTTAAGCTGATCTTGTGATATCACCATAATCAATCATGAATTATATTAATAGCCCTATTAAATCAATGAAATTGATTCATGTAATGAAATTGAAGTAATCAGTGTCAACAAATTACAAAGGAGAATAAAATGAAAACACTAATAAAAACCCTAGCCGCCATTATTTTTATGGTAAGTCAGGCACAAGCCAATGATAAGGTAACAATTCAATGTTACTTTAAGGATCAGCCCTCTTTTAAGGTCACAGTTCAAGTCGGGCCTTTTAAAGGCTTTTATGAAGCGATAGCCCCTGCACAAATTTTAATTGCAGGTCCTCGATTGTTTCTACCGTATTCAACGGCCTTAACTAAAAGACCGATCAGTACAAGAATAATAGTGGGAACAACCTACTTTGCAAAACTAGATCAAAACTCTTCGATAAGCTTAAAGGATATTGATTGGGTTCCATCTGGATTTTTAGAAAAAGCGGAGTTTACTGGCGTGTATACTAAAAAGGATAAGAAAATTTCTTTGGTCTGTAAGTGATAATAGAACTTATTAAGTGAAATTTGAAATTCATAGGTAAAAAAATTAAGAATTGAGGCCTGAAATTAATTTTTGGGCCATAAATTCCACATATTTTTCAAGTTGAATCTCAGGTGAGTTATCAATCATGGAAAACTGATTTTCTAGCATGAGCATAGCTGATCCATGAACAGAGGACCAAACCATGAGGCTCAGCATATAGGGATTATCTGATTTGTTTATTTTGCCACTTTCTTGGCCCCAAATGATTAATTCTAAAAGTTTTCCGAATGCTTTTTGACCCGCTTCATGAGCTGAAAGATAGTTTTTTGGGTCACACAACAACCCACTGAACATCAACCTGGCTTGTTCAGGGTTTTGAATAAAAAACTGGATATACGCTTTACCCAAGGCTGCGAAATTAGATAAGAAATCAGGTTGAGTTTGGGCTTTAGCTTTTTCAAATGATTCAGTTAAAGAATTAAAGCCTCTTTCAATGATTTCAGCAAATAAATCTTCCTTAGTTTTAAAATGACGGTAAGGAGCCATATGGCTGACATCCAACCTTCTAGCCAATTCTCTCAAAGACAATTCATCAATGGAATTCTTTTTTAAAAAGCTTAAGGCTTCAGTAATAAGAGAAGATTTTAAATCATCATGATGATAATTTTTTTTGAGTTTTGATTTAGAATTCTTCTTTGATTGCAAAATCACTTAATTTCCAAACCTTTTGTATAAAGATCATTGTAAAGCAACTTAATTTTATCCAGTTTAAGTGTTTCAAACTCAAGCTTTTTTTGTTCATATCTAATTTCAGAGCTCAACCAATCTCTTAAAGGTGTACGACCTGCTTTAGAGTTTCGTTTATCCTCATCCCGGGCAAGCTCTGCCATTTTCAAATCCTCTTCTGTTATTTTCAATTTAAATTGATTATGAATCATTTGAGAATCATGCTCGGCATTTTCGGCTCGAAGTTGAGCCTCTAAGGCCTGCCTATTTTTTTCGATTTTTGAAAGTTCTTTTATTTGGGCTGCAATAGCTGATTGACGAGTTCCGCCTTCAAAAAGGGCCCATTTGAGAACAACAGCTGATTCAAACCACTCTTTTTGGTCGAGTAAATTTTGATCGGCATAAGTGTAGCGACCTTTTAACTCAATTGTGGGGAGGTGGCCCTGTCGAATTGATGAAATGGCTTCCTTTTGGGAATCATAATAGGAATTGATGGATTTGATTTCAGGACGTTGAATGGAGTTAGAACTTACGAATTGGGGACTGTCTATCGAATTTTGCAAATTTTCAAAATCGGGAAGATAGATTTGAATAGCTGATTTAATAGATTCAAGCGTTGATGATACTAAGATTTGTTGAGATCGATTTTCAGAAATGGCAAGTTTCACATTTAAAAGATCACTTTTTCCCCGAGTCCCAATTTTCACAAACTTTGATATTTCAGATTCAATGCCTAGTAGTGAATTTTCTAATCTCTTCAATGATTCATTTGTGAGTTTCATTTTTTGAAATTCAATCATAAAATGAATAAGTTGCTTTTTGTTTTTTTGAAGCACAGAAATCTTCTCATATTCTTTTGAAGCAACTAAGTGATTTATTTTTCTTACTTCGCCTCTCATCTCTTGAAGGTTAAATAGTGGTTGAGTGATTTCTACACCACCCAAAATTTGATTTCTTTTTCCATACTCAAAAGTTCCAACAGGTAGGGTTTGGGTTCTTTGTTCATGAATGTGTAAAGCCTCGACTTGCAGTCCAACTTTTGGCATAAAAGCCGACTTTTTTTGCATTTCACTTAAGTTTTGCAACTTTTCCTTTTCGCTTTTGGCAGCTAAATATTCAGGACTAGAATCTTCAATTTGTTGAAGCGCTTCTTTAAAATCATAAGTTTTACTCTCAGCTTTTTGGGTATTGAATAAACTTATTACGAAAAAAATTGGCAAGACTCTCTGAGGGTGTAACTTAAAATTAAAAAAACTCAAATTCTTTTGATCAAAACAAATGATGTACATTGAAGGGACAAAAATTAAAGTAATCAACGTTGATCCCACGAGACCAGAAATCATGGCCAATGCAAGAGGCGGCCAAAGAGTACTTTCTTCAAAAGCCATTGGTAAAAGTCCTGCAATTGTTGTGACGGCAGTTAAAAGAATAGGTCGGGTTCGGCTTTCTAATGCCTTGATGATGGATTCTCGTAGGCTGAATTTTAATTCTAAATTTTCATCTATACTTTCAATTAACAGAATTGAATTATTCACAACAATCCCAACTAATGCGAGGACTCCAAGCAATGACATAAACCCGAAGGCGGCATTTCCAATTAAAAGTCCGGGTGTCACGCCTGCTATAACTAATGGAACTGAAAGAAAAATAATGGACATTTTTCGTAGGGAATTAAATTCAAGCAAAAGGCAAATTATTAAAACTAAAATTCCGATGGGAACTGCTTTAAGGATTGCCATATTGGCTTCTCCAGAACCCTCGACTTCGCCACCAATTTCAATTTTTAAGTTATTCTTGTTTGAAAATTTCTCAATATTTGATTTAGCCAATGAAACAATTTGATCCGGTGTTTCTGTTCCTTGGGGCCAGGCGTGGACAGCGACTATTTTTTCTCCATTTAATCTTCTAATAACAGCATGAGATTTTTCTATTTTAAAATTTGCTATATCCTTGAGGCGAAGGGTTCTAAATGAGCTCGACTTGATTGGAATATTTTGAATTTCTTCTATGCTTGTTAATTCAGGTCCAACAAATCTTATGTCTTTAGTTTTACCATCCTCAAAGTATTTAGTTACCGAAAGTCCATTGGTTGAGCTGAGCAAAGTCATAGCCAATTGGTCTTCAGAGAGATTAAATCTTTCTATCAAATCCTGGTTAATAGATAATGATATCTGGGGAATTGGCTCACCCATATTGTCTTTGAGGATTAAATTTTTAAAATTTTCAGATAAATAGGCTTTAAGTTCAGCCGAAACAGAATGAAGTTTTTCAGAGTCTTCAGAAAATATTTTAAATTCGACAGGAGCGGTAACAGGGGGACCTTGTTCTAAATTTTTAGCCAGGATAAAAGCTTTTGGAATTTCTTTTCTAGAAAATTCATGGATTTCATGGATTAAATGTTTATTGATGGATTTGTCTTCTGTGACGACAATCATCTCAGCCACATGTGAGCCCCATTCGTCTAGACCTACATTGTAGTAAAATCGTGGGATAGACTCCCCAACAAAAGTTGAAATGCTTGATACTTGTGAGGGACTTTTAAGAAAGTATTCAATTTTCTTGGCTTCTTCAATGGTGTTTTTAGCTGGAGTTCCTTCTGGAAGTTCAATTTTTACTGTAAGTTGATTTCTATCAGCAGATGGAAAAAATTGTTTCCTTACAAATAAAAAGCCAATTGTTGAAGTCATAACAACTAAAAGTGAAAGGCCACTCATCGTGAAAGGACGACTTGAAACTAATTTCCCAAATTGCTTCCAAATGGAGTCTTTTGAATTTGATTTTGAGTCAATATTTGAGCTGGGAAAGTAATGAAATAAATATCCTGCAAATATAGGCACAACAAACATGGCTATCATCCAAGCTGTAATCATTGTAATAATTGAGACCAAAGGAATTGAATCTGTAAATTCAGCAGTAGTTCCAGTTGAAAGTAACATAGGAAGGAAAGCTGAAATATTGGTCCCTGTTGCAAAAAACATCGGTTTTTTAAATTGATCTATGGCTTGTTCTGCCACTTCAAGAGGTCTTTTTCCATTGCGAATTTGAGTGTCCATCCACTCAACAATCACAATAATATTATCAATAAACTGACCCAAGGAAATAACAAAAGCGGCAAGACTAATTTGATGAAGAACACCGCCACCAATTGAGTAAATAAAAAGTCCAATGAGAGATATCAGTGGAACAAAAATTGATACAGTTAAACCAATTTTCCATCCCATCCAGATCCACAAAATCCCTCCAATGGTTACAATACCAAGAATCAAATTTAATAATAAATCTTGAATTCTTTCTTGAGTTCTATCGGGGTTAAAACTGACTTCGGTAATGGACGTTTTTTTATCTTTAATTTTGAATTGAAACTCATATACTTTGCTTCTTATATTTTCGCCGAATTCAATAATATCAACCGAGTTCTGAGCCACAACGCCGACAAATAAGGCCGGCTTTTGATTGAAGAAAGCACGATTTTCAAGTCTTTTGGGTTTCAAATTAACATCGGCAATTTGTTTAAGTTCGAGTGGATCGCCTGAGCCTCGTAAGACTTTAAGATTTGACACTTGATCTGCATTTTCAATTCGCGATTGAATGACTAAAGGAATTGTTTGATCCCTAATTTGAATTGATCCTGCTGGAATGCCTGTGTTTGCATTTTTAATTTTCTGAATTATTTGTCCATGAGGTAGTGAAAGAAATTCGAGTTTTTCGTGTTTAAATTCAACTTGAATTTCTTCATTTGGATCACCATGCAAAATAACCTTTGAAGTGCCCGAAACATTAAGTAAATTTTGTTTTAAATCAAGAGCTACTTTTTTTAATTCAATTAAATTTAAATCGCCTGTGATGGCAAACAATATAGTTTCAAGTCGATTGGTGTTTTCAAAAAAAACAGGTTCTTGAGTGCCGACAGGAAAATCTCTTTTTATTTCATCTATGGCACGTCTAACCTTATCCCAAACGACTTTTGTATCTTTTTGCGAGTCCTTCATTTCCAAGTTAAATGAAGCCACATTCATACGAGTGGTGGTTTCTACTTTTTTTAGCTCATCAATTTCTTTGAGTTTATCATTGATGGGCTTTGCTATCATTTCGTCAATATGGTGTACTTCAGCGCCGGGCAAGACAACCACGAGTGAGGCGAACCAATCAGGTAGCCTGGGATCTTCGTCTTTCGGAATGATCGATAGGCTTAGCAGGCCTAACAAGGAAAACATAAAAGTTAAAATTAAAAAAAGTCTTTTTTGTTCTAAAGCCCATTTCCCAATGTTCATTTCTAACTCCATTAATGTATACAGTGTACACATTAATGTTTGCATCGTCTACATTAAATGTAGTCGGTGGATACATTTGAATCAACTAGGTTTGGAAACTGGTCATAATGCGAATGTTTTCAAATAGTTAATATGCCTCTCTAAAATCAACTCAAACAACTCTACCACTCGGGTTGATCATTAATACCTTCACTTATGAGATGGCGTATCACCGTATCAAATTTATCGAAATAGTGTTTTCTTTGTCGAAGGTAACTGGGCCCTTTTTCAGCCACTTGATCAAGAAAATTAAAATATTGATTGTAATGAAACTTTTGCGAAACAGGTTGAAGAAAAGTTTTGATTTCTTCCCATGTTTCTAAAAATGAAATTGATGTGCCATTGAAATCTTTAATTAAATCACTATTAATTCCATGGCGTGAAGCTCGCCATTTATTTTCTCTTAAAATCCACTCTGGCGGTGGGGAAAATGCTCGACCTGCTAAGATTTCTTCTTCAATAAAAACAGCTAAACTATGAATATAGGCAACTAAAGCTTCAATTTCTTTTACTGTAGGGTGACAATCGGCAATTCTGATTTCAATTGTTCCAAAGGAAACATTAGGTCGAATGTCCCACCACAAATCTTTCAATGATGTGATAGATTTTGAAAAAATTAGTTTTTCTACTAAAGTTTCAAACTCGTTCCAGTTGTTGAGTAAATAGGGATGTCCACCCGTAGGAATGGCTTCAAAAAATGTAACTCGACTTGAGGCAAGTCCCGTATCAGTCTTATGCCAATAAGGAGAACTTGCCGATAAAGCCAAAATAGTAGGTAAGTAGTGGCAGAGAGCATTGTTCATTTTAATCGCATGTTCGCCATCTCACCGAGCGATTTACTCGCCGACAATTTTGTAAACTGCAGATACGATCACCCCTTTTTGAATACTGGAATTGGCGGTGGAGTTATAGCAACGGGTAAGTATTCTAAGCGCAGCCAAGTTAATTACGCTTCATTCCTTTGGATTCATATAAACGAAGTGGTTGTCACTCAAATTAATCATACTGGAAATGAAGTATATGTACAAAGTCGCAATGGGGAATCAAGATTTGTTTATAAGTTTGAGGCAGATATCAAGAATGATTACATCTTAAACGGAAAACTATATAAGCTCAGAAACAATTATTTTCGCAAAGTTGCGGATGTTGTTTGTTATGGTCCTATAAACTAAAACCACTTCTTTTTTTAGCAATAACATTTAAAGCCACTGAACCATTATGGGCAGTGGCTTTTTGATTTTTAGGAATTGGAGTGGCAACCCTAAAAAGGCAGTCCTTCCTGATCCGTATAGGTTTTTGAGCTTTTTTGTCAGCGGGCGCTACTTCTAAAAAAGTGGCCAGATCGTATAAAATCGAGTTTAAACGAACACGACGACCTGCCACGATTGATTGCTTTTTGTTCAGACCTGCTACTGCAAAAGTTAATCTTCTCTCCTTGGTTTATTCCGATCTGAGCTTTCTTGAGCGGAATTTTTTATCGACAGCTGTGCCAAATAATTTGCCTTTCAAATTTCTAAAGAAAAAATTATGTGAAGTTAGATGAGCAAAATTGAAATCGCACTTGATCAGCAAAGTCCATTCATAAGAACAAGGAAATATTTCGAGTAACAAAAATATTTTCACAAACTCAGTATTCTTGGCCTGCTCCTTTTAAAATCAGGGCAAGCATGGAAAAGTTTGCTGCTGCTCCCACCAAGGCATAGCTTTGAAACAGAAAATGGAGGGGATACCACAACCATTGTTATTCGCTGGGGAGCGATGACTCCCAACTTATTTCAAATTTTCCAGAACTGGCCAGGCTAGAGCAACAATTCGGCTGGGGCAAGCCAGGTGCACTTGAGTCTGCATTCATATCAAAATGAGACTTTCTTGACATGTGCATAGTCATGCACATATTATAAATATATGGATCACCTCAAGCAGTCTAAGAAAGTCCAGTCTTCAATAAATGAATTGATCGAAGTATTTGACTCTCAATTCTTTAAAGCACTTAGCGAACCTGTTCGAGTTGAAATACTTAAATTTTTACTGGTTAACGGGCGTTCCGATGTGGCGACGGTTGCGAAGAGTATTAGAAAGGATAGATCCGTTCTTTCCAGGCACCTTCATTTTTTAAATGCTGCTGGATTGTTAAAACACGAAAAGATCGCACGAAATTCTTTCTTTGAAATCGATGCCGGGCAGTTCAGAGACAAGGTGTATACACTTTTTAGTAAAGTAGATCTTGCGATTCAAGCTTGCTGCCCTTAGATTTTTTATTCAAATATGTGCATACAAATGCATATAAAAAAGGAGAATCGTTTATGAATGAAACATTGATGCTAATAAGTTCGGGACTTTTAGTGGCTTTCGCCATTCTTTCAGTTTTCGATGGTGTCTATTTCCACCTGTGGAAATTCAGACTTCAGGAGCGTAACGATTCAAAGTTTGAGCATCTGACACATACCGTAAGAGCTCTGCTTTTCATTCCGACCTTGATCTTGATTTATATCCTCGGAGCTAAAGGAATCTGGGCTTGGGTTGCGGTCGTTATTTTGGGTCTAGACTTAATCGTTGAGACTTTCGATGTCCTGAATGAAAAATCGAGTCGCGAAACCTTAGGAGGGCTTCCGTCGAACGAATACCTTCTTCACATCATTCTGACGACAATTCGAGTGGCCGCATTCACGACAGCTTTTATCGCAATACCTAAAGAAGCTTGGAACATTAACTCAAATGTTGAAATGTTAGTCCCTGAAATTTCAAAGCTGATCGCCTACAACCTTCTGCCAGGTGCTGTTCTAGTTCTAATAGTTCACGTCTATTTGATATTTGATCCTCTATTTATCAGCAGGATCGAAAAGATCATTTGCGCTCGCTTCTGTAAGCGAGGCACTAAAATCAAATGATAACCGAAGTGCTGGATATCTTAGTGAAACTTTTGTCCATCTCGACTCTTTTTTCGCTAGGAGCCGGAGCATCTAGTCAGAGCCTGAAACAAGAATTCAAGAATCGAAGCCTTTGGTTGGCTCTTTGTTGGAGTGGCGTTCTTTTTCCGGTTCTTGTTTGGTTGACGGGCAATGTGTTTATTAAAGATAAAAATTTATTGATTGGGATTTTTCTTGGCGCAGCGTCAGCTGGCGGATCTTCCGCAGGAATTTTTATTAAAAAAATTAACGGAGACGCTATTTTTTCGGGCAGTCTTTTGATTTCTCAAGCGATTGTTTCCGTTATCCTTGTTCCCGTATCTTTAGCTTATATGACCCAAAAAAGCAGCGAAGTTGCTACCGTACTTTTACCACTTTTATTTGCGATACTCATTTACCAACTAGCACCGTTTATGATGGGAATCATCTTGAGCAGATGGAACTACCGTCTAAACTTTCTTTTGAAATCAATCGACAAACTCAATGTCGTAGTTTTGGTGATCCTCATCGCAGGATTTATCGCTGTCACTTTTCAGTCCTTGCTACAAATTCAGGATTTCATTTTAATTTTTGTTTTTTTGTTGAACTTAGTGTTGTTCTTTGCACGACCGTTATACCTACTGATGGGAGATGACAGTCGTATAAATACAATGTCCGTGACCGTGGGAATTCGTAATTTAACAACAGCTCTTTTTATTAGTTCTGTTTTTAGTCTTGATTCGAAAGCGCAACTTGGAATTATAGTGTATGGGTTTTTCATGTATGTTGTCGCTACGCTATGGACTATTCTTGTCTCACGCCGACGCCTTGATTGACACTTACAGTAACGTTACTACCTGAAGCCTTTGACTTATGTTTTTCGGCACTTGTCATACTTTTGAGATAGGTCTAAAGAGAAAATTGGGAGGGCGACATGTTTTAATGTAACCCGCCGAAATCCTTCAGTTCCTAGTTAGTCCGAGAAGCATTGTGTAGCAATATTGTACAGAGTTGCTAAACATCGGCTTCGTGCACTTGTGGTCCCCGATAACCCGAATCCAATACAAGTGACTGGCTGCAAAAGAATATAGTTTCGTTTTAAAGTCATCAAGGGCAGCCATGTTGACCGGAAGCGCGATATAGCTATGCCGAAAAAAGCTCAGATGCAGGAAAACGTTTGTCGTCGATATTCATTTGGATTTGAAGCCTTCTTTTAATGTTGATTCTTTTGACGACTTTCGAATTTGTTTCACGAGAGTACAGTCCTCTGGTAGTTCAGGCTGTGTGTTGCTATATTGCGACTGCTTGGAGACGATAGCCATGAAACCAGTATCAATATTTTCTGTGTTTATTTTTCTGTTCGCGATAGCGGATTTTGCAAATGCAGATTCCTCGATGGTGTGCAGCTTTGAGAAGTGGAACGGCACAAAGTTTGATCGGGTTACGTCGACGGTACTTTTGGTTTATGAAAATCAGTCTGGTTGGAAGATTAAAGTCGATCCTAAAAGCTTTTTATTGTCTGCCGCGGATATGCCGAACTCCAATGTTTTGATAGATGCAGTGGCAAAAAGAATTCAGGCAACCTATGGCACTTCGTTACCGGGACCCCTCGAGCTTCCAGTCTTCAAGCCACATCAGTGACATACAGGTTTGCCACTGGCAAAAGCAAAGGCAAAAAAGCGATCGTGCTCAAGTCCGTCACCGATAACGATCACACCGTCACAACAGGACTCGTCGCGAAGAACTCTGGATTTTCACTGCACGCAGGCGTAGCAACAAAGGCCCATGAGCGTGATCGTTTAGAAAAAATTTGCAGATACATTGCGCGTCCCGCGGTAGCCGAGGAACGATTATCAACGGATGATTATGGCAACGTCATTTATCGATTCAAAAAAGCCTGGGACGACGGAACCACTGCGCTGAAGTTAACGCCGATGGAACTAATGGAACGGCCTGTGGCGCTGGTTCCACAGCCAAGAGTTCATCTGACACGCTATCATGGCGTGCTGGGTCCCCATTATAAACACCGCAAAAAAATCGTTCCAAAACCACCGGAGCTAAAAGTCGTTGGCCAAGAACAAGACAACATCGATCCAAAACAGCTCGAGCTAAAAAAGAAAAACATTCCCTGGGCACGGCTACTTGCAAGGGTCTTCAACATCGACGTTGAAACTTGTTCCAAATGCGGCGGCAAAATGAAAATCATTGCCGCAATCGAAGATCCTAAAGTGACTCGAAAGATTCTGGAACATATGGGGCTTGATACAAAGCCACCACCACTGCAGCCTGCCAGGGGACCACCATCAGCTCAAAGTCATGTCAGTGATGACTTTTACCAGCAGCATTTCGAAGACTTTCAACAATTCAACGACTAAAAAATTCAGTCGCGACGGATCTGCTCGTTCAAAATTCGGAAAAACACTCCCCATAAGTCTGATTCCACAGCCAAAACATCAAATCAATACTAAATTCATTGCCAAAGACTCATTCCAATCACACAATTTTCCCAAGCATCAAGGAAAACCGAAATGTTAGCATGGCCCAATTTGGGCTTTAAACCGCCTATCCTCAAATGATGTCTCGTGCTTCTTTGAATTGGACTAGTTCAAAGTAGAGTTTGAGAGCCGGGGCGGATGTAGTGCTCCCCGTTTAAACCCGACATAACAGTCTGCTCCTACAACTAGGAGTGCGACTATGAATAATGATAGTTCTTCCGATCTGCCCAAAGGACGCCAACAGATTGAAGTTATTACCTCTGTTCAACGTCTACGAAGAAAATTTGATATTGACTCTTTGCGCGATTCAAGAGCCCTGAAAGAACAACCTACCTAATTCAAAACTTTGAATCGGCTTTGTCAGGCTTTATTCAAAACACAGGAAAACGACACGCTATCACACTATTTTCTTACAAGAAAAAAATCTAAGTTAAATTGTGCAATCTCTTCTGCAGGTGATTGCTTTACAACCGACAAAAACCCCTGGATAACTTGAACCATCTCTTCTCTCAGTTTCTTAAAATCCTTCTTGCTAACTGAAAAATTTGCTGAATACATCAACTCTTCATCAGTTAAATCTTCAGCTACTTGAATTGCCTTGAGCCGCCAGTTTGTGTGATGTTGTACAATGAAGGGCGATTTCTTTTCAAGATGGGTCGAGGTTGAGCCTGGCTTAAGTATTCCATCAGCTTCAATGACCATTCTTATTTTTATCAAAAAGTCTAAAATCTCTCGAGCCTTACCCTGAGAAATCTGAAATCGAGAGCAAATTTTTTCAAAATCAGTTTTTGTCTCGAGAGTGCATGCAACTTGAATCGCAGAGTAGATCCAGCTTGAATAAAAAATTGCTTTCTCAGCCTCAGTTAGTTCTCGCTCTTTGTTCACTCGACTCGAGACTTGTAGAGCCTGATTTCGCAGCTGCTGCTTGAGTTCAATGTAGTGATTCTTTAGCTTCACTGACCCAGCCCGCTCGATTTGAACCAGAATCCAAAGATAATAAGTTTCAAGTTTGGGAATTCCCAAAAATTCACTGACAGAAAAAATTTGCTCTTCTGTAAAATCCTTGGAACCTGACATGATTTGAGAAATAAGAGTTGCGTGCACTCCTAAGTGCTCAGCTATACTCTTAGAAATCCCTCTGGGCCTATTCCCCTTGTTTCGTATAAATAGTTTCAATACTTCTTTGTAATCATCAACCTCAAAAATGTTCATGCATAAGTATCGGTCAAACGAACTTAAAAATGACCTGCAAGTCATTAAACGGGATTTTTATTTATTAAAGATGTATCGAAATAAGGCGCTTTTTTGTTTATCTTTGGCTCCTAACTTGAAAGGAAATGCCCTATGAAGAAAATATTTGTGAGTTCAATGCTATTGGTATTGGTGAGTTCAGCGTTTGGACAAAATGTTAAACAATTAGACAATTCTCCTAAATTAGTCACGCCTCCGTCGGCCCCGGTCGAGCTACTTAGGCCTCGGGCCAATTTGAAGAATCCCATTGAAGCAGACTCTAGCAAGCAAATTCTCAAAATGCATGGAACGCAGATTGACCTACAACCCGCAATTCCGAAGGGTCAGTTTAAAAGTCTAGGTGGAGTTAACGGCGGAGGTGGAGACGAGGTGGGTTTGGATTTTCAGCAGGCTTTTTTTACAAGCTTAAGAAAGTCTCAGGGCTTACCAGAGAATTTCTATCAAAAATTAGCCCCTGAAAGTTTAGCAGAAGTAATTGATCAGATCTCCGTTTACGTCACCGATGAAAATGTACCAGTAAAGGTGCAAAATTTTATTCAAAACTCGGTGGCCTACAACGAAATTTCCAGCAAACAAATTCTTATTAACCGTATGCGTTGGAACGCGATTCAGGACTCTGCTGTAAAAGAAGCAGTAGCACTTCACGAAATTCTAAGCCTGAAAGGTGTTGAGCGAACTGGCTACTACCCAGTCTCAGCACGATACTTGAGCTTGGTGGGAGGTGATTCAAAACGGTTAGAACAAATTCTTGATGTAGATAGAATGAAACAAGCCATGGCTCGCTTAGGCGACTGGAGCAAAGCACAAATTGTCCAAGAGTTGTATTTGTCGGCAGTCGCAGCAGACATTAATGACATTCCCTTGTTGTCCAAGAGTCTTAGCACTTGGGGAGGGTGTGCAGCTTTTCACCCAAACTATTCTGCACGAGAACCGTTGTCTTTGATCATTGCAAAGTACTATGCAAGTGTTGTTGACGCTGTGAAAGTCACTCCTCAGGATGGACCCTTGTTTCAGACGATCCCTGGTGATAGCCCACAAAAACTTGTTATTAATGCCATACATCGCTCATTTTTTGAGGGTCGTAATTATCGACCGACCGAAAATGACGTCTACCCAGAAGTTGAGGTCTATAAGGATTCCAAGATCACATCAGATTCCGTTTCTTTGAATTCTTATATGAATTCTCCAACTGGTTATACGAAACTATCAATTAAAAAAGACAGTCAGTATCTTTACGCTCAGGTCGAGGGGTCCAGAATTTCTCCCACCATTTATGCCTATTGCTGGAAAAAATGATTTGAGATACGAGTCGGGCTTCGAAGTCGTTTGAAAGGCGGAGTCATCAGAGAAATTTTGGAAAGTTGTGCATGATAAAGAGCGACATCGCGTAGAACAATTAGGGGGACATATATGGACCCGCCCTGGTTGCAAGCACTTTTTCTTAACTTCAATTAGGTATGATTGCTGCCATATATCCGACCTCTTAATGGGCTGCAGTAGCTCATTCTCATGACGAGGGGCACGGACCAAAACTGGCCGACACTGGAAAATACGGCGGTCTTGTATCAGCCGTTGTTTTAAAGTCAGAAATTGAGAAAGGGGCTAATGCTGCTTTAGTTCATAAGGCTGAGCTGGTCAGATCAGCTGATGGCACCACTCGAGTCTATTTGTACGACACAACGATGAAGCCACTGGAGATCAAGGGATTTGATTCTATAGCGACGGCGAGCCTGGGAGCGAAAGTTAAAGGAAAATGGAAAGAAGCCAAGTTTCAAATTGAACTTAAAAACGGTGTTTTCGTAGGAAAAATGCCCAAACCTGAAGGAAAGCCCTACAGCATTGATGTGACCTTAAAACAAGATGGTAAAGAATTGCTTTCAGCCTTTGATAATCTAGATTAGGAGTTTTTATGAATTTTAGGATGGCCCTCACGGTTTTGATTCTTACTCAATTCTTGATGATTGTTAATTTCTCGTGGGCCTCCAATTCCGCAGGTCAAAGAATTAGATACGATGATTTGAAACAACTTGTTTTAGAAAAAAATGAAAATGTAGAGTCCGCCAAACTTCATATGAAAGCACAAAAGGATCGAACCGGAAGGCTTGTTCGATCCTTTCTCCCTCAAATATCAGCAACAGTTGGTCAGGAGCAATTTAAAACTGGTTCTGTTAAAACTGAAAACCAAGAGTATTGGAGATTAGAAGCTTCGGTGAACCTGTACAAAGGTGGCCGTGATCATCTGGAGGATAAAATACGAGATTCTCAGCTCACTTTATCTCAAACATTTTTATCGCTTGAGTATCAAAAAGAATTAAAAGAAGCCCGACTTGCTTACTGGAAGATTATTGGACTGTCGATTCAAATATGAGATCGTGAAAAAGCTCTTTTAAAAAATGAATCAAATTTAAAATCAGCCCAAAGAAGAGCCGGAGCAGGGTTAACAACTACGGCCGATGCTAAACAATTTGAACTCCATAAAATTTTACTTGAGCGAGAAATGTCTAAATTAAAGTTAGAAAAAGATCTAAGTCTTAATCAACTCGCAGTTTCACTGGCTCTTGATGAGCATAAAAATATTGAAATTGAAAATGAATTCCCAAAGGTCAATTCTTCAGACTTTGAAGTGTTGCCCTCATCACCTCAACAACATCTTCTGGTTCAAGCCCAAAAGGACCTTGAAAAAATTGAGCAGCTTAAAGCGGATCAATCATCAAGCTGGTGGCAACCCAAAGTTGATTTATACGCTGGTTATGGACTTCCCACACTCACTGAAGAATTTGATCGAGCCTTAACAAAACAAAATGAATGGACGACTGGAATTAGAATGACAATTGATCTGGGGCAGGGCTTTGAAGAACGTAAGGAAGCTCAAGCAAGGCAGTTTGAAGCCGCGTCATTTCGTAAAAAGGCAGCCCATGCGATTCGTGAGGGTCAGGCGTTTGATCACGATTTAAAGCATGATTTGAGTGTGCTGGGTGAGCTCATTAAAATGGCGGATCAAGATGTTCAAGTGGCTGAGAGTTTTATGAAACTCACAGAAAGTGAATACAATCGAGGTGTCAAAAATGGACCTGATTTGTTAGAGGCCGTGCAAAAGTATTTTGAGTTTCGAGATAAAAGAACCCAGTACTACCGAGATTTTTTTTCTACAAAGGCTGAAATCGAAAGCCTGAATTCTATTAATTTGGTGAAATGAGTTCGGTACCGCTAACTATTTGAAACTACAAACGTGAGCAGGGTTGACATATTCCCTTTAGAAAAACAGCTCGAGATGGACTTAAAAACTGAAATCCGCCTAGGGCCTCAAAAAATCGAGTGAGCTTGTCGTGGTCCTTGATTTCAGTGTGTTTTTCACAGGATTGACAATACAAAAGAACATGAGCATGTTTTTCGCAATCATGTGAGCAGCTGACGTATTTGTTGCTTTCTATTTCATGAATAATACCGGCCAATTTTAGTTGATTCAAATTGCGATACACTGACACTCGATCAGCGGCTTGATTGTTCTTCTCCATCAGTTCAATGATTTCGCCTTGGCTAAAGGATCGCTTATCTTGCAAAAATATTTCGATTAATTTTAACCTTAATTCTGTTTTTTTGAGCGAGTAGCGATTCAGTAGCTGCTCTGATTTGGTTGCTATAGATTTGTTCATGGTTTCTTCTACCTATTTACTTTCTTTAATGCAACTTTGTTGCAATATGTTCCAAAATTTTTAGTGCGCTTTGCAATTTATAATGGATTTGTGTAGTTCCTTAAGGGGATGTCCAAAACTAATCAAAATACCTATCTATATTTATTAACGAGCTTAGCTGTTCATCTGTTCTTTTGTGTTCTTTTAATCAAATCTGACTGGTTTTTTAATAGTGAAGTGAATGAACCTGCTCCAGTTTCTATTGAATTGATATCTGATGATAATAGTCGTTTAGAATCCTTGAGATCTAAAACAGTTGTCGCTATTCAAAAGTCAAAAAAACTACAAAATATCCAGTCTCAAATAAAAGGCTCACCTAAAATTGAGCCTATAAAAGAATTATCTACGAATGATACATCAAAGAGATACATGGGAGAATCTGAAATTGGATCTGGTTTGGACGTTGGACTTTCACAATTGAGTGAAAAAGAGAAGTACTTGGTATTGTTAAGAAATAAAATTAATAAAATTCAAACTTATCCCCGCCAGTCAAAAATTTTTAAAGAAGAAGGCCTTGTTAAAATTCGTATGACGATCAATAGGAATGGGGATTTAATGAAACTAGAATTGGTTGAATCCTCATCGTTTACTCGACTTAATGAGGCGGCTATGAAAGCCGCTTTGGAGGCGGCTCCTTTCGCTAAATTTCCTGAAGAGGTTGATTATCAGAACTGGAGGATTGTTGTTCCAATCCGTTTTGTACTTTGATTCAGTTAGAACTTAGCCACCCATTTGATGTAAATTTCTCGTCCCCGGTTAGGCCCCCAAACATGTCGATTGTCCAGATGTGTGTGAGATCCGTGAAAGTGCCACATGGCAGGACTGTCATTAAGGCCTGTTTGAGTAAAATCAAAAATATTTTGAACACCTAAGGTGAGCTCATAGAAATTTATTTTTTTTGTTAAACTGGCATCCCATTGCCAGTACTCGGGAGCTTTGAGTCTTTTTGGGTCTGATACGCCAAGCAGCCCGTCACTGACATTGTATTGATTAGAATACTGATAATACTGACTCAAATCTCTTCTGCCCACCCAAGAACCATTTATGATGAAAGTATAAGAATTGTTCTCATACTCAGACCGAAGACTGATGCGATTTTCAAGGGCTGCTGTTGGAAGTTTATTTTTATATTGGTTGGGATACTGAAAATTCTCATATCCTGCTTCGAGAAGCCATTGGGCCGTGGGTCTTACACCCATAAGCAGATCGTAGACATAAATATCATGGCTTTCAGTATCATTAACAAAGCGCAAGGGGCCCGAGTGTGGCACTTCAGGATCTAGAGGATAGGACATATTCTCTATTTGAGTAAAATGAATACTAGGTTTGATGTAATAGTCGGGTGTGTTGTAACTGATGGAATATAGTAGAGAGTGTGATTTTTCCAGTTCTTTTATATCGACGATAAAGCCATCGTAGGCTCCGTGGGCAGATTCGATGGAGGTCAAAGGCATGCGGTAGCCTTGTCCGTAGGCCAATTGTTGGCTGAGATGTTCAGTCTGTTGCCATTTTAATAAAATTCGTGGTGAAGCCACATCTCGTTTAATTTTCCCGAGTTCAATCCATTTGCTTTGTAAATTTTCAAGTCTTAAAGCTGTTGATACTTCTAGTCCAAAGGGCAACGTCCAATCGTGCTGTGCAAAAATTGAGTGGGCATAGTAATCAAAATCATCCTTTGGGATATTATTGTTTTCATACATGACCTGTGATTGAGATCTTAAATACTCATAGCGATAGGAAAATCCCAATTGTAACCCTTGAGTGTTAGTTAACGAGTGATTCCAGCGAAAATCCGTATAGAGCGTCGTATCCACGGTGCTGTAATCAAAGCCATGCATATAATAGGACTCTTGATCGTAAATGGCACCAGCCACATTCCATTCGTAGGAGTTACTATCATTTACAATTGTTGTGAGTTTTGATGTGGCCTCAGACCTTTTAACACGAATATACTCGCTGATCTTTTCAGGATCACCGAGATATTTTTTACGAACATCCCCGTTTTCAAAGTCTGTATCTGAGGCTTGAATTGGAATCGCTCTGTTTAATCTTAATCGGGATGTGTTCCCGCCAATAATTTCCATATCTGAAAAGCCCAGTCTTGTTTCCCATTGAGAGTCACTCGAAAGTGTCAATATTTGTTTAAGATAGGCTGAAGTTCTTTGTTTAAAAGGACTTTCTGCAAAACCATTTTTATCAATGTCCCAAAATTCCTGTTGGCTGTGTTCAACACCAGCAGACATTTTATAGGATTCAAGCACGTGGTCATGAGAAAGTTCATAGATTTGAGAGTTGTGGTCTCCTAAAAGAAGGGAAGCACGGGTTTTTGTTTCTTTTGGGTGGACTGTTAGAATATTAATGGAGCCACCAATGGCCTCTGGGCTTAAGAGTGCACTGCCAGTGCCTCGACGTACTTCAATTTCTTCCACCGATTGCATGGGAATTGCGTCAAAGCCATAAACGGATGTAACAGCCGAAAACAGAGGGATCCCATCGATATGAACTGATGTGTGGTCTCCGCGAAGTCCGTTGATGCTGATGCGCTTAGCCCCACAATTAACGCAATAATCTTGGCTGTCGATTCCCTGCATACGATCAACGGCTTCATTCAGATTGTTGGCATTTGTTTGGTCAATACGCTCTTTTTTTAAGACTTCGACTTTTTCAACGGAAGAGTTTTTTTGTGGAGCCAGGGTTTTCTTTTCAGAACTGACAACAATTTCAGCCAGCTGTGAGTTTTCAAGAGGGGCTTGCGAATTCCCAGTGGATGCGATCGCTAAAATAATTGAGGCAGCTCTTGAAACGAGGGTTAGAAATTGTTTCATTCAACAAAATCGATAATCAGGGTTTCAGCTGATTGAAGCGAGAAAAAGCCTGTTCAACCTCTCGAAGTTCTTGAGAGGATGTTTTTTCTACTAATCCATCACAAACCACAGGATCGTGATGACCAGCCGAAGAGTGCCAATAAAGGAGGGCGTGTTTCAGTGGGGTGCCTTGGCTTGAAACGTTGACCACTAGGTCTTTCACAAGTGCTCGGGGTGTGGGATCTTGAAATCGATAGAGTGATCTTTGAAATGAAAAATTAGATGTAATGGGGCCAACTGCGATCCATATTAATTGATTAGACGGTGACAAATGTTGAAGGGTGCTTATGAGCCGGGTTTGAACTTGACCTAAATCACGAGAAAACAAAGCCTCAAGGTAGCAGGTTGTGGTCTGACCACGTACCACTTTAACAGTACCAGTGAAGTAACGAGCCTCGGGCAAGAGTTGGGCCTGTGAATAGGGGCCTATAAAAAGTAAGCCTAAAATGATGAAAGGGATTTTTTTCACAGAATGTCCTTTTTTGAATTGCAACTACGTTGCACCTGATCTACTCATCAATTATGTTCGAGTCAAGGTTGTGTCAATGCACTTTTTAAATAAACTCAAATTTCTCAAATTATTGGCCGTGGTTTACTTTTTGGCGCTATCTTTTGTCCCTGTCGCCTATGGTTTTGAAAGTGGTTTTCAAGACGAAAATAAAGAACTGAGCGCAGAAAATGATCTCTATAGTATTAGGTTAGAAAAAATTAAAAATTTTTCCTCTTTCAACACCCAAAACTTAAGAGGCCAGCCTTCATTATGGGTCAGCTTTCAACCGTCGTGTTCGAGCTGTAAGGTATTACTTAATAGTTTAAACTGTTTACCAGATAATGTGCATCTGTTAGCGCTAGGAGTTGGCGGTTTAAAAAAAGATCTGGCCCATTCTCTTCGACCGCTGAATTTTCAAGGTGAGGGAGTCATGGCTTCTGTGGACCTTTTGAGAAAAATTCCAATGTTTGAAACTCCTACAATTTTAATCGTTAATACAAATGGAATATTGAAAAAAAGAATCGTCGGCGTCACCGACTGTGAAATTTTGAAAACTGAATTTTTTAACTCAAAACCAAAGGAAATTTAAAATCATGAAAATGACAAGTCTTGTAATACTAGTGCAATTCTTAACTGTTCAATTATGGGCAGTCGCAACTTATTACAAAGGCCAGCAAGCCTCTGGCATTGCTGGTGAAACAGTGGATTGCTATCTCGAGGCAGAATTTTTAAATGACGCACAAGCTGTAAATTTAAGAATTATTGCAGCTGATTTACATGATGGAGAGTTGATGGGGCTGGGCCCAATTCAGGCTCAATTTGACTCTGAAAGACAGGGATATCTATTTTCGTCCAATGATGAGCATAGAAAACTGCAAGGGCTTTACCTTGACGCTCAAAGCTCATCCGTTATAAATTTTTTAGAGCTGGTGATTTTAGACGGAAATCATGCTGATCAATTGCAGTGCAATAATCTTCAAGCCCCCCAAGGGGATGATTTGGCTTTAGTTATTGAGAAGTTTAAAAACTTTGACTCTTATCTTGAAGATGAGGATCACGGAGATCATCACGATCATCACTAATATTCAGTTTTGATGTTAATGTTAATCCTAAATTATTCCTGCAAAATTTGATTGAGGCGAATGGCTTCTTCCAATTGTGCTTTTAGCGAACTGATATTCGCGCGAAGAAGTGGAATTTGATTGGTTTGAATATAATAAACTCGGTAACCGAGCCCGGCAGTCACTCCTGCCCCAGCTAGGGTAGCAACTCCCGTGGCGGCCATAATAGGTTTTGCATCAATCATTCCGTGGGGGTTTGTTAAACCTTTAAAAACCATATTTCCTAAGTAAGCGGTCACAGCCGCACTTAATGCGATTCCTACAATTTCTGCTCCTTGTTCAACTCGATACAGAATAAGTCGATTTTCAAGGGATGAAATTTCATCTTTAATTTGGACGATTCTTTGTGGATTATTTTGTTCAACTTGAGTTTGGTTTCTATCGCCTTTTGTAAAGCCTGATAAGGAAAATAGTAGGGTGAAAATAAGGGTTAAGAGTTTAATCGTCTGCATATTGTATTCTCCTCTGATTCACAGAATCCTATCGCCTTGAGTGCACAAAATGTTCCAAACTTCTGGGAAGTCCTCTGTTTCAAATTGAGAATACAATCAAATAACAATGAAGTGAAATTATTGAGAAACCACTGACTGACATTGAGGAGTTCCACCGGTTTTGATAAATCCTGGTAAATGCTCAGCCTTTTTGGATAACGCCAACAAAAGAGCTATTTTGACTGAATTTTTGAAGTCTTCATTCAATTTAGTTAATGGAATTTCACTTCGAAAAAATTCGGCCCAAATAAACTCAAAAAAATATTGAGAGGTTTTTTTAAATCCCCCTTTTTTTCGAACATACCAAGCTAAACTACGGTAAGGATCATCTTTTAATTGAGCGACAGATTTGGGTAAGTCTTTAACTTGACGATCATTTCCATTTTCATCTTTCAAGTAAACCAGGTTATTTTCTTTCATTTTTTTCCAAAAAGCCTGGGGAGACAAATGACTCCAATCGTGCTCAACTTTAACGAAGACATAGGGGTAATCCATTTCATAAACCCCACGAGTGAAGTGATGGCCATCAATCATATAAAGTTTATTTTGAGGACCTTTCACGACGGGGACTGGATTTTCTAGATAGAATTTGTTTTCACTCATCAAATGCAAATTTTCTTTGGCCTTTTGGGTGGCCGCTTTAAGTCCAACAGCAAACTGTGTTGGAAGTAGTAGGTTGACCTCGACCCATTGAGACCAGGCCAATTGAGAAGCTAAGTAAACAGCTAAGAATTTAATCATCATGGATACACTTTACATCAAACGAGAGGAATATTCGCCTGTTTGATTTATGACAGTTGCTCATGAAAAGTGACCATAATTGTCATTTCAGACTCAGATGATCTGTTCATTCTGAATAAAGCTCGAAATACAATGGATTTATGCTGTCATACTTTCAGTCGGGCAGATAATTTTGACTCTGAAATAAATATTTTAAGATTACTCATAGGAACTTTTGTATAGTGCGCGAGATTTTATTTATCACTTGTTGAGGAGGATTAATGTTGGGTCATCTTAAAAATTATTTTGTCGTGGCTTCTGTCCTGGTGAGTCCACTGTTTGTGTTCGCCGATGGTATGAGTCACTTGAATGGTGCAAGCCCTGAGTCAAGCTCCATTTCCTATCGTGATATGAGTCCTGCTGGTGTTCAACGAATCATCAGACAAGAAATCAAGCAGCATTGCGATGAAAACGGACTATGCAAGATTTATGGCGTTCAAACTAAAACTGACACCCACTGGGAGCTCAGCTTCAGTGCGGGTGAAGGTCAACAGGGAAGTGGTCAGAATGTTTATTACATTGGTGGTACAGTTAATAGCACAGCCAATTCTCGTTATGTCGGAGCCACTTTAACAATCAAGGGGCCCATGACTTGTACGACCACTGTGATGGTTGATCCAAGCGTTTATCGTTTGATCAAGTCCTATATGTACAGCAATGTTCGAAGTGATGGACGTGTCGCCCGTGACTTCACCGAGGCTGAAAAAACAGTGCTCATGTTCTACGGGAAAATCATTGAAAAAGTGGCCACTTGCCAAAATGGACGATAATTTAACAATTTAATTTAAAAAACTAAACCATTAAAAGGGGTTATTTAATTATGAAAAACAAAAAAGTATTTTTAGGTCTTGTGTCCTTGTTGATGTTGGCGTTTCAGCCAGCCCAAGCGATATCGCTGCGGTTTAAATTTAAAACTTTCAGCTCGGGACCTTCCATCTATGCTTGTAATGCGGGTCTTTTATCAAAACCCGTGGCTAAAAATGTTTGTTATTTTGAAGGAACACAGAACACTTGTACCGCAACGGACTGTACAGATGGTAAAATCTGTAACACTCGTTGTGTTTGTACGGGAAATTCCGGCGGCGATCATTTAATGAACTATGGTCAAGTTACGATTGAAAATTGGAAAGACAATGGAAACACGGCTGTAACTGGTTTACAAACTAAAACACTTAAAGCAGGTCAAGCCAATTACAACGTGGCACTCTCTGATTCTGAGTCATGGAATAAATCCATCAGTCAGCTTTCTTTTAACTTAGGTTCAGAGCTTTATGGATCCAGTTATTTTGTTGATGTTTGTTACCGTGGACCTCAAATCGAATATCATCAAGATGGAATCACTTCCTATTTCTCAAGTTTAGCCCAGGCATCTGCCACTGACTTTTTAGCCAATGCAGTTAACCCAGGTGATAACAGCCGAGATGGTTTAGTTATCCCAGGTTTAGTTGATGGAAAGAAATATTCAGAACTTGCAGGATTAACAATGCAAGCCTTCCTGGTTTGTGACTTACAGGGCATGGGAGTTTACCAAACTTCAAATGTATCAGGTGCCTACAACACAACTCAAAATGAAGCTGTATTTACACTCGGTGGTGGTAATTTGCCCATCGGTGGTGGTGACCTTTTTAAAGCATCATCTGTTGTCGCGGCAAATGCATCTGCAGTAAATTTGATTTCAAATGTATTGACTGATAACAGCACTAAAGCTCCTCGTTTTTGTAAAATTCGATATGTTTTTACAGAAACGAATGCTTTTGCCCAGTTGCCAAATTTAAGAAAATGGCAACGACATGGTGCTGAAATGTGTACGTATTCTAAAATCGAAGAAGACGCTAAGTAATCTTATTTAGAGGTTGTTTTATGTTGGGCTTTATTTTTTTTACAGCATTACTGAGTTCATCGTTCACATATGCTTGTGAAATGCTAAAGCCCGACAAAAGCGAAATTTATATTAATCCTGATTTGCAGTATGTTCACTTTGGAAACAAATTAGAAACCACAGGCCCCATAACAAGTGAAATATTTAAATGCCAAAAATCATCTGGCAAACATCTGATGTTCTCCATTGGAGTCAAACGCGCCAGTGTCTTTTCTGATGTTGAGCACATATCCTATGATGGTCAGTATAAACAAAATCAGTGTACTTTTAAAAATTCCAATTTAGATAATGCCGACCAAGATTTTGAAAAACAGGTGGCCCATCAAATTCATAAGCAACACCATTTTATCAGGTCTTGTTTGTATTTGAGAGTCAGAGATTTAGGTCGAACACCCCTTGATTTTAAACCCAATCAGGCGGCTTGTCGTATGCGAGCTCAAACCAGTGGTACTATCATCATGGATGGAGACTACTGTTTTGCAAAAATTAATCGACAGCAGCATTTACAATTATCAGTTGAAGTGAAGCAGAACTGTTTAAATTCAGAGTACCTTAAAAGCCAAAATATTTCAGCCCAAGATTTGGATTTAGTTGTTAACACATGGGTGGCTGGAGACGATTCCGGAGTGAGTTCTGATCTTGAATATTTACGTTCCATACCGGTCAAAGTGAGTCTTCTTCCTTCCTCAAAGCTATTATCTAAAAGTGAAAATTTAAATAAATCAGAAATTGAATTCCCTGATACTTACAACGTGAATATTCATCAAGGACCCTTTTCCCTGCAAAATGTCGGAACCGATCGATTCAATATTGATTACTCGCTTGAGGTTTCCAATCGATCAGATGATATTTGTGTTAACGGACTCCCTTGCACAAATGTTTCAAATTATACTGTACCAGTGGCAGGTCAAATTGAATTGTCCGAGATCATCAACTCTCAAGAAGAATATATTAAGTCTTGGCCTTTCTTATCGCAGGCGCCTGCTCAGTACCAAGGTGTATTAAAAAATAGTATTACACCAGTGATTGAAAAATTTAAATTTGACCCTAGGAAAATCTATCAAGTTACATTTAAAATGTTGGACCCCTATGAAGATTATTGGTTTGCTTTAAACCGGATTGTCGCAATTAAATTTAATTTACCGACGCCAAATGAGTCTTTGGATAACATTCAAAGCACTCCCACCACAGAAGTCTTAGGAGAGTTTAAGGCTCTTTCGTCTCTGCCAAGTTCGATGGTTCGCCATGCTATTTCAAGATCTATCGAAGAATTGAATGCAGTCCTAAGAAATGGTGGAAATCGCAATATGTGGCCCCCCCGATATGATAATATTTGTTTTGGTGATGTGAAAAATTGCAGCCCATTAGAAAAGCTTCCTGAAATTGTTAATCTAAAAATTCGATTTCGAGTTAAGGGAGTTGACCCTCTATCGGGAAAAATGATCTTCCAGTCTATTCAAATTCAAAAGTGGGAAAAAGGTCAAAAGGTTAAGATTAAGCATTCTGAAAATCTCCCTGAACACAGTTGTGAGCCTAATTAAATGTTAATTTTTCTATCTCTCATCTATCAATTGATATTTAGTTCCTTGAGTTGGGGATATTGGGTGATCACACCAAATAATAACATCGATTCAAACAAACAGATCCGTATTATTGTTGCTGGCCGTGGGGATGAACTCGGTACATTATTCCAGCTCGCAGCCCTTTCAAAAGCAGAAAAATATTTAAATAACTATCCCCAAGATCAAATTCTTATTTTGAGTGCAGTCGAAAATGAGCGTAAAAAAAATCAAGAAAAACAGATTTTTGTTAATAGAAAATTTCAATATGTAACAGAGGTTCCAGGATCTTTAGGCACAGATAAATTTTTTGATCAGATCCTTAAATATAAAAAAATAGCCTCTCTTGATTTTTTTACTCATGCCACTGTTAAATTTGGACTCCGTTTGGATCGATCTGAAGATCGGCTTGAAAGTCTAGATGATTGGTGGAAACTTAAAAATAAGCTCACAGAGGAAGCCTATATATTTTTGCACGGGTGTAATACAGGTTTTGAACTTGCACCTGCTTTGGCAAAGTTGATTCATCGGCCAGTATTTGGTTCTTTAACTTCTACTTACTTTCAAAGATTAACTCAGGACCGCCAATTTATTAGCTCTGATTCAAAGGGAATCAAGGAAGATCAGTGGCATGTTCCTTCAGTTTATCGTCTTGTTCCTGATACAATTCCATACAATGGACATTGGGGACATTTTAGTGGGGGAGGGCTTGGCTTTTTTAAAGCTTTTTGTGGTGATTTAATTCCAAGCGCCTGTTTTAACGGAATGCAAATCATGATGAAAGACTGGATCACGTCTAAAAATAGCTATAAAGAACAGGTGCAAGATTTTTTGTGCTCAGGACGACCTGATAGCGCTCTTGGTAAAAAATGTAAAAATTCTCTAGAGCTTCGAAATTTTAATTTGAGCACATTTATTGGAAATCCATTAAAATGCGACTTTAAGAGCTGCGAGTTTGAGCTGATTTGCCCTCAATTTGATGATCGATGTGATTTGCAGAACCCGTTTCAAGGTATCGAAACCATTCATGAAGAATACCGAGCCTTTCTCAATTCGTCAGCCCCATTCCCGGCATTAACCTTGTAAGGCTTAGAGCTCCATAAGGATTCTAAGTATGATGAGTAAGCAAATGAAGAAGGGGCTCCTCAGAGTGACCTTTTTAGGCCTGTCTGTTTTATCCATGGTCAGCCATGCTTTTAATCCTATTGAGTATGCCAATCGAGCCCAGTGCGCTTTAGATTCAAAAAATCCAAGTCTCTCGACCTGGATGATAATTGACACCTACAATGCTCAAAAAATGGCTTATAATTATGCTGTTTCATCTAGGCAAAATCCATCCAGTTGGGTCAATAAAGCTTCAGTTGAATACAGAATTGCCATAACTCAATTGAGTCTTTCCATCATGAATAAAATCCTCAAAGGTGATTTGCCTCTTTTGCCAACAGATTTAAATAATAAATCAGGACGATTACTTAATTATCAGAACATCATAAAAAAATGTCAGAATATCTTGCAATGCGAAGAGTTGGACAATTACTTAAGTCAACTTAGGCAGGCCTCAGAAATTGATAATTTTGATAAAAAACTTCAAGTTATTTCCAAAGTCGACAACTTCCAATCCACGGATTTTATTTTCCAAAAGAAAAGTCCACTTTCTTGTTACCTTGTTAAAGACTTTTCGGCCTTACAGGGTCACCTGGAGAAAGCCAAACCGAATGCCGGTGACATTGAACTGATAGCGAAAGCTTGGTTAGATCAAAAAAAGTACATCACCAATTGCTTTTCCCAAGATGAAAAAGCAGATCAACAAAACTTTCTGCTCCAAATTGATTTAAACATTCAAAATCTTGACTGGAATCGTGTGGGATTTGATTTTTGGAACACCACCAAGATTTTGACATCTTGGGCTTGGCGTAAAACATCCAGTTTGAAACAAGTCAGTCAAACTTTTCATCATCTCTTCAAAAGCACAGTTTTAGAAGAGTCCATGATGCTAATTCCAAATGGCTGTCGTTCTTTGACTCCCCCCTCGTGTAGCGAAGAGACCTTATCTGAAAATTCTATCCGAGAACTGGCAAAAATGGAGTCTGGAAATCTTGAGCATTTCAGTCGGATTCCTTTAGGGCCTGAAAAAAAACTAGTTCAGGCATCACCTCCGCAGGTGAATTCTGATATTCTTGATTTTGGGAAGTTTGAGAACTTGTCGAGTTGGACTTCTCATTTTCGAAAAAATTTAATTTCTGCTCGAGGTCTATCTAAAAATCGAATCCAAAATGGATTGCAATTAATGGAACGTATTTCTCAGAATATTTCCTTGGAAAGTCTCAATGAGCGACTTTTGCGATTGATTGAATTAGCACAAATGAACAACTCTCAGGCAAAAAAAGTTTTGCATACCACTTGTCAAGAGCTTCGCCTGGCATTTGATTCACGATTCAATTTTCACAGCCAAGATATTGAAACTGCCTTCAAGTCGCCTGTTTTGGAAAAAATTAATCAAAAAACAGATCGTTCAATAAAAAGTATTTATTCTTACGCCCAACAGGCGGGAAATTTAGTGCTTTCCCATTGTGATCAAGCTTCTGACAAAAGGTTAACAGAAGTGGATTCTGAAATTTTAAAAAAGACTGACTATAGGCCCTGGGCTCAGCATATCCTCTTTGAGGGGCAGCCTGTTGAGCCGATGCAGGAAGAAGAAAGAAAACCATTTGATAAGTCTCAGATGAGTCTTTTATGGAATCCCTCTGTGAGCCATATTGAAGACAACACACTTTGTTATGATCAGGTGGATTGTTTGCGTTCATTGGTAGAGTCGGCTGTCGAAATCAGAGCAGCGGTTCAATATGCTTCAGCTTTCTTAAAAAATACCGGAGAAGTTTTATCGAGCTCGATGATCAATCCTTATTCGGAGCTCATGGCCTGTCAAATTTATGATCCCTGGATAATGTCTCGAAGATCCATTCAGAATCTTGTTAAGGATACAATTAATACAGTCCTTTTTGGTTGGAACTATTTTCCAGTTTATTTGGACTTCACCAAGGGAATCCCTAAAGTCACTTCCTTAGAAAAAATTGTTGAAGAGGGAACTTTAAAATTTGCTCCGAAATTTCAAAACCCACAAATGCAATCTCAATTGCTGCTCGACTTTGGCCCTTTAGTAGGCGTTCCCTGTTCTCTTGCCATATCAAATGGTCCTGGGGCTGCAGCGCAAATGTCCCAACTTCCCTATTATTTAACCGGAGTGACCGTGAACTACTGTGACAGTAAAGGTCAGCTAGATAATAAAGCTGAAAATGCGAGTACAGTGAGGAGTGAACCCCAGCAAAATTCAAATAAATGTATGGGTTGCACGATTG
Source organism: Bdellovibrionales bacterium (assembly GCA_046336825.1). Lineage (GTDB taxonomy): Bacteria > Bdellovibrionota > Bdellovibrionia > Bdellovibrionales > Bdellovibrionaceae. The sequence continues at coordinate 7,232 of JBKDFX010000020.1, read as the reverse complement.
GTTTAGTTTCAGCAGAGTCTGTGATCAGTTTTTATAATTCAAAAGCTGTGGCTCCGATTAAGTTTTCTGTTCAAGTTTTTAAAACAATTTCGAATTTTTTATCAGCAAGAAAAGACACAGTTAATATACCGGCTCGTGCTCAGGTCAACCCTGAGTACGCGGCTCGAGTTTTTCAACAGTACAGCACGATTCCTGATCAGTGTGTCGATCAAGTTTCAAGAGGCCTGGCTTGCTTTCAGAATTTGTGCGCAGCTCAAAGTGCTCATGAGTTTGAAAGAAGAACCGGATTAAAAGTTAAAAATTCAACAATAGTACCTCGAAATGGCGAATTTTCCCATGAGAATTCCATTGAAAACTATGCCTATATTGAGTCTGATTTGTGCGATGGAGAAATACGGTTTTCAGTCAATTGCATGGGACCAGAAAATGTGAATTTTGATTTTAGGAATTTAATGAGTTTTGAAAAAAACTGTCAGTCTAAAATTTCGCAACTCAAGCAGGAGTTGAACTTGTGAAACCTTTTATATTAATTTTCTTAGGGATTCTCATTCGAGTTCAAGCCTTTAATGTTAATATTCAATATGGTTTTGATTCATCGGGTGCTATTAACAGGTCGATTTCAATTACTTGTGAAGATCCGGAATCTGATTTCTGTTTGAAAGAGTGTGGGATGAAATCCTGTCTTGTGAATGAACCTCCTTGTATCAATTGTTCGGGTTCAAATTCTGAGATATTAAATATTATTTTTTCAAAAATCTCCCGTTTTTATCAAGTGGCCAAATCGAGTTACGTAAATAAAAAAGCATTCCTTGAGCTCATCAAAGAGCAAAAAGTTATTTTACTTGACTCACAAAGCCCCTTTAATTTTTTTACAAATATTGCTGAAAATCAATCTTTGGATGAATTCAATAAACTTTGTCCTTTTATGGCAACACAAGCCTGGGTGGTTTTAAGGCTTGATTCTTTCGGATTTCCAGATCAGCCCATCGCCCTCATTTGCGAAAATAAAGATTTAAAGCAGAGTGTTTATGTACTTGAAGAGCTTCCCAAGACTCCACATCTTAAGTACAATTTGAATTGATTTTTTAAATTGGATTTAAGACGTGTGGGGTGAAGTATGGAGTCTGATCTAAAATCGAAGGATTGGATTGTCGTGGGTGCAGGTTTAACGGGTCTTTCTTGTGCACAAAAAATTGAAAATCAAACTGATGGCAACTGTATTTTGCTTGAGCAGTCGAATGAACTGGGGGGAGCTTTAAAAACGGAAACTTTTGAAAATGACTACTTACTTGATCATGGTTTTCAAGTCCTATTGCCCGCCTACAGTGAGTTGAAAAAGTGGGGGAATCTTGGTGATTTAAATCTTCACTATTTTGAGTCGGGTGCCATTATTCATTCACCTCGGGGCCAAACTAAAATATGCGATCCCTTAAAGTATCCCTCTGAGATATTTAACACTCTCTTTTCTTCTGTAGGATCAATTCAAGATAAGCTCCTTGTTGTCAAATTACTGACCCAGGTGCGCTGGCGATCGGATTCAGAATTACTTACCCAGAGCCTGGGTTCAAGCCTATCTTTTTTAAGAAAATTTGGTTTCAGCGAAGATATGATTCAAAACTTCTGGCAACCCTTTTTCAGTGGTATCTTTTTGGAAGATCAATTGAAGACGGAAGCTTCCTATCTTCAATTTTTATTTAAGATGTTTTCTCTTTCGCCGGTGGCTGTTCCTGAGCAAGGAATTTCTGCACTTCCCAAACAAATGGCAAAAAAACTTAAAAAGACAGATATTCAATTGAATAAAAAAGTCACTCTTATCGAGAAAGACCGGGTTTATCTGAGCGATGGAACTGTTATAAAAGGAAATCCTATTGATGCTAGACCTATCCAGATCGGTCAATGGGGCTTGGTGACGACGCTTTACTACGCCGCTGAAGTCAGCCCGATTTCAGGTCCCTGGCTGGTGCTTAACTCTCGAAATCTCAATCGTCTGGTCAACCACGTGGCCGTGATGAGCGAGGTCTCTCCAAGTTACGCGAAAAAGGGTGATGCTTTGATAAGTGTGAATGTTTTAAAAACAAATTTATCAGAGCTGGATCTTGCAAGAATTCAATTGGATTTAAAATCCATGTTTGGAACTGAAGTGAATCGGTGGAGGTTCTTAAAATCCTTTGAGATCCCTCAGGCTCTGCCTTTGTATTTAAATTCCATGCAGAATGAAGTGACACCTTCTCAGCAAGGGGCCTTTATGCGAGCGGAACAATTACTGAAAAACCAAATGAACTTCTGAAAGCTCCCGAGAACCACCGCAGTCCAGGGCCCTTACGTCTAGGATGTAGTCCAAGTTGGTATCCGCTTCCTTAACTATCTCAAGCGGTGCAACTGTGGCCGTGCCACCTGAAGCGAAAGACTTCAAAGGAATTTGTGCCTGCTTAAATAGTATATGGGTTTGAGCTGAATCCACAGTTGAGTCCTTAGTTCCATTGGCTGAGTAATGAGCAGGAACCGGTGCAATTTGTTTTGGATAAATTCCTGAAACAACAAAATTGTCCACTAAAATAGGAGATGTGCTGTTGGGGCCACCAGACAGTTTCACCACTCGTGGTCCACCCAGTTTGAAATTAATTATAGCACTCCCTAACACGTAGGGATTGTGAGTTCTTGGGCTGGAAGAATCGTGATTTTTTGAGATGACATCTAAATCTTTAACTGTAGTTAACCTAGATGAGCTATTAGAAATCCGATCAAAAAGTTTAATTGAAAAACATTCTCCCTCGGAGCGAGCCGGAACATTTAAAGTGTTAGTTCCTGTTAAACCGAGCACTGTGAACTTAGTACATCTGAAGTCAATGCATCGACCCTGATCTTTGATGCGGTTTCCACAACTCACCAGGCCATCAACTGTACGCTTAATTTCAAGATTGGCTTTGTCTAATCCCTTAACTTCACAGGAATAATCTTCTGTGACCAAAACAGGAGAATTAAAAGCAGTCAGGGTAGAAGTTCCGCTCGCGATAACCGATTTTGAGTATTTCCCTACACAGGAGAAGCTCAGGTTTTTCACTTGAGTTGATTGCACTTGCAAGTTTGTCCTGAGACCCTCAAGGGTGGGGTCTGAACTCAAAGAGGCCAGCAGCTGAGAATCAGGTGTAGTATCCACAACCCATGTAACAGGACCTGCATTGGCCACGTTGCCTGCGTTGTCTGTGGCTCTTGCAGAAAAAGAATAGTTACCATCAGCGAGATTCATGTAATTCACTAAACGAGATGAACAATCAGAAAATGCGGCCCCATTCAGGCTGCACTCCAAAGATTTGATTCCATTCAAGTCTGTGACTGAAAGTGAAACGGAAGCTTGATTAATTTTGATTGTGCCTGTGGGGCTTGAAAGAATTCGTAAGTCAGGAGCCACGGTATCCACTATGAATTTATATTCAGCTGGTGCCGAGTCCACGCCTACATCATTAGTACCCATGACTTTAAAGATATATTCTTTGTCAGTCAGATTGGTAAGAGGGTGGGGGGAAGTGCAAGCCGAGTAGGCAGCTCCGTCGAGAGAACATTTAAAGTTGGAAATTGTTTTTGTCCCACTCACTCCACGAAATTCAAAAGAAGTATTTCTAAGAGAACTAATACCCGCTGGAGTGCGAGTCAACATAACGGTGGGTACACTGAGATCCACTTCGAAACTCTGTTGAGCCATGCCCCGGTTGCCAGCTTGGTCATCAGCTCGTGCTTCAAAAGTGTAAACTCCAGATACAAGATTTGCATAATCAGCTCGTAAATCTTGACAGTTTTTGAAATTACTTTCTAGGGGTATCAGACGGCACTCCACTGAAGAAACTCCGCTTCCATCCATGGCTGTGATTCTAAAGTTGGCGGAAGGTAATGCAGTGGCACCAGTGGGTCCATTGAGAGTGACCACAGGAGCTGTTCGGTCCACAACAACAGCCACAACTAAGGGAGTTGAAATATTTCCTGCTTTGTCGTGGGCTGTTACTGTGACTGTGAGAGTTTGTTCTTTGTCTAACCCAGTAAAGTCATAAATTTCTGTGCACTTTTGCTGAACATTGGCTTGATCGCGACAATACAGATCTTTTATTCCACTGCCATTATCGACGGCTAAGTATCGCAGTTGGGCTGAAAGTTCCTTGGTGTAGGCTGCTGGGCGAGAAACAATTGAAAGCGATGGTGCGATGTTATCGTGCAGAATTTCATCAGAAATGCAGGCTGTCTCGGGAGCCCCTTTCTTTCGATACTTAACATAAACTTTTGTATTTCTATTTTCTTCAGAAAGAACCCAAGGCTTAGTCTCAGAAAACCGTTCCCAGTCTAAGGAGGATTCACAATTAGGGTTGTCAGAGATCAGCATCTCTTCAGCACCAACGGTTGATAATTGAAGCATGACATTACTGGAATTGGTTTGCTCAGCACCGCCATCGATAATAAGACTTGGGCTAGCAATCAAGGTAACAGGGTCTGCAGTGAATACTTTTTGAGCGTCGGGGAAGGCCTACTTGACCAGCTTGCCCGCAATTTTGAAAAATAAGTGCGACAGGTGCAAAGGCGATAACAAAGATGGTCATCCGAAATAACTTTTTCACGGTAAATCCCCCGAGATATAATTAGATTAATACTTTCAGTGATTATTTGTTAATATTACTGGAGAATCTCTCAACTTTTGACGTTACAATATGGGAATCGAATTAAATTGAGACCAAAATTATAAGTTAATATAAAATAAGATTTATCGAGCCCAGCGTTTTTGGAATTGAAAAAGTATTCCACGCCCTAGGCTGGTATTTTGGGGATCTCCAAATAAAGTTTGATCCGTGTAACTTAAGGTTCCTGACCACTGAGAAGTTGTCATGTGGCTCAGGCTCACGACAGTTGTGGCAAACCTTTCAATAGATACTCTGTCAGTTTGTAAATTTGAGCTCATTAAAATAGGATCTTCCTGTGTCCAGGTGATACTGGAGCCTAGACGAAAGCCATTCATGTTGTAACCTAACCCCAGTCCCAAGTTACCACCAAGTCCTGGTTTCAAAGTACCAGTAAATGAACTGCTTCGAATCCTTTTTTCAAATGACCTATGAAAATCGATTGAGGTAAACGCATCCCATCGACCAATAGATTTAGTAAGAACTGTTCCGGCGCCTAGAGCCCAAAAACCATTTCCTCGCGAGTCCAGACCGCCCACTTCAGATTCTGCCCTGGGTCTCCCCGTGGGAAAAATGAGTTGAACAAAAGCAATACCTTTAGGGCGATAGGGGTTATAGTTCCAATCGGACAGGTATTCGTATCCAACATTAATTGAAATATCTCCAAGGCCTGAATGAGTTTCAGATTGGCGAACTCTTTGAATGACTGGTAGTGAAAAACCCACTTGCCAAAGATCATCAAAGATATGGCCTCCTTCAATTCTTAAAACTTGAACATTCTGATGTTCATCCCAGTTTCTCCAAATTCCCTGACTGTCCACATTGTCTACGACAACCTCTGTAAAAGAGAGTGAGGTTGTTAACTGAGCCTTATCATCACCAGTGATGATTGAGGGGATAGCAAAGCCTCCACCACAACAGGCGGCACCTTTAGCTTCATTGAAATTTATCGAAAAAAGTAGAAAACTAAAATAAAATATTAATCTTAGCTTCATCAATCAACTCTGATCCATTTTTAATTTGAAATTTAAGCTCCCATTCACCGGGCATGATAAAATAAACTTTTCCAGCTCTGTAGGTTCCTGTATCGATTCGTTGAACTTGAGTGGGTGTTGAACCGTGGCCCATGCTAGGCATCCATAGAATCAGTTCTGGGGTATTAGGTGGATCCATTTCGATGGGAGTTTGATCTAGCAAATTAAGTTTAAAAATTTTAAAAATCAGACTTCCCATGGTTTGTGAAGTCGGTCTTTTTTCCCAATACCAAATTAGACACATTTCATTTTTTAAAAAACGAGTCTTACATTCAATTTTGGATTCTTCTGTAGTTTCACCTGACGTGGCAGGATCAGATTCATTGATGTATTTGGGGCGAGCACATCCAATGACAAACGAGAGACTGAGAAAAAAAAGACAAGATTTACCAAACATTTTGATTTCTCCTGTTGATGGCGCAGCCTAAAGTTCTTCCTTCAGGAGTTCTAACTTTACGATTGTTTTTTATATCAGACAGAGCTTCTCTCAAAAATTTTTTATCTGACTTGCCGAAATCGTTACTGTTAGAAACACCGCCCTGATAGGCTAACTCACCATTATTGCGGACAACAAAGGCGTGGGGTGTTTTATAAGCTTTGTATTGATTTGCAATAACCTGTAGATTGTCATCAATGACGTCAAAACCAAGTCCAATATTTTGAAAATAGTTTTTTGACACCTCAGGACTTTCATCAACATTTGAGTGAACAGCGATAAATGTAAAATCTGAATATTCTTGGGAAAGATTTTTAATTTCATTAATGTGACTATTTGAGCAAGGACACTTAGCCGATAAAAAAAGCACAACCAGAGCTATATTTTCCTCAGGGGTAATGATGATTTTACGGTTTGTGAGAAGATCAGTGCCTTTTAAGTTTGATAAGTTGATCAAACCTAAGCTTTCATTGCTTAGCAAAATAGCTAGGATAAAAACCAACCCTTTTTTCATAGGCACTCCCGAATGATCAAAAACAAAATAAGAGCTTGTTTCTGGATACTTCTTCTGTGTGAAAAAGTACACCAGCAAAGTAAAATAAGTTTAAAAGCATGAGGGCTATGACTATTGATTTAACTAACCATTGAAATTTCTTTATCTTAAACAGCGTTCTTTGTAGTGAGCGAGTTCCTAACCAGAGACCCAAAGTACTTGTATTGGCATGGATGAGTCCAATTAATCCACCACCCCAAATTGAACCTGATATTACACTTAAGGTCAATATTTGGGCTAGCAGACCACAGGGTAGTGCAACAGAAAGTAACCCGTGAAAAAAAGAAGACTTTGAACCTAATTTTTGGAACTGATTTTGTGAAAACAAATTTAATGCTTTCATTTTAAAAAGGCCAAGCCAGTGGAAGGTCATGATGAGGGTTAGAAATACAAAAAATATAAAAGCTAGACTGTCTAGCTTTTTTCTAGCCGGAAGTTTGACGCAAAAATTTAGTGTAGAGATTTCACTCGCTCTTCCCGGTTGAGAGTTTTTCTTTCCGAGCGGGCATTTTCGACCTTCTTCCTGCGCTCGCAAAGAACCAGGCTCCCTC
>JBKDFX010000019.1:0-19410 GCA_046336825.1 Bdellovibrionales bacterium | reverse complement strand
ATTTCTGGTCTGGCGAAAAGTGCCGACGTTGCCTATCCTGATTCTGTTCCATATCGCTTCACTCCTTTGACGCAATACTGGGATTAAATCATCCACTAAATGCTCGCGTCAAAAGTCCGATTAACAAAAAAGCGGGACACTATGATCCTTCACAAAACACAACAATATAATTCTGGGGTTTCAGAACTTGTATCAATGTTTTACGATTGGCTTTACATGAAATCCTCAGTTTCAACTGTCTTTACTTTAAGAGGAGAAAAAACTTTAAAGTGGCATTGGGATACTAACGATTTTTTTGTTTTGCAGATTGAAGGAAAGAAAAAATGGGATATTTACGAGAGCGTGACACGATATCCAGTCAGTGTAGATATTAATCCCATAGCAGGAATGCCAGGAAAGTCGAATTCAAAATTACTAAAAAGTATTATTCTTGAAAAAGGAGACATGCTTTATCTTCCAGGCGGGTTTCCTCACAATGTAACCTCTGTTTCTGATGCCGACTCCTTACATCTTACTTTTTCACTAGATACAATTACATGGTACGAATTAATTAAAAAAATTCACAAAAAAATAATTCATAAAAATATAAGTGACATCAATTTTCGAATTCCTATTTGGCAACTACTTTCTGGAGAAGTAAAAAATAATGACAAAGAATATTACAAAAAGTTGCAGAAAAAAATATTGAATCAATTTGCCAATATTGATCTTTCTGAAGCCTTCGACGATATGATGGCGGAAAGGGAATTAATAAGCCCTATAGATTTACAAAAGTCTTGGAGTTCCTTATTTCTTCAAAAAGAGATATCAAGTCAAACTCAATTTGAACGTACTAACCTAAAAATTCGTTTAGAAAAATACGATGATTTTTTAAGAGTGCAAGTGGGAACATCTATCCTACTTTTTGATATTTTAGCTTTGCCTGCAATCGAATTTGTATCAAAAAACCAAAAATTTACTGTCAAAGACATTCCAAAATTAAAAAGCAATAAATTAAAAATTGAGATTGCTAAAATATTAATGGAAAATGCTGCCATTATTTTCAGCGAAAATTAAGTTTTATTTTTTTTCTAAATTGCTCTAAAGATGTTTGCTTTAAAACACTGCAATTTTTCATTAAAAGAATGTTCAGTTTTTTCTTTTCAGATGGAGAAAGATCTTTTCCGTATATTTTCGTTTGGTATTCAAATGACAAGCTCATTTTGTTAGAAAAATGGTCTAAAAACTTCTCAAAAGCATCTAACCACGTGCCACTCGAAAGTGAAACAGTCAAATGCATAGAGTCTTTATTGGCAAGTGCTGTAACGTCATGAGGGGTGCCAGCAGGAACATAAAGCACATCCCCTGCTTTTAGAATCAATTCAGCTTTTTTCTTTGTGCGATTGAGTTTTTCTTCAGGCCAATTAGCAAAATTAAAATTTAGGTCATCCAGTGGAAATTTTATTACTGGCTCGAAGAGTTCCCATTTTTTTTCACCTTCTATTTGTAAAATAAAAAAGTCATGGGTGTCCCAATGCCATCCAAAAGTCTTACCGTTAGCCGGAGTCCAGTAGGCATTAACTCCGCAGCGTGAGTGAGTCCAATCAGTAAACTGGTTCGCTAAATCATGTATTTGTAAATTGCTGTTATTTAAGTGATTAACTGCAATTGAGCCTTTATCTTTTTTAAGAATTTTTAACAATTGGACTTTATTGACTTGGTTTTTTTTACCTTGAGTCCTAGTCAAGATTGTTCTCTCTAGTTTTTTGGAAAACTTGTCATAGAGCTGAAAATTTTTTGGGTGCATCGACGAATCTGTCAAAAATTCGACCATTTTTTCAAAAGTAAAAAGGTTACTAAACCAGGATAAATTATTTGTTCTGAGATGTAAGAATTTTTTCCCTAGGTATTTTGATAAAAAAGTTTTTAATCCAATTTCTTCTATAAGAAAATTAAGATTTGAACTTTCATCCCATCCATCAAATTGATAAGGAATTAGAATAGTGTTGAAATTTTTTATTTTTAAACGTTGCTCCATCTGTTGAGGGTCATTTAAATCGCCACGTACCGTCTCAAAAAGAAGAAGTTTTGATCTTATCTTTACTTTACTCTTGGCCATAATTTTTTTCTTTCGCTATCGATAAAGTTAATAAGGCTAACGAAGTCTCGAACATCCCTATTTCCAACAAAACAATTTTTGAGAACAGAAAACATATCAGATCGATAATCAGGATAATATTTTGCAAACTCTAAATAGCAGTAATACAAATCTCTAGTATAAAAGTTACTTTTTTTAAGATTTAGCTCAAATCCAGATCGAACAATCCTTTTTGAGAACCAACGGTTCTGAGCATCAAAATCTCCATAAATTTCATGATATGATAGTCTCCTCCCCATTAGTTTGTATTCATTCATTAAATCAGGCAGGTGGCAAACTAAGTCCTTTCTTCGGACTTTGATAGAAATAAGCTTTCTTAAGTCATTTCCATATAAATGAACACATTGAGTCTTCAATAAAGTTCTAATATGATAACTTTTTTTGGATCTACTATGTATGAGAATATCTTGCTCAGAGAACCTTAAAAACTCTACTCTATCAACAAATGAAAATTTCTTTTTAAAATCTAAACTTAACTTTTTTTCGAAATTATCCATTCTTTTTTCAGCACAATAGACAATATCAAGATCAGAGACATTGATCATGGCCGTCCCGTCAGCAACTGAGCCTCTGACATATACCGATTTAATTCCTTTTGCCTTTTTGAGACGTCTTAAAATGTAGTTAATTGGAGGAAGCCATTCTGAAGATATTTGATTACTACTCAAATCAACTTTAAGTTGTCCATCGCGACTAAAATATTTGAATGAACCCACTGGTCGAATGGGGATTTCTCTTCTAGATAAGGGTTTCTTCTTATAATCAAGAAGCGTTTTGAATTCAAAAAGTAAAGGAATTTTTCTAAGGAACTTCTGATTCATATTCACATAAGTAGCTTGGTTACTGATTGGAGATCCAAATCCAAAAGATTGGGACTTGTATTCGTAAAATGGAGTACTTAAATATCCGCCATCAACCCACTTCAAATTAACGCCACAATCAGATAATTTTTGATGATAAAGCTGGATGTTTGCTAGCCAATTAAAGTTGTTTGAAGTCACATTAAATTGAAAAATGTATTTCTTATTAAATGATAAGAAAATAAAAACTCTCAAATTCCCATATAACTCACTTTTTAGGTTCCAAAAATTTAAAGGATTTAGAAAGTCAGGATAGTCACTTAAGTCATCAAATTTTAGATTTTCTGGCTTCAAGTGAGCTTGCCCATTTGAGTAAAAATGACCAGCTAATCGTAGGGGCTTCTTTTGTACTTGCTTGTAGCAATTTAGATCATTCAGATCAGAAACAGTCCCGTAAAAGATAAAATCTGAATTTTCAACTTTTATCGGCTTTTGTGATTGTAAAGCCATTTGTTCTTGAACTTCGATAGGAAGATTCAGAGATTGCTCGTCATATCCTTTTTCATTGTGTGTTACAATTTCTTGACCGCTTTCCACGCGGCTTTTGTACCCAATTAAGACTCGGCCGACTGCCTGAGAACGACTGAAGAAAAAAGTTCTCACCAGAAGTCCCTTTTTAGTTTTAACATAGCCAACGTAGGCTATCTCTTTGTTGTAAGTTAAATAGGCATTTGAAATCCAAATAGTTCGATTAAATACTTGAATTTTAGTTTTTGGAAGCAAGTTGGCTTTTCTTATATGCTTTATAGACAAGTACTTTTTTTTGTAAGGTCTTGATTCAAAGTATATCTGTTTTAGGAGCTCATTTTTCATAAATAGGGGAAATGACCTTTGCCTAATAATCGCAAGTGATCAGTGCCCGTCAGCCCATGATCGCCTTGTGATGAATCCTATATGAAGATCCTAGACTGAATTTTAACTTCAAATCAAATTCAATCAACGAAAAGGACAGTTCTCGTATTATGAATTAGAAGTGCAGGTAGAACCAAAGTACAACAGCTCCTCAAATAACTTATATAAATTAATAAGATGGGCCTGAAACATCTTGAATCAAAGAAGCTGTGCCTTTCAAGTGGACTACAGCACAGTTCCAGGTTGGCACATCATTTTTTCAAGAACCAAGGGTATATGACTTACAAAAGGACCATGTTCTGTAGTTGAAATCAGGTTGGCTAAGGAGTTTTTTTGAATCAGATCATATGATTCGTCGAAGTTTTCATTTTCAAAACGTTTCGGTAAGTACACAATTTTCCCATAAATATTGGGGCCAATTATATCAGGATGGAGTGGGTCTGTCATCAGTGCTAATAGTACGTAAACTCTATTTACAATTCCGAAATCTAGTGCTCACATTTAATTATGAGAAAAATGCCTTCTCTTTCGAATTACCCTCCAACGACTTTCCTTAATGTTGCTATTTTCATGTTTAGTTCTAGCATTTCAATATTCTGTTTGTGGGCTTCGAGCCGAGCCTGGGAACAGAGCAATTGGTTAATGTTAGCTTTAGCAGCTGTGATATTTTCTTTCAGTAACAACACACTTTTTTCATTGTTGCATGAGTGTGTCCACCGTGCATTTTCAAAAAATAAACAAATAAATGAATTTTTTGGAACACTTACCGCAGCTTTTTTTCCCACGGGTTTCCGATTGCAGCGCCGATTTCATATGAGCCACCATCGACACAACCGAACAGACTCAGAAATGTTTGATATGTATTATATCGAAGATAAAAGGTGGCTTAAAAACTTACAGTGGTATTCAATATTTACAGGCGTCTACTGGATGAGTGTTCCTTTAGCGGCTTTGATATACTTGGTTTGGCCCTCATTTTATGGTCATAAGTTTTTTCAAAGAGGTCATGCGCTGGGGGATCAAACGGGCTCAGACGAGATGTTTCTTTCTATTTTGCAAGAAACTCGTCCATTTCTCACCCGAATAGAAATCCTTTACTCACTTTTATTTCAACTTAGTCTTTTTGCAATTTTAAATTATTCCTTTATTCCTTGGCTAATTTGCCATTGGATTTTTGGAATGAACTGGGGTGCATTACAGTACGCAGATCATGCATGGTCGCCTCGAGATGTTCGAGAGGGTGCTTGGAATTTAAAAGTACCACGCTTGGTGCGTTGGATATTTTTGAATTATCACATTCACCATGCTCATCATGTCTATCCGCAAATCCCCTGGTATCATTTAAAAAAATTTGAAGATTCGAAAATGGAAAAAAGCTTTTTAGATATTTATTTGCAAATGTGGCGTGGCCCCAAGCTGACCACAGATCGCAGACCTAAACTACTGACCAATGAAGAAGTTGAAGAAATGGGTGTTCAGTAAATCAGATGAGCTCTTTTTGTGTGAGATCTTCAAGCCAACTTTTATATTTCCACAAAACTTCATCTCGTGGTCCTGGATTTTGCGGAAGATCTACCCCACCTGCCATTCTCGCTTCTTCTTTAAAAAAAATCTTTGTGAAGAAAGCTTGTAATCTTAAAATAAGGAGAGATTTTAATCGAGCAAAAATATTTTTTCCCTTTGGAGTGAAAAGAATAAAAGAAGCCTCACTACGACCTAATTCGGCTGGTTTATTTATGATCATCATATGATTTCGCAACTTGCCCTGCTTTAAAGTAGCAAGAACAAAATTGCCTCCCCATACTGAAAAATCAAGACAGCCTCTACTTCCATAGACAGCACACATCAATTTATCTTGAATTTTTGTAGAACGATTTTCGAATTCTATAGTTATATGACGGTTGTAATTGGAATCGTTTGAAATCGTCTTAAAGCTCAGCACATGCCTATGGTGTACATATTGAAAATGGTGTAGATCAAATCCATTAGCGGCAGCCATGTACCAATGATTATTTTGAAACACATTAAATGAATCACTCCAGCTGACTTCGTCAGATTTTAAATCTTCAAAGAACGGAAGCGGAAAGTAAGGAGTCTGATTAAGAAATAAAAACAGACCCCCCCATTTTTCTACTACAGGGTAGGTACTAAGTTTAGCCCAGTCAGGTATTAATGAAGTGCCAGCACCTGGAATTCCTAGGCATTGTCCATTAGTATTAAAAACCCAATTGTGCATAGGGCAAACAAACTTTTCTGTACGTGGATCAAAGCTGTTTTTTAATTCTGTTTTCATGTGGGGACAACGAGCAGAAAAGCCCTTTACGTGTCCATCTTTAGTTCGAATGATTTGTACTGATTGCTGGCCAATTTCGATAGATTTGGACTGACCTATTTTTAAGTCTTGAGAGGAACCGACATAATACCATGATTTTGGAGTTGCTGATATCATCCACAAATTATTATGCTGATATTGAAATAAAATTCCAAGTGTGATCGGAGACTATTTTGCGGAGTCTCACATTCATTGCTGCGTTCATCTTTTTTGCCTTTTTCTTAAAGGACTTGGCCCCTGCAATTCGTGTAATTGATCAATTGGATCCCAATTTACGAGTTGCGCAGCAACTAAAAAGTGTTCGAAAAAGTTTTGGTGATGGATCAACTGTACAAGTGATTGAAAAAAAAGAAAATGACCTCACTTGTCATAAAATATCTAAAACTCGCCTGTTTTTATCCCAGGATCCCTTAATTGCTCGTATTAACATGGCCTGGGATTATTCGCGATTAAGTTATGACGGCAGCCGTATAGGGTTCCCATCAATAAAAGACTCTTGTTTATTTTCTAGCGAATTGGACTGGAGCCTTTTAACTGGAAGCCCGTTGGAGAAATATTATTTTAGTGAACAGAAATCTCATATGGTTCACACCTTTTATTTAAACCCTGAATTCTCTGATCTTGATCAAGTTAAAGGTTTTGAAAGGATTAAAAGGGAATATGAAGAAAGGAGAGAAGCGACTGATCTTACTTGGACAGGTATTGGCGCACTCGAATATTTCACATGGAAAGGTATCGAGCATTCAAAAATTCAAAATGCAATTGTCGTTGTTATAGTTTTTGCTTTGTTTTGGTGGCTCCATGGGAATTGGCTTTCAGGACTAATTTTTTGGTTTACAGTCTTTACAACACTGACTTTTGTTTATGGAGGAATGGCAGCATTAGGTCAAAAGCAAGATGTACTGTCCATTTGTCTGTTTCTAATGCTAACAGTAGCTTGTTTAGAAGATTATCTTTTTGTTTGCCATCATAAAAAGTTTGGAACTTCTGATTGGTATTCAGCCTTTAAAGACTTGGAAAGGCCTTCATTTTTAACATCGCTGACTACGGCAGTCGGTTTTGGGTCTCTAGCCTTTTCAGAATTAAATGCGATCAAATGGTTTGGAATTTGGGCAGCATTCGGCGCTTTGATGGAATGGTTTATTGTTTTTAAAATATTACCAATTATAATGCAAAAGTATCGATGGCTTCAATTTGTCCCAAAACATCGCAAATTTTCTGGATTCACTGGCAAATTTTTAATTCATCAATTACCGAAGTGGGTTTCATTATCTACACTATTGATATTTATTCTTCCTTTCTTTGGGCCTAAAATTGAACTTACACAAAGCCCTGAAAAAACTTTTCCCAAAAACCATGAGTTGCGGCGTGGAATTGAATTTGCTTCTGGCACGATGGGATGGAGGGGAGTCATCGAATTAGTTTTTCCATTTGGCGAGAAGCCAGTCGAGGTATTTCATAAATTAAATAATTCTCAATCTGTTTTTGCTGTTATGGATGCTCAAGGAATACTTGATGAACAAATGAATCAAAAATGGCGACTGAGTTTGCAAGAAGAGATAAAAAGACTGTTTACGATAATGCCAGAATCACAACATTTTTACTCTAGGGATAAAAAACAGGAGAGAGCTTATGTATTCGTTAAGAATATAGATATTCATACACTCAATAATCTGAGAATGACAATTAATGAAAAATGTCAAAATCGATGCTTTTTAACTGGAGAGCTCATAGGTTTTGCCGACCAGAGCAATAGAATATTAAAGACACTATTTACAAGCTTTTGGGTAAGTCTAATTCTTATCGTTCTTTTAATTTTAATAATAGGCTGGCGTCGTGGACATCGTTGGCAAATTGTTCCGATCATAGCCTCTTCGGTTTGGGGGCCTTTCGCTATCTTATGCCTCTTAAATTTTTCAGGAATAGAGATAAACTTTGTAACTTGTATTGTTTTATCGGTCCTTAATGGACTGACCGGAGATAATGCAATTCAGTATCTCTATGCTGGAAGTAACCTACAAAAGTCGAGTCAGAAAATGGGTTTGGCCTCGCTTTGGGTAGCTATAACGATGGTGATTGTATCATCATTATTTTTGTTTAGTTATTTTGAGCCCCCTCGATATCTTGGACTACTTATGGCACTTGGTTTTGTTTTTTCTTTTTTTGGGGACTATTTCCTTTTGAGGTCTTGGATTAAAAATAAGTCATTCAAGTGACTTTGTGCGGAAGTAGTGGATAATCTTTAGTTATTAATATGCAATAAAAATAGGAGGTCACATGCCATTCTTTTTAATTCGATTAACTTTTTTCGCTAGCCTATTCTTTGCCTTTGGTCATGCGGCTTAAAAACCAGCAAATAAAATTAAAGATTTTGATTTTAGCCTCCCCGCCGGAGCTACAGAAATATTTCAACAAATTTCTGCACCTGAGCTTTTGAGTTCTAAGGCTCTTGAAAATATCAAAAAAAGAGAACTTTATCGTGGACCTGCAGATGCAAAACTCGATCAAGTAACATTAAAATTAATGATCAGCAATTCTCAAATTAATCAAAATTTTAATCTTGAAAAATTTATTTCTGAGTTCTTGAAGCTTTCATCTGAGTACAAGGAGCAAGGGCTTCCTGTTAAAACACGAAATCAAACAGCTTTGCGAGACTTTACAACAGATTTAGATCAACTTATTACCAGGTACGACGAAGCATTTACTAAAAATCCCGATCAATTTCCAAACGATTTAAAATTTACAATTGCTCACTTTTCTATACTTCGGGCCTTTCGAGGTTATGTTTGGAGATTGATTCCTACAGCTGCGGACTCGAAAGCAGTACAAAGTGCATTAATCACCCAAGTGAAATTTACTATTAATTCAATTTCCGCATTTATATCATCCGGAAATAGCGACCTTATAGTTGCATATTTAACTGAACCTCTAATAGAAAATGGAATTTTTCCTTCTGCACCAGAAAGGAAGGGAAAGCCGTTGATGCAATTTCAGTCAACAATACCAGGGCGTGGTTCAGAAGTGATGGTCGCATTAGATTTTAGAAATTATATATTACCAACTCTCATGAAGGCTGCTAAACGCATTGAAGCCATTTCAATGGGGCCTGATCTCAAGAAAGATTTTGTTTTTGATTTAGCATTGATTTATGGCGTTGAAGCTTTCGAGTCTGGATTGGGTAAAAAAACTCGATACCTACGTTTTGGTGATGTGGAGAAACAATTAGTTCTCAGCCAATTGTATGGCTCAATTGGCAGTCTTTTGATGCAGCTCTCTTATACTTGGGAAGATGGCGTGAAGCTTGCCAATACAGCAATAGGAATCATCGGAATGGATCCGATTCTTGGGGTTATCAATCCAAACGGTATAACTACAGCCGAAGTCATGAGCAATATGCGCAGGCAAAGATTGAGATGGGGAGTTTTGCAACCAAACTTTGTTAGCAATGTGGTAGCTAATCAAAAAAAGCCAGGTTACGAACTGGCTTATGATTATTTCAAAATATCTGCTGATCGCTTTCTGGCATCTTACTCAGCTCTTCAAAATAGGGATAAAGATTCAAGTTATATTGTATGGAATATAATAGCTCCTATGAATCCTATGCTCCAGCAAATCACAGATGATTTTATCGCTCAGTTAACACGGTTTCGTGACGGTAAAGATTTAGAATTTATCAGCCGGGTAACGGGTGAGGTTGTAGTTATATCTCCATCACAATTTTTTACAAAGCCTCCGGGAGATCTCAAACGTGCTTTTTCAATTGAAGAGGATCGTAATTTACCTTCAAAAATTAAAAAGTATCAAGGAGTTCCAGAATATCGAAATTACTACCAAGGTCGTGCATTGAAGTGGGATACGGACTTTTATTCACATCTTTTTCCACAACTCAAGGGATGTACTCAGGCCAAACAGTGCCAGTCTTTGCTGAAAAATCAAACTAAAATTCTAGCTGAATCATGGTCTGGTTTTCCCTTTAACGTTTTTTTACTACCAACACTTCAATAAGAAAAAATGAGACTTCTCAAAATCAAAATTGAAACCCATGCAATTTTCGAAGCATTTAGGATCAGTCTTCGTCATCCTCGTTATTTATTCATCACCTGTGCTCTATGGGGAATGGGTATTTTACAACCCAAAGTTAGTCGCAAATGGCGTTACGGCTTCGTACTATTGCAGGTCATTGACGATATTTTAGATGGCCATCGTCTAACTGATGAGTCGCCACTGGAAATTGTAGGTAGGTTTAAAAAACAAATTATCGAACAACAATATGATAATGATTTATGGGGAAATCTAATCAAAGAGCTTATGCTAGCCTACCAAAATGATCCTAATTGCTCTGACGCTCGTTTTAAGATCCTAAATGTGATTGATAATATGATTTTAGATTACCATCGCCGAATAGAAAAACAGATTTGGACAGAAAAACAACTTGTGCAGCACCATAGAGAAACATTCACACCGTCTCTTAATTTATTGTTTATGTCCATTGGTTCAAGTTCAAGAATTAATTCAATTCCTGAATTTATCGATTTAATGGGATGGTGCTCAGTAATTCGTGATTTGCAAGATGATATGTCTCGTGGACTAATTAATATTCCGATCGACTATAATTCAATTGAGAAGCGCAATGATTGGATTGTGACACAAGTTTCTAAGGCAAAAATCAATTGGGAGCTCACACATAAAAAATTGGGTAACCTCGATCCTCAAGCTCAAAAAACAGTTCGATTGTTTTTGAAATCCAGTGAAAAATATCTAAGGATAAAAAACTTTAAAACATTTGAAAATCAGATTTAACTTAAATTCATCGAGAAATATGTTTACTCAATCACAAGTTGGCCGCCAAAGAGTGAATCAACTGGTACTCCATAGCTGACGCCCCCGCCATAGCCTAAACCAACACCAAGCAATCTGAGAGGTCCCGCATTTATAACGGAACCACCAAGCCCCTTATAAGCACCTAATTTGAAATTGAGTTCATACGTACCTTTTTCTATTTTTTTTGTAGCATATCCAAAGGATAGATTAGCAGCCAGGAGTAACTCCAACTCAACCCCATAAATACTTAAGGTAAAAAACTGACCTCGAGCGGAAAAGCACTGATAAGTCGCTCTAGCGACGATCGCTCCGCTTTCGGTGCCGATACAGGCAAAAGGTATTATTGATTTGCGTTGTTCAACATTTGAAATTGCTAGTGATTTATCAATTGAAGCAAGTTGGTCAATAGTAGGGACTTGTGAGAATGAAGAAATCGAAAATAAAATTATTAAATAGGCTATTGAAATAAGTTTCATCTAAACTCCTAAAGTAAAAAGATGAGAGTAACAGAATTGAATTCAACTTTCCCCTGTAGAGATTTAGTCAAAGTGACAATATGCGGTTGGACTTAGTATCTTGTTGTCAAATATTTCGACAAAAGTTCCTTCCCTTTTAGAAGCCATCACAATTAGTGATTCGAACATAAAGGTGATAATGAATATATTAACTCTGCATGAACTTTCTAATACTCATCGTTTTTTCTATAATGTTTCAAAGCGTAGTATTTGGTCATGGACTTCGTTCCCATGAACCAATTTCAAAGATTTATGATGAGCGGCGGTTTAAATCTAAACTCAGCTTAAGCACCGAACAAATAATTGAACAAATTCGAAGGGAAGGATTTGTTGTCGAAGAGATTACCAAAAGTCCCTTGAGTGGATCATGGGCCAGGTACTTTAAAGACAATAAAGTACAAGGAAAATATTTTTCACCTTATGATTCTTTACCTGAGGTCAATCAACCCACACTTTTATTAATTGATTTGGATGATCGTTGGACTCTTTTACACGAGTACTTACATGGACTTTTTGATCAAGTTCGTCATCAATCAGATGAAAATTTTAGCAATAAAACTTTAGAAGCCCAAAAAAATGCTCGCGAGCACTTTCTAGAGATATATCCTAAAAGAAAATCTGTCGAGCATAGATCCGATATTATAAAAGCTTTTAATGATTTCGTTCAGACTGAAATTAAACTTTCAATGAATCTTTCGATTGAGGAAATAATGATTGAATCGATCTTGATTGATATCTTCAGAAAGAATCTGGATCCTTTTCTCAACCATAAGCAATATTTGGTAGCAGTTAACTATAGAAATTATAATTTACAAATTATACTGGGTCATTTGGATGTTTTTTTTAGAATTAATGAAGAACTAAAATCCTTAGTAATTTTTGATGAGGATAAAAAAATACTTTCTGATATTGAAAATGACCTTACTCAACTTAAATATTCAGTAATGAATCTGTAGATTATGGGGTATTTATAAACTCCCATGTGACTATGGGAAATGTACCATTGTTCATTTCTCCTTTTTCTTCAGATTGTTTTTTTAAAATTGCCTGCAAATTTAACTTTTGATTTTGATGTGTTTTTTTGATTATCAAAGTGCTTCTGTAATTATCCACGGAAAAAATGTCCGGGTAATTTTCAACTAAGTATTCTATCAGAGATATTTTATAATTAGTCTTGCCAGACTTAATAATGACTTCGTCAATGACTCCATGCCCATAGGAGTCTCGTATTTTTAGAAAAGCCTTCCCACCTGGTTTAAGTGTTTTAAAATAACTATCGAACAAAAGAGTTCGGTTAGGAGAGTAAAAAATGGCTCCCCAATTATCAATAATTAAATCAGCTGCATTTTCAGTGGTTTTTAAAAAGATATCAGAAAAATTCACAACATAATTAAAATGACCGGACTCAAATAAACCCCTCAGCTTATCGAGAAGCCTCAAGCCTACTGTTCTTAGATCTTTTGATTTAGCGTTATCAATATCTACCCAGGGGCCATGACCATTGTTTTTGGTTTTGAGATCTGTGCCTTTAATAGAAACACCTAAATCTGAAATAGCGACTGCAATAATCTTTTTTACCTTAGGATCATTGGGATTTTGATTAAGCATTAAGCTAAAATATTCCCATGCATTTTGTGCATTAATAGCAAAGACTTTCATTTTTTTAATTGCCAACTGAGCACTTGCGATTGAAAAGCCACTTCCAGAATCGATTACGACAGATCCAGGCTTCAGCTGAGAGATATATCGTATAGCCCCTGAGCCTAACGAAACTAAAATCGTATCCAAAGTCCTGGCATTGGGCTGAGCATAAGATGAAACTTCGATTTTAGCGTTAGTTATCCCATCCGTAAGAGTCTGATCACTGACTGTATTCTGGCACTTTTGCGAGGCCATCAGCAATTGAGGAAGTATTAAATTGAATTGGAGGATAAAAATTAAAAATCGCATCTTAATGTTTGTTAAGTATCAAATATCAGGCCTGTCTCATTTTGAGATTGTCCTTGCGAGGCCAGTCATTTTTTAAAAATAATTGATTCATTTTGTTAAAGACGATTTTATTGTAATGATGAATTATTTTAAGTTTATCAGTTTAACATCTCTATTATGGCTGTGCTCCTGTGCTGATTATCGCCTAGTCGATCCCACCTTATTGCCAAATATTGATTTACCTTCACAAAATTCTTTAATCGAAAAGACCGTTCCAGAGTTTGATTCGATCAATAAGACAATCATTATTCCTAAGTGTTTAAACTGCCATAGCCCTGGAGGGCGAGCCGAAGATGTCCCATTTGATTCCTATGAGGGTATACTTGCTACAATCGTTCCCGGTGAACCAGATAAAAGTGATTTTTACCTATCAGTGTTACCCAATTCTCGACGGCTTATGCCACCCACTCGTAGCGGAATTCCACCCTTAAATGAAGAGGAAATTCAAGCCTTGAGAAATTGGATTTTAGATGGCGCTAATAATATTAATGAAAAAATTAATTACCCATTTGAGTAGTAGATAAGTCCTCTTCTCCAGCAAAGTAGACATTTGAAAAACTTCGAGCATTAGGTCTGAATTCAACTGTTTGAAAACTCCACAGAGCTCGTCCAATCAAATGATTGCCATTTCTTATTTGCATCTTAGAAACTCGTCCTTCGTGATCCATGAAGACTTTGAGTTCTTGAATTTTAGTACCCTTGTTTTCATATCGCTGGCCCAAAGGATCTCGCTCAAGTAGAATCAGAATCTCTGTATCTGACACTTTCATCTCGCGTATCCAATTTAACTTGTCACCATTTAAAAAACGGTATTGTCCCAAACCTCCTTGGGGATTGGGTATGTATTCATAAAGTCGTAGGTTGAACTGCATTTTCTTTTTATAATAACTTGTTGAGGCAAAAATTCCTTGATGAAATTCAGCTGTATCTAAAATTGATAATTGGACAAAAGGATCTTTGCGAAATTCATAGCCTGTATGTTCAAACAACAATTCTGCTCGGGATTTTTTGCCATTGCTGTGTACAGCTTCAACGCCAACAGATCCAGATGGAAAAAGGTCCATTAATAAGGTGCCTAATTCTAGCAAATTTTTTGAATCAGCAACTTCTTTATACCTCTGTAGGGTTCGCTGGGGAATACTTCCATAGGTGGCTATGCGCGGACTGAACTCAGGTCCACCTCGATAAGGAATAGTCAGAGCGTCTTTATAAAAAACAGGATCTTCCATAACAGCTTTCGCCAAGGGAACACTCCAACGATTGATCATCGGGACTTCTTCACTGGGCCAGAGATTAAATTTTGGAACTGATTTTAGATTTTGGTAGATTTCATAATTCTTATTCAGAATAGCAACTTCGAGTAATGAGCTTCCGTAGTAAAAAAATTCATCTACAGTCTCAAACAAGCGCTTATTCAGTGTAAAAGGCAGGTGCTTGGCTAACAGATAAAAATCTTCATTTCGATGATTTGATATTAGGTAAGCAGCAAAGTTTGATATTTCTCCGCTAATAATCGCCTTCTCAGCAGCAGATCGCCCTTTTTTTATTTCAGAGAGCCGTTTTTTCCACGAAAAAATTTTGGTCATAATGGGTAAATTAAAATCTTCAGATTGAATAGACAGTTGAGTTGAAATTTTAGCGACTGAAGTTCGGCATTCCGAAGCTAAGGACTAATAGGTGAGGGCCGTTGTCAAAAGTGTGGTAATGACTTGAACTGTTTTCATTCTACTCCAATTTCAAAGTAATCAACTATTTGTGAGCAATACCTATGCCTAAACCAAATGGGACATTAGGGTTGTGATAGTGATTTTATTAAATTGGATATATGAAAAGTGTCTCAAAATGATATGAATGAGACCCAAGACAGTTTTTTGTTCTTATTCAAATAACGTCGAAATGATTTTCAAACATTACACAAAAGGTCATTACTGGACTTGAGGCACCGTTACTAGATTGTTAGCGTTAAATACTATGAAAATTAAGCTTAATAAAAACGACACAAATTCTTCTTATTTACTTGAACCCGCCATTTGTGGTGATCAAGTGTTTTTTGTTTGTGATGATGATATATGGCGCTGCTCAACAAGTGGCAGCCCAGCGATTCGTGTGACTCATAATCAGGGAGTATGTGGCGCGCCTTTGCCATCTCCAAGTGGAAAATTGATTGTGTTTCAATCCAGCTGGAAAGGGAGTGATGATTTATATCTTATGCCCTCGGTAGGTGGTGAAGCCAGGCGACTGACATTTAAAAGTTCTGTTAAAGCCTTACGCTGGATTGATGAAAGTACAATTATCATTTCATCCAATCATGAAACAGCTTTCCGCACGGCTTTCGCCTACAAATTAGATTCAGTAACACTTAACTTGGAAAAGCTTCCTTTAGGATATCTGACTCACTACGATTTCGATGATAAAGGAAATGAAATTCTTGTGAGAAACGGTGGAGATCCCGCCAGGTGGAAAAGATACAGGGGGGGGACCGCAGGACAAATATGGTCAAAACAAGGATTGAAATCTGAATTTAAAAGAATATTAAGCGAAATACCCTCAAACCTTACAGATGCTCATTTATTTAAAAATAGAATTTATTTTCTTTCTGATCATGAAGGAATTGGAAATTTATTTTCCTGTGAGTTGGATGGAAATAATTTAGTTCAGCATACCCGCCATCAAGAATTCTACTGCCGGGGGTTAAAACATAGCTCTGGACAATTTATCTATTCCTCTGGTTCAGATCTCTACATTTATGACGTAAAAAAAGAACAGTCGCATCCATTAGAAATTCAAGTTAACAGTTCCTTTACTCAGGCTCAGGTCAGCGTTAAGGATGCTAGTCAATATCCTGATTATGCATGTGTAAATCATGATGCTAGTCAGTTGCTGTGTGTTTCGCGTGGTCATTTATTTAGTGCTCTATCATTTGGAGGTTCAGGTTTACATCACAGTAATTCAGACGAAAAAAGATATGGAATTTGCCAATTTCTTGAGGGTGGTAAAAGTTTTGTTGCCGTAGAAACCCATGTTTTTTCTGATAGAATCGTCTGCGGAAAAGTCGAAGAGACCCATGTTAAAGAAGCTGCAAAAGGAACCGATTGGGGAAAAATCTGGTCACTCAAAGTGAGCCCAGATGATACTGAAACTGCTATTACCAACAATCGTGGACAATTATTTATTTTAAATAATAAAACGCAAAGAGCTCGACCCGTATTCAAAGCTCCTATCGGAAGAGCTTTTGATACCAGCTGGAGTCCCTGCAGTCGCTTTTTGGCTTTTTCATGTGGACTTAATGATCGGGTTGAAGCCATTCATATTTTTGATAGAAAAAGTCAAAAAATCCAAAAATTATTAGATCCTGTTTTGAATGATTACTCCCCTAGTTTTGATCCTTCCGGAAAATATTTGTATTTTTGCTCCGTGAGGGAATTTATGCCCACTTATGGTGAAACTCATTTTTCTGTTGGGTTTCCTAAGGCTTCTGGGATTTATGCAGTGGCGCTAGATAAAAATGCTAAAAATCCTTTTGATAATTGGCAGCTTTTAAATAAAGCAAAGAATGAAATAAAAATTAAGCCGGAAAAAAATCAAAAACCAGATCCCGTTAAAACCATTATTGACTATCTAGGAATTGAGAATCGAGTGTTTAAGGCTCCCATTGATTTGGGCGGGCTCTGGAAGGTTATAGCTACCAAAACTGGATTTGTTTACGGACAGACTGGGCCTCGGATGTATGACCCTGATCAGAATATTGATTGGGGAGTCAAAGCAGACATTTACTCTTTTATTTTAGAAGATAAGAAATCGACCTTATTGCAAAAGAAAGTCGATTTTTTGCAAATCACGGGCAATCTAGAAAAAATTTTAGTTCGTTCGGGTGATAAGTTTAGAATTTTAAGCTCTAGTGCGGCTCCTGCAGAAACCAAAGGAGTCGAACATAAAGATGGGTGGATTGATCTCAGCCGCTTTCGATTTAGGATTGATCCTAAAAAAGAATGGAAGCAAATTTATGATGAGTCTTGGTTGTTACAAAAAGAACATTTTTGGAATAAGCAAATGTCCAAAGTTGAATGGTCCAAAGTTTACAAAAGATACCTTCCGCTTTTAACACGAGTTAAAACCAGAAGAGAGCTTTCAGACTTGCTATGGGAAATGCAGGGAGAACTCGGCACAAGTCATTGTTATGAGTACGGTGGTGACTACCAAAGAAAAAGTGAAAGGCAATTGATAGGACTTTTAGGAGCAGAGCTAAAATTTGAATATAAATTTAACTCAATGAAGATAATTAAAATATATTCAGGTGATTCTTGGAATCCACTTTTACGCTCTCCACTTTTGGATTCAGGAGTCAATCTCGAGGTGGGAGATAGAATATTAGATGTTGATGGAGTTACTTTTTCGAATTTGGATGAGTTTTACTCGCTATTGACGAATAAGAACAAAGTGAGTTGCAGTCTTTTGATTCAACGAAATGGCGCAAAATTTAAAGAAAGAGTCGAAGTAAAAACACTCAATTCAGAAAAGCCCCTCATTTATCGAGATTGGGTCAAAAAAAATACAGATTACGTGCATAAGGTGACCAAAAATAAAGTGGGATATGTTCATGTTCCCAACATGATGGTTAAAGGATTTTCTGAATTTTATCGTGGCTATTTAAAAGAGGGTACTTTCGATGCACTCATTGTGGATGTTCGATTTAATGGTGGTGGGCATGTTTCCCAACATTTACTGACCCAGTTGTCCCAAAAAGTGAATGCCTTTGTGGCCACTCGGTACCAAGGAATTCACACAAACCCCAATTATGCCATTCGTGGTCCCATCGTTGCGATTACAAATGAATTGGCTGGGTCAGATGGAGATATATTCAGCCACAACTTCAAACAAATGAAAATTGGACCCCTTATTGGAGTAAGAACATGGGGTGGAGTGGTAGGCATAAACGGTCAGTACACTCTAAAGGACGGCACTCAAACCACACAGCCGGAATACAGCTACTATTTTCGAGATGTTGGATTTAAAGTGGAAAATTACGGAACAGATCCAGATATTGAAGTGGTACAAACCCCAGAGGGTCTAGCGGCAGGAAAAGATGAACAATTAGATCGAGCCATTGAGGAAATACTCAATCTTCTTGCAGAAAACCCAGCTGCCTCTCCAGATTTAAAAGATTTTCCTGATTTAAGTTTACCTTAATAAAAGGACGACTTTTAGGTCGTCCCCTTTTTTCTGTCGATGATATAGGAAGCCAAGATGGAAGATCCAATGAGTCCAGTGATGATTCCTAATGAAATGCCGATTGGGAATTTTCCGCCAAAGGCTTCATTAAGATAGACCATTTTTAATCCTACAAAAATCAAAACACCAGCCAAGCCGTACTTAATAAATCTAAATTTATCCATCACGCTAGATAGCATAAAATACATCGATCGAAGACCTAGAATTGCAAAAATATTACTTGTGAAGACAATGAGGGGTTCTTTTGTGATGGCAAAAATGGCTGGCACCGAATCCACAGCAAAAATAATATCAGTCAACTCGATAAAAATGAGTGCAAGAAACAAAGGGGTGACATACCAAAGACCCTCTTTTTTTAGTAAGAACTTTTGTCCTTCAATTTTTGGATGAATTCGAAATACTTTTTTGAGTTGCTTGACGATGAAATTGCTTTCTAGATCTTGAGTTTCGGTGCCTGCAAAAAACATCTTTGTGCCTGTCAAAATAAGCAAAACGCCGAAAAATATAACAACAGCCTTGTATTGCATAAGCACAGAACCCATCGCGATAAAGAGACCACGGAAAATGAGGGCGCCAATGATTCCCCAAAAAAGAACGCGATGTTGGTAAACCTTTGGTATTGCAAAATATGAGAAAACAACTGCAAAGATAAAAATATTATCAATGGCCAATGAT
>JBKDFX010000018.1:0-12253 GCA_046336825.1 Bdellovibrionales bacterium | reverse complement strand
AGTCTTTGGTGGCACAAACAGCAGATCGTATCCGCGTGCGAGTTTCAGGGCCTCGCTCTTCCTTGAGAAGATTTATCGATGATCCCAAAGTGCAGAATTTAGCTTTGGATATTTCAAATTTAGGCACGGGTGTTTTGGAAGTGGATATTCCCACCCATATGATCAAAACTCCGAATGGAGTTAAAGTGCTCAGTGTTCGTCCCAACATGATTCGAGTTGAAGTCACTCCTCGTAAATAAGGTAGAAAATGAAAGAACTCACAAAACTTTTTGGAACAGATGGAATCCGTGGAACTGCTAATGTGGAACCCATGACACCGCAAACGGTGTCGAAAGTGGGGCAAGCCATTGGCGTGATGTTGCAACGAGGAATACTCAAAAGTGCTAGTCCTGTAAAAAAAGTGGTCATTGGAAAAGACACTCGTCTTTCGGGTTATATGATTGAGCAGGCCTTGGCCAGTGGGCTTAATTCCATGGGAATTTATGTTCAGCTGGTGGGACCTCTTCCCACTCCGGGGATTGGTTATCTTTCAAGGACCATGCGAGCCTGTGCAGGGATCGTTATTTCGGCCAGTCACAATGCTTATCAAGACAATGGAATTAAAATATTTGGCAGTGACGGATATAAAATCCCTGATGCTTTAGAAAAAGAAATTGAGAGATTGGTCTTGAAAGAAGATTTGAATCGTTATCTGGTTCCTTCCCAGGAAGTGGGACGAACAAAGCGAATCGAAGATGCTCAAGGTCGATACATCGTTTATGCAAAAAACACCTTCCCTTTAGAGTACACTTTGGATGGGCTCAGAATCGTTTTAGATACAGCCAATGGAGCGGCCTACCGAGTGGCACCTGCCATATTTGAAGAGCTAGGGGCTGAAGTCATTCAAATTGGTGACAGTCCCAATGGGACCAATATCAATGATAAAGTGGGAGCTCTCTATCCTGCCAAATTAGCAGAGGCCGTCAAAGAGTTTCGTGCTGATGTGGGGATCAGTTTAGACGGTGATGCGGATCGAGTGATCATGTGTGATGAAAAGGGACAAATCCTCAACGGAGATCACATTTTAGGACTTTGTGCTTTATTTTTAAAACAAAAATCAGCTCTTAAAAATAACACGCTCGTGGTGACTCACATGAGTAATTTTGGACTTGAAAAAAAGATGAAGGAAAACGGGATTCAAGTTGTCAAAGTGGGTGTGGGTGACAAGTACGTCGTCGAAGAAATGCGAAAAAATGGTTATAATCTTGGGGGCGAGCAATCCGGTCACATCATTTTTAGTGATCACACCACAACAGGCGACGGCTGTATCGCGGCCCTTTCAGTTCTAGCTGTTCTTCGTGAGTCGGGTTTTAAAATGAGTGATCTCAATCAATTGATTGAGGATGTTCCCCAGGTTCTTATTAATTGCCGTGTCCGTCACCGTAAGGAATTAAATGAGATTGTGGGCTACTCAGAATTGATTAATAAAATAGAAAATGAACTGGCTGGATTGGGTAGAACCTTCATTCGGTTTTCAGGCACCGAACCTGTGATTCGAATTCTTGTGGAAGGTCCTGATAAAATCAAAATTAATCAATACGCTGAAAGTATTGCCAGACTTCTGGAAAAGGAACTGTCCTAATGCTTAAAAAAAGTAAAATTCGTTTGGGTGTAAATGTGGATCATGTGGCCACTCTCAGACAAGTGAGAAAAGGCCAGACTTCCTATCCCCATCTTCTGTATTTCGTCAATGAGGCTCAACGTGCAGGTGCTGATCAAATCACCATTCATTTGCGTGAAGATCAAAGACATATTCAACTCAGTGATCTTGAGGATCTAGCAGAACAATGTCCTGTGGATTTAAATCTCGAAATGGCTGTGACTCCGAAAATGGTTCGACTGGCTTTGAAACATAAACCTGAATGGTGTTGTTTTGTTCCTGAAAAAAGAAAAGAACTCACCACCGAAGGTGGGCTTGATTTATTCAAAAACACTAAAGCCATAGCGAGTGCAATAATCAAACTTCAATCTCGAGGCATTGAAATTTCTCTATTCCTCGATCCAGATCCTCAGCAAATAAAAAAAGCCCACGAACTGGGGGCCGATGCTATTGAGTTTCATACCGGTTCATGGGTCATGGCTAAAGGCAAAAAGAAAAACGCACTTTGGCTCAAGCTCAAAAAAGCGGCTGTTCTTTGCCACCATCTAGGAATGCGAGTGCATGCAGGCCATGGACTTGATTACGATCATTCTCAAAAAATCACGCAACTGCCTTTCATTAAAGAAGTGAACATTGGACATTTTCTTGTTTGTGAGGCGCTGAAATCGGGTTTTTTCCAAAGTGTGAAAACCATGGTTAAAACTCTGATTTTAAAATGAATGTGATAATTAAAAATCTTTCAGAGCTTGAAAGCTGGGTCACCTCCAACCTGATATTAGAAATCGACAATTCTTGCTTGATCCTTTTGGAAGGTCCTTTGGGTGCTGGTAAAACTCAAATCGTGAAATCTGTAGCTCAAATTTTTGGTTCTGCTCAAATTCAATCTCCCACCTTTTCGTTTCACAACCAGTACAAAACCAATCGGGGATTTACTTTACATCATGTGGATCTTTATCGACTCAAGAGCGAAGAAGATTTAGAAAGTATTGGATTTTGGGATCTCCTGCACCAGGAGTCGGGACCATTCTTTATAGAATGGTCCAATTTGTTGGATTTTCAGGTTTGGCCAAAGAATAAAAAAATAATCCATATTAAGATCAAAAAAGAAAATGAAAATGTGAGGTCCATTGATTGGACAGTGAGCTAGCTGGCTTGATCGAGGGGGGTAAAACCCATATTCAGGCAGAGCTGATTGACAATTTTTTCCATGTTTCGCAGATGATGAAGAGCATATTGGGTTTTTGAGCCCCAACCCATGATAGCGCCCACCACTTCACCAGATTTGATGAGGGGAATGACTGTGACATTTTCAGGCAAGGCTCCATGATTCATTTCTTTAAAAAACTGAACGGTGCTGTCTGTGGGAATTAATTGTCCATGGTAAGGTTTTTGAGTTTTGGCCACTATTTTCAAAAAACTATCTTTATTTAAATCCACAGCTGTGGGCTGTTGGGTGATGTTCATCTCGGCTGGCCACAACTGAGCCAAAGCTGTTTTCTTAGAGGAATTAAATTCGATGTAGCATCTTTGCTCATAAATATCAGATACCTGTTGGAGTGTTTGTAGTACGGGTCCCTCGGACACTTGGGCAGAAGGGTTGACTACTGCAATCACTTTAGGTTCGGCTTTGACTTCATTATTGGCCACGTTTTGGGGAGGAGCCACAGGAATTGAAGTTGGTATCGAAACTGGTATCGAAGTCGGAATTGAAGTCGGAATCTTAGGCACATGGGCGGCAGGTTTGATCAAAGTGTTGATTTCAATGCTCACTTCAGTGATCGGTGGTGGTGATAGAATTTTAGGAAGATTATCCACTTTCACAGTCTTTTCACCGAGGGATTGAACTTTCCCGTTGTTGTGATTTGGAGTGGAGCTGGGGACTTTTGTAACTTCTGTTAAAACCGTGGTTTCACCCACCAATTGTGGCTTGATGCCAGAAAAATCCAAACCCGTCACGGCCGTGGGGGCATCAAGAGAAATTCCCTCCAAAAGTCCACCCGAATCGATTTCCAGTTTTTCATCGCCAGAGGAGTTTCCTTCGGAGTTGGAGGATTCCATTTCATCCAGACAAACCAACCAGAATTGATTAAGAGCACTCACTGGAGCTAAAAGCACGATGGGTTTTAATTCCTTTGGAATTTCAATTTTGGGTTTTTCCAGTGTTAATACGATCAAGTGGCCGTCCCACTCGGCCACAGGTAAAATCTCGGGTCCCCAAGTATAAATATCTTTATAACGTTTAACTAAGCTGAGTGGAGGAGGTTGTTTTTGAAAGAAATTCAAGTCAACGCTCATCATTTCAAAACTTTTTCGAGCCCATCCGAGATAGTCATTTTCACTGATTTGCCCTTGGACAATGGCAAATCCCAGCTCTGAAAGCCCCTGAGCTTCAACAGGATCATATCCTGTGATTGCTTGCGTAAAATATTCCTTCCAATTCGGATAATTCATCTTCTTTACTATCGGTCTAAGGATGCTAAATCCTTACAGAAAAACCCAAAGTTCTTCTCAATTTTATGGATTCTGGTATAAATCGTCAAACTTATGGAAAGCACAGACAACTCGGAATGGGTTTATTTGGATCATAATGCGACCACTCCCTTGAATCCCCATGTTCAAGCGGTCGTGATCAATCAACTGTCTCAATTTGGGAATCCTTCCTCCATTCACTGGGCCGGTCGTAAAAGTAAAACAATACTCAGAAAGTCCAGAGAATCCCTGGCTCGATTTTTAAACGCCAGTCCTCTAGAACTCATTTTCACAAGTGGTGGATCCGAAAGCAACAACACGGTCATTCAAGGCGTATTTTCAACATCAAATAAAAATGAGTTTATTTGTTCTGCTGTTGAGCATCCCTCCGTTCTTAAGACAATGAAGTACATCGAAAGCCAGGGAGCACGAGTTCACCGAATTCCAGTGAATCGGAACGGTCAGTTGGATTTGGAGTTTTATAAAAAACACTGCGGACCTCAGACCGCTTTGGTTTCTGTGATGGCAGCTAATAATGAAACGGGAACTGTTTTTCCCATCGAAGAAATGGTTAAAATTGCCCATTCTCAAGGAGCTTTGTTTCATACAGATGCGGTTCAAACTTTAGGTAAGCTCAAAATTGACTTAAAAAAGTGGAATGTCGACTACGCCTCATTTTCAGCTCATAAATTTTATGCTCTTAAGGGTGTGGGCTTACTTTATGCCAAAAAAGGAGTTCCCCAAATTCCACTGATCCATGGCGGAGCTCAAGAAAGATTTCGCCGCGGAGGAACGGAAAATATTTTAGGTGTGGCCTCTTTTGGTGCTGCCGCTCAAACTTTATCCCAAGAAGTAGAAAAAAATATTCAGAGATCTCTTGAACTTAGAAACCACATGGAGACTGAAATTCAAAAGAATCTTCCTGGTGTGAAAATTGTGGCCAATCTTGAGCCCCGGCTCACCAACACCTCAAGTTTGTTGATTGAGGGAATCGACGGTGAAACTTTACTTATTTCTCTTGATATCAAGGGCTTTGCTGTGAGCACCGGCGCTGCCTGTTCCAGTGGTAATCCAGAGCCCAGTCCCGTTCTTTTGGCCATGGGATTTTCAAGATCCGAAGCTCAAACCAGTTTAAGGGTAAGCCTAGGTTGGGAATCAACAGAAGTGCAGGTTCAAGCCTTTATTGATGAATTGATCAGCACCGTATTGAGGCTACGTAAACTTAATAATTCGCAAGTGAATCTTCAGGAGACTTCCATTGAACTCTAAAAAAAGAAAACGAGTTTTAGTAGCCATGAGCGGAGGAGTGGATTCTTCGGCGGCCGCAGCACTTTTAGTAGATCAAGGTTATGACGTGGTGGGAGCCACCATGCAAGTTTGGGATTATTCCTCGTGTGATGTGACCGAAGGAAATGGAACCTGTTGTTCTTCACTCGATGTCGAAGACGCTCGATCTGTCGCTGATGAGTTAGAGATTCCATTTTATGTTCTCAACTGCGAGGCCAAATTTAAAAGTTCAGTGATTGATCCATTTTTAAAAGATTATTTAGACGGCAAAACTCCTTTGCCGTGTGTGAATTGCAACACCTACTTGAAGTTTGACCATTTGATAAAAAAAATGCACGAGCTGGACTGTGATTATTTAGCAACAGGTCATTACGCACAAGTTCGATACGATGAACTGGGCCAAGCTGGTATTTATACATCCACTGATGATTGGAAAGATCAAACCTACTTTTTGTTTACCATTGATCCGTCAGTTGTTCCTCGATTGCTTTTTCCTGTAGGTGGAATGAAAAAGCCAGAAGTTCGTGAATACTGTGAAAAGCGTGGTTTGCGAGTGGCCCAAAAGAAAGACTCTACAGGAATTTGTTTTGTTGGAAACATGGGCTATGGAAAATTTATCGAATCCCAAGTTCCCCAGGAAATTTTGAAATCAAAATCAGGTCTTATTAAAAGATACCCCAGCGGTGAAATCATGGGTGAACACTCAGGGATTCATCATTTTACAATCGGTCAGGGTAAGGGTTTAGGTCTCACGCACCATGAGAAGCTTTTTGTGATCAAAGTGGATGTTGAAACTCATACGGTATGGGTGGGGAGTGAAGAGCACTTATTTTCAGAGCAAGCTTTAGTGGTGGATTCCCAATTTATTTCTGAGCTTAAAGCAGATGAAGTGGTGGGTGTTAAAATTCGTTATCAACACAAGCCCAGCTTGGCCCAAGTGAAATTCAATACCCAGGGGCAAATTGAATTGAAATTTATAGAACCGCAAAGAGCCGTCACCCCTGGGCAAGCGGCTGTTTTTTATCGAGGCCATCAACTTTTAGGTGGAGGCTGGATCAAATCATGAATTTTGAAGTTCAGACTCACACTTTTGGCTGTAAGGTTAATACTTACGATTCAGGTTTAATTGAAAAAAACTTGAAGCGTGAGGGGGCCTTTGAGTTTGCAAGAAAAGTCCATGTTTTAAATTCCTGTGCTGTGACCTCAGAAGCCACACAGCAGGCTTCACGTCTCATTCGAAAAATTAAATCAGAAAACCCATCATCGCTTGTGGTTGTCACCGGCTGTGCCGCTCAAGTGGACACAGATTCATTTCTGAGTTCTCAAGCTGATTTAATCGTGGCCAACTCGCATAAGTCTGAATTGCCAAATCTGATCCAACAGTTGATTCAAGGCCGCACAGAGAGCCGAGTTTTTAAGAGTAATATCTTTAAAAAAGAAGATCTCGAAATTGGGGGTGGAGTTGAATCTGAACACACCCGGTCCTTTTTAAAAATTCAAGACGGTTGTAACAGTTTTTGTTCTTTTTGTATCATTCCTTACGCTCGAGGAAAATCCAGGTCCATTTCCATCACCGATTTGTGCAATCGAGTGGTGGAACTTTATGAACAAGGTTTAAGGGAAGTGGTTTTGACCGGAGTTCATGTGGGTGACTTTGATGATGAGGGACGAAAGCTTGAAGACCTGCTCCAGGCGTTGCTGGTGAGAACCCCCATGCCTCGATTCCGTTTGTCTTCCCTTGAGCCTATTGAAGTGAGTGATCGGCTTTTGGAACTTTATCAAGATCCCAGAATGTGTGCTCATTTTCATATGAGTATTCAAAGTGCTAATTCAGATGTTCTTAAAGACATGAAAAGAAAATATGGCCAAAGGGAAGTGCGGCAGTCATTAGAGAAAATTGCTAAAAATGTTCCCCATGCGTTTGTCGGTATGGATGTCATTGCGGGTTTTCCCACCGAAAGCTTTGAAAAATTTGAAGACACTTATCTTTGTTTAGCTGATTTACCTTGGACTCGATTGCATGTTTTTCCTTACTCTGAGCGGCCGGGGACCCGTGCCGCCGAACTGATGGAGCAAATTCCCTTTTCAGAGAGAAAAAACAGGGCCCGTCGTCTTCGAGAACTCAGTGCGGATCGCTATCAGGACTGGGGTTTTCAGCAAGTGGGTAAAACTCAAAAAGCGCTTTTGTTTTCTAAACCTAATTCCAAGTCCCAGGGGCTTACCCGCGAGTACTGCAACATAAGATTTGATTCAGCGGAGTCTTTAGATTCTCTAAAGAAAATCACGGGGGAAGTGCCTGTTCGTTTAAAAAGTTTTGAGTGGTTGGGTGGCTCCAGTCAAGATGGTCGATTTTTAGCCGAAGTGATCCAGGAGAGCTTATGAAGCAGCTGTCTCCTTTAGAAATGATTAAGAGCGAAACTTTAAAAGAACAAGCGTTAACCCATCGAAGTTTTGTTCAAGAGCTAAAATTGGAAGTGGATGACTTTGAACGACTGGAGTTTTTAGGTGATGCCC
This sequence comes from Bdellovibrionales bacterium, assembly GCA_046336825.1. GTDB lineage: Bacteria > Bdellovibrionota > Bdellovibrionia > Bdellovibrionales > Bdellovibrionaceae. The sequence continues at coordinate 4,344 of JBKDFX010000018.1, read as the reverse complement.
TTTTAGATTTGTTTATTGCTGAGTTATTAATGCAAACCTTTCCCAAGGACAGTGAAGGTGTTTTGAGTAAAAAGCGAGCCAGCTTGGTCAATGAAGAGTTTCTGGCACAAAAGTCACGAGCCTTGGGTTTTGGACAGCGATTGCGATTGGGGCCTGCTGAATTCAAATCAGGTGGGGCCGATAAAGACAGTGTACTTGCCAATGTTTTTGAAAGTTTGTTGGCAGCTTTGTATCTGGATCAAGGCCATGACACAGCTCGAATTTGGCTCAATTCACTATTTGAAAATGATGTCAGAGCCTTGGGCGGCAAAGAGTTTGAGAAAGACTTTAAAACAAGATTTCAGGAGTGGGCACAAAAAGAACTGAAACTCACCCCACTGTATCATTTGACGGAAGAAACAGGGCTTTCTCATCAGCGAGTTTTTCAAGTGGAAGTGAGAGTCGGGGACGAAGTTTGGGGTCAGGGTCAGGGACCCAGTAAAAAGAAAGCCGAACAACGGGCGGCGGAGCAGGCCTTTCAACTGCGAGTACAAAGTTATTCACAAGATAAATCAGGAGAAGAGAAGTTATGAGAGCAGGTTTTGTTGGACTCATCGGGCAACCCAATGCGGGAAAAAGCACATTGATGAATTTTTTAATCGATCAAAAAGTTTCCATTGTGACCCCACGACCTCAAACCACTCGAAGGCGAGTGCATGGCATATGGACAAGTGAAAGTGCACAAATTGTGTTTGTGGATGCTCCTGGTGTGGTGAGCTCTAGACCAGGATTATTCGAATTTTTAGCACAAGAAGCCAATGAAGTGATTTCTGAAAGCGATGTTCTGATTGCTGTGTTATCCATCGACACCAAAACTCAAAAAGAAGCCGAAGAAATTCTAGAGATGGTCAAGAAATCAAGAAAACCTTGGTTAGCGTTGATCACAAAGGCTGACTTGGATGACAAAGCCCATCGTGCTGTTATTTTACAGGATCGAGTGCAAGCTCTGGGGGGAAAGTCTTTATCTGTTTCCTGCTTAAAAAAAGATGGATTCACTGAAGAGGACCGAAAAATCATTCTGGGTGAAATTGAAAAGCTGCTCCCCGAATCTCCAGCTCCGCTTTATGATTCAGAACTTTTCACCACTGAAAACATGCGAGATTTGGTCCGTGAAATTGTCAGAGAAAAATGCTTTTTACTCCTTAAGGATGAAATTCCCTACTCAGTGGCTGTTCGAGTCATTGAGTTCAAAGAAGACGCTGAGCCTGTTCCCAGAATCACTTTGGAAATCTTAGTTTCTAAAGACAATCATAAGGGCATTGTGATTGGTCAAGGGGGACAGATGTTAAAAAAGATTGGCCAAGAAGCCAGAAAAGAAATTGAAAAATTAATGGGGCAGAAAATATTTTTAGGACTCAATGTGGCCGCACGGGAGTCCTGGACAGAAAACAAACGATTGATGAAAGAGTTGGGTTACTTCCATGACAAACGTTCTTGAAAATGCAGAGCAAACTTTGAGCGTGGAGTTTGCTCCCAAAGTGGCCATCATCGGTCGCCCCAATGTGGGTAAGAGCACACTTTTTAATGTTCTTACGGGCACTCGCAAAGCGGTTGTTAAAAACCAGCCGGGAGTAACTCGAGACATAATCGTAGAACCCATGGAGATATGGGGAAAGAACTTTGATTTGATTGATACGGGTGGTATCACAGAATCAGAGGATCTTATATCTAAAATGATCCGAGAGCAGGTCAGTGAGTTTCTGTACTCAGTTGATTTTATATTGGCAGTGATGGATGCACGATCAGGATTGTTACCGGAAGATCGCGATATTATTCGAATCGCTAAACAAAGTGGAAAACCATTTTTACTCATCGTCAATAAAGTAGATCGTCAACATGAAGAATCCCTTCAGTTAGCTGAATTCTATGAATTTGGTGTGGATGTGGTGGGTTGTAGTTTTGAACAGCGTCGAGGTGTTTCTGAAATTTTAGAGTGGTTACATAAAAATTTACCTGATTTTAAAACTGAGACCACGGAAAGTGCTCGTATCGCTTTCGTGGGAAAACCCAATGTGGGTAAAAGCAGCTTGTGCAATGCTCTTTTGGGACAAGATCGAATGTTAGTCAGTCCGGTGGCAGGGACCACAGTGGATTCTGTGGACACTCCTTTTTATTACAACAACCACCATTACACCATTGTGGACACAGCCGGTCTTCGTAAGTCGGCCCGACGTGAAGAAGATGTGGAGATCATTGCGGCTTTTAAGTCCCAAGAGTCCATTCGAAGAGCGAATCTTGTGCTTCTTGTGGTGGATGGAACCATGGGACCTACAGAACAGGACGCAAAGATTATGCAGTCCATTTTGGAAGATCATAAAGCTGTCATTCTTGTGGCTAACAAATCAGATCTGGGTCGAAAACAAGTGGAAGATTATCAAAAAACATTTCGTGAGCAAGTGGCTCGGACTTTTCACTTTTTTCCTGATGTGCCCTTAGTTTTCACAAGCAGCTTGACAGGCTTTGGTTTGGAAAATCTCTTAAAAGAAGTGGAAAGAATTTCTGTGGCCATGAGAATGCGAATCACCACCTCTGAGCTCAATGACTTCTTTTTTCAAACTATTCGTAAAGCTCCTGCACCGGTTTGGGCGACAACAAACGTTAAGTTTTATTATTTAACTCAGACCTATCAAGTGCCGCCAGCTTTTATCGCCTTTGCCAATCATCCAGGTGGAGTTCAAAACTCCTATCGACGATTCTTGGTTAAAGCCATTAAAGATCAGTGGAATTTACATGGACTTCCTATTCGAATTTTCTGCATGAAATCCAGAAGAGGTGGAGAAAATTAATGGTGAAGCGGCGTAGCTCATGGCGATCCACCATGGCCTTTTATCTGCTTTCGGTGGGTTCTGCTTTGGGACTGGGGAATCTATGGCGGTTACCATTTGTCATGGGCGAAAACGGCGGGGGTGCTTTTTTTCTTTTTTACCTGTTGTTTGCCTTTTTAATTGGACTGCCACTTCTGATTGCTGAATTGATGCTCGGGCAAAAATTAGGAGAGAGTGCTCTCAAAGCGACCCTCGATATATCTAAAAAGGTGGAGCGCCCCCTTTTTGTTTTTGGTGGGCTTTCGGTTTTACTTTCGACCATTGTGCTTTCTTATTACTCTGTCATCAGTGGTTGGGTGTTACATTTTCTGGCGCGCTTTGTAATTGATGTTTTTGTGACAGACCCCACTGTGTTTTCTTTTTCAGTTTTGCAAAGTCACCCTTGGTTGCAGATTTTATTGACCAGTGTTCATCTTCTATTTGTTATTTTAATTGTTTCCATCGGTGTACAAGAGGGTTTGGAAAAGTGGATTCGTACCATTGTCCCTGCCTTTTTTCTACTTGTGGCTGTGCTGTTGTGGAAATCTTTAAGCCAGGGAGATAACGGGGAAATATTTCGTTTTCTTTTTTATCCCGATTTTTCCAAAGTAACCTTGGAGACCATGAGTCGTGCTTTGGCTCATGTGTTTTTTACCATGTCAGTGGGCTTTGGTTTGATGGTCAGTTTTGGATCTTTTTTGAAATCAGATGACCATATTCCAACGCTGGGTTTTCGAATTGCTATGATTGATGTCTTTGTCTCTATTGTGGCACTCCTTTTTGTTTTTCCAGTGGCCTTTCAGGCCACTCAAAGTGTTCAAAGCGATCCTATTTTGCTTTTCAATGTGATTCCTCAGTACTTTCACAGTCTGGGCGGAGGCGGAGCTTTCTTAGGTCTCATTTTCTTTTTATGTCTTTATTTGGCAAGTCTCAATGCCAGTTTGGCATTAACAGAGGCTTTGATTAGTAATCTGCAAAGCTTGAAACCTAAGATGTCGAGAAATATTTCAGTGTGGAGTTGTTCAAGCGTTATTTTATTGCTCACTATTTTTTGGGTCCTAACTCCAGGGATCGGGCTGCACAGTGGAGGTCCTCGGGTTTTGGAAGTGCTTGATAACTTAGCGGTCAATTGGCTTTTACCAATTGTGGCCCTGGGACTGTTGATTACTTTTAACTATGCAGTTTCAGATAAAGAAAAAAGTGAACTCTTTGTGGATCGAAACAAATTCATCAGTGTCATTATGGAAAGTCATTGGTTTTTTGTTATCAGGTGGCTTGCGCCCATTATGATTGGCTTGGCTTTATTTTTACAGTTGCTGGGTTTCTTTTAAAAACTGGGCCCCCAAATTGTTGTTGGTGGTGAGATTGCACTGTTCTTCTCATCATGATTCTTCGATGCCCCCATTGCCATCCCATTTCTCATCCGTCCGTTCCGCGGAAACGTTTTATCAGATTTGGTTTTTACCGCAGGCGAAGTGATAAATCTTGGATTCAACGCTTT
>JBKDFX010000017.1:0-13734 GCA_046336825.1 Bdellovibrionales bacterium | reverse complement strand
ATTTCTGGTCTGGCGAAAAGTGCCGACGTTGCCTATCCTGATTCTGTTCCATATCGCTTCACTCCTTTGACGCAATACTGGGATTAAATCATCCACTAAATGCTCGCGTCAAAAGTCCGATTAACAAAAAAGCGGGACACTTGTCTTTGCTGGATTCAGTGTCTGGTATATGAAAATGCCCCTCAAAATGGACTATCTCTATGCCAGTCTTTGCCTGATTGGCGCTGTGTATTTTATCTTTCGGAATTGATTAAAACTGGGGTATCTAAATGTTGTTGCTTTTAGCAAAACAATATAGAAATCAAATACTTAGAAATATCTTTGACCCTCGACTTTTAGTTTTAATAACTTGAACAAATAAAGATTAAGTTAATCCAGTAGTTCTAATAACTTAATTACAGAAAACTAATCTAAAACAACACTTGAGGGGCCCAGTTTTAGTTATGAATGGCTCTTACTTTAAAACTGGCATTTATAATGGACTGATACTCGTGACTGATTTTTTTGAGCAGAACTTCTGCCATCACTTCTGGTTTAATATTGAGGTCTTCACAGGACACTGTTTTAACAGGTGTTCCCAAGTTGCTCACATTCACTGCAAAGTGAACCATATTGGAGTTGATACTTGGTGCCGCAATACTAATGGAAAACTTTTTGTCTTCCAAATACAAATCATCACCATCTCGTTTAAGATAAATTTTAGAATTCTCAAAAACGTAAGCCTGAACGAGGCTCGCAAAAAGTCTTTGTAAAAAAACAGCGCTGACAAGTTCCCTTTGAAAAATTTCAAAAATGAAATGCAACATCTTAGATCCACGAATTTCACATTTCTCAATCAGATCCTCACCATCCAGCATTTTATCAAAACTGATCTCGCAAGGTCCTATCCATGACAGACAAGAGTCCCCAAGAAGATCATATTTCAGATAATTATCGAGCGGCTTCATTTGTGAACCATCATAAAGAAATTCATCTTTTAAAAATTTTGTTTTCATTTGAATAGCTCCAGACCATTGGCTTCAAAAGCACGCCGAGATCTTTGACAGGATTCACACTTACCGCACCAATGTTCTTCAGAAAAGTAACAGGGCCAAATCAACTCAAAAGGGACACCTAACTCTAGGCCCCGCTTAACTATCTGAGTTTTAGATAAGTGCGTTGTGAAGCAGTGGGTTTTCACTTTTTGCTGAGTTGAATATTTTAAAGACCCATTCAAAGCTTTTAAAAAATCTTCTGAATTGTCGGGAAAGGTAGCGGCCTCTTCAAGATTAAAACCGGGCACAACTGTATCAGCTGCCAGACTTTCCGCAAAACCAGCAGCAATATTCATAAATATTCCATTTCGATTAGGAACCCAAACAGACTGAGCTGTTTTATGACTTTGCTTCAAATCATCCATTGAAATGTCTGCCCCCGTTGGGACATTTTGAGATTTATCGACTAAGCTGGATTGCCCCAAATCTTCAAAAAAAGACAGCTTCACCACTTTATGGGGAACATTTAATAATGAGCAAAGTCTTTTTGCTGTCGCAATCTCTGGATTCACAGCTCGCTGAGAATAGTCGAAAGTCAGAGCCAACTTTACATTTCCTGCTCGGTGGGCTTCATAGAGATTTACAGTTGAATCGAGTCCCCCCGACAACAAAACAACAAAATTCATCGCAGCTCACTTTCACTTTGAGCTGCCGTCACCAACGGCTCAGCTTGACGAACATCATCCACAAGTAATTGGATATCTTTTTGGCCCTTCCATTCGTTGACTTGCACCTGCACGATCAAATCCAAGGGCACTTTGCTTCGAATGAGTTCAGATTGCCTAGGATTGGGACTAAAAAGCAGACCTGTTTTTACAATACCGCTATGTGAACATTTAAACTGAACTTTCAAGTGCCGAGACTTCAAAAGTTTAATACTTATCACTTGCAGGTTGCGAACTAAAAAAACTGGACTTTCAAAGCCCACACCAAAGGGTTCTAACTGATTCATTGAGTTTACAAGTTCCCAATTCAACTCTTCAAATTGCACAACTGAATCAAAAAAGCATTTACTTATTTTTGGTCGGAGCAGTGAAAAATAATTATGCAATGCAGATTTCACATTTTCAATTTCAGATACATGCAGTTCAAATCCAGCGGCTTGAGCGTGGCCCCCAAAACGAAGAAGGCCCTGTGAAGCGGATTCAAGAGCCTCAACAAGTGATATTTCCATGGAGTCAGGAACTCGACAACTACCCACCAGCTTTCCTTCTTCAGGATCCAGGCTCGCCACAAAGCAGGGTTTCTGAGTTTGTTCTACCAATGAAGTGGCAATCAAACCTAGGACACCACGATGAAATTGCTCAGAATGCACAAAGTGAAAATTGGAATGTTTTTGCTCTAAAATTATTTCTTCAGCTACTTTAAGAGCCTGACTTTGAAGCTCTCCTCGAGCTGCATTTTGTGCCATCACGAATTCAATCACCGAGTAAGCTTTTTGAAAGCTTTCTTCGAGATAAATGTCCAAGGGCAAAACTTCGCCTTCCAAACGAGAAAGGGCATTTAACTTAGGTGCAAATCGAATGGCCACATCGGAACTGCTCAAAACCTTTCCTTGAAGTCCCAGCTGCTGAAGCAAAACTTGCAAACCAGGTCTTTGTGTTTGACTCAAAACTTTCAGTCCCACCTGTGTTAGAACTCGATTATCTTCGATCAAGGGAACCATGTCTGTGATGGTCGCAATCGTGAAACAGTCTAAAATATCTTTTAAATTCAGCGCCTGTGCACTTTCCCATCCGAGATCAGTAAAACGGCGTTTGAGAGCCCTCACTAAATAAAAAGCAACACCTGCACCGCTTAAATATCCAAGTCCCGAAGAATCTTCAGGCTGGTTGGGATTAACAATAATGAAAGCTTCAGGCAGCTCCTGAGAAGGCAAGTGATGATCTGTAAGGATCACATCCACACCCAGCTCTCGAGCACGAGAACAAGCCTTATTTGCTGTTATTCCCACGTCGCAGGTGACAATCAGACTAACCCCCTGTGACTTTAACTCATCTACGATGGGAGCGTGAAATCCATAGCCTTGTTTTAAACGTTTAGGCTGATAGGCCATTACATCTTGATAACCCAATTGATCGAAAGCTTTTTTTAAAAGAGCACAACCACTGGTTCCATCCAAATCAAAATCTGCATAGATGCATATTTTTTCTTTATCTAAGTAGGCCTTTTCCAACCGTGAACAGGCCTCTGACATTCCTTTGATAGAAAAAGGATTTTTTAAAGATTGAAGATCACTTTTAAGAAATCTTTCAAAATCCTGATCATCGGAAAAACCACGGGATTGAATAAAATCCCGTAACGGACGAGGCCAGCTTAAAAAAGCTGGCCCCTGGCTTACTTCAGAATTTTCTAATTTGGATTCCCAAATTTTCATGTTGTTTGCATTTTAGCCAGTTTTGAACCACGCAATTTATCAAAAACTAAAATTAAAGGCGCAGCTACGTAAACAGAAGAGTACACTCCAAAAATAATTCCCACAGTTAAGGCGAAAGCGATGTCCTTAACAGAGCCTTCAGCAAAAATAAATAAACAGAAAGCTGAAGTGAAAACTGTGCCCGAAGTGATAATGGTTCGAACTAACATATCATTGATGGCTTTATTGATAACGAACTTCCAACCGCGATCACCGTATTGGCTAACGGTTTCACGAATTCGGTCAAAAACCACAATGGTGTCATTCAGTGAAAAACCAATCAAAGTCATAATGGCTGCCAGTGCTGGAACATTCATTTCTTTACCGACTAAATTAAAAATCGCCAAAGTGATAACGGCGTCGTGAAACAAACATATCACTGCTCCAGGCGCATATTGGTAGTCAAATCGGAAGGCCACGTAACCCAAAATCACCAATAAACAATAAAAAACCGCCAAGAAACCATTTCTTTTAAGCTCCGCACCCACCTGTGGCCCCACTGTATCCACACGGCGAAATTCAGGACTGGCCTCTTTAAAGTCAGTTTCTAAAGTTGATTTGAGGTCTGAAATTTGTTTTTGCATAGCCTCATTTTGTGCTTTTTCAGTTTCCAATTTAGGAGTCTGGAAGCGAAGAACAAATTCATTGGCATCACCGAAACCTTGCAGTCCCACATCTCCCAATTTAAGTTTTTCGACTGAGGCCCGAACTTGATCAATTGAAATTGTGGGTCCGCTGAATTTCACTTGAACTTCAGTACCCCCACGGAAATCAATTCCATAGTTAATTCCAGTGGTCGCCAAATAGACCAAAGAAACAAAAGTTAAAACCAAAGAAATTCCGCCGAAAAGCCCAATGTTTCCGACAAAATCAAATCTTCCAAAGTCATTTGTTTTTTTCATATAAATTCCAATTCCTTTTTTAAATGCTGATTTTCTTAAGTCCCATTTTATGGACTAAAGTGTCGGCGATCACTTTACTGACAAAAACATTTCCGAAAAGTGTAGTGACAATACCAATTAAAAGAGTCACTGCAAAACCTCGCACTGGGCCAGTTCCCAACATAAACAAGATAAAGGCCACTGAGGCCACAGTGACGTTGGAATCCAAAATGGCAGACATGGCACGTCCGTAGCCTTCTTTTAAAGCCCCGGCCCAACTGACGCCTTTTGCAATTTCCTCTTTAATGCGCTCCTGAATAAGGACGTTAGCATCCACCGCAAAACCCACTGTCAAGGCAATCCCTGCAATTCCAGGAAGAGTCAGAGAAGCTCCAAAAGCAATCAGCAAAGCAAGTAAAGTCAGGATATTGATGATAATCGAAACTGAGGCAATCACTCCGAAACCCTTGTAGTAAATCATCAAAAACAACAGAACTAATGTGGCACCTACTATTGATCCCATTTGAGCTTTTTTAATTGAGTCAGCACCTAAAGAAGGCCCCACTGTTCGCTCTTCTAATTGCTCTAAACGAGCAGGCAAAGCCCCGGCTCGAAGCGAAGTCGCAATCATTTGAGCTTCGTTTAAAATTTGATCTCGGTTTTGTCCACGCCCCAAAGTGATTTGGGCCTGCCCACCACGGATGGGTTCGTTGATGTTGGGAGCTGACTTAACCACTCGATCCAAAACAATGGCCATGGATTGATTGACATTCTTAGTTGTCAGTTCACCAAATTTATTGGCTCCTACGGGATTAAATTTAAGGGAAACCACGGGACTTCCCGTTTGCCCATCATAATTAATAAAGGCGTCATCTAAATCGTTTCCACTCAAGCCTGTGTTGGTGGTGAGCAAATAAGGAGTGGCTCCTAATTCAATTCTCTGAGCATTTTCGTTGCGCTCAAAATACACCACAGTATCAGCAGGAATCTGTGATTTCAGATCTGAATTCAAACGCTCAATGTATTCAGAATACTTCATTTTATCTAGGCTGTAGCCGCCTACTTTTTCTGCAGCTGTCACCATTTCCATCAGTTTATCTGGTGAAATCGCTCGGGAAACGATTTGAAAATCCAGCTTGGCCGTCGTGTTGATCAGCTGTTTAGCCTGCTCGGCATTGGCAGCACCAGGAAGCTGAATCATGATTCGGTCATCACCTTGCTGAGCAATTGAAGGTTCCGCCACTCCAAATTCATCAATTCGATTTCGAATGGTTTCGATCGCTTGACTGATGATGCGACTTCGGTAGTCCAGCATGTAAGCGTCGATGTAACGATAAGTGACTGTATTACCAGCTTGGTTGAGAACCTGAAACATGGTTCCGTAATTGTCATCCATCACCTTCTGCATTTTTTCCACAGTGCCAGAGGTGACATCAATTTGAATCTCACCTTTTTTTGAATTGGGAGCCGTCAATGTGGCCACTACATTTTCTTTGGCTAAAACAGATTCAATGGATCGAAGCTCACGTTGAGTGCTTTCCGCAACCACACCCTCGACATCAACTCCCATGACAATTTGTAGTCCACCTTGAATGTCCAAACCATAATTAATGCGCGCATCTGTCATCCATTTTTTCACTGGAACCACATTGGGAAAAACCCAAAGTACAGCCCAGAGGACCCCAAGAATCGCGACTGTCGCACGAAATCGATAACCTTCCATGATGTTAACCCTTTTTTTCAGTTGTTGATGGATTTAAGTTTTTAGCCAGTGATGCAATTTGTGATCTCAGAACTTTAATTTTCACATTGTTAGCCACTTCAAGTGTGACATAGAGATCTGTTAATCCGTCGATGGTGCCTAAAATCCCTGAGGCTGTGATCACTTCATCACCCCTTTTCAGTGAATTCAAAAAACTTAAGTGATCTTTTTGTTTTTTACTTTGAGGTCGAATGATCAAAAAATAAAAAACGGCAAAAATAATAATAATCGGCAGCAGAGATTCAAAAAGATTGGGCTGAGCCGCGGGCTGCATAAGTTCCTTTCGTTAAAAATCAAAAGTTGATTTTAAAGATCAAGTTATGGATCAACCCTAAAGTCACCATACACAAAGCGGAAATTCAACAGTTGATTCAAACACTAAGAAGTCTTTTTGACGAAACGCGAAATGCAGTCATTCTTAAAATTTTCCCAGGTGCCCGTTTCAATAGCATTTCGCATTTTTTTCATCAAGCTCATGTAGAAATGAACATTATGAATGGTGTTCAAATGATAACCCAAAAGCTCACCGGTCATAAATAAATGTCGCAAGTAAGATTTTGTATAATGCTTGCAGGTGTAACAATCACATTCAGGATCCAAGGGGCTGGGATCAGCTCGGTACTCATTTCTTTTAATGCTGACTTTGCCTTGCCAAGTGAACAGAGTTCCGTTGCGAGCCACTCGCGTGGGCATAACGCAATCAAACATATCCACTCCACTATCAACGGCCAGAATTAAATCCAAGGGTGTGCCCACTCCCATCAAATAACGAGGTTTTTCCTTAGGCATGTGAGGTGTCACGTGAGGTAACAATTCGTGCATCAAATGAATGGGCTCACCCACACTAAATCCGCCCAACGCATAACCTGGCAAATCCACCGAACAAATTTGCTCCATGGATTTCATTCGATGCTTAAGACTTAAACCACCTTGAACAATTCCAAACAGAAGGGACTCAGATCGTGTCATGGCCTGCTTGGACCTGATCAACCAACGATGGGTGAGGGCCATGCTATTTTCAATTTCCTGCTCGGTGGCCGGATGAGCTAAACACTCATCAAAAGCCATGATGATATCAGAGCCCAAGTTCATTTGAATTTGCATGCTTTTCTCTGGAGTCAGAAACAAAGGAGCCCCATCCACATGGGATCTAAAGTGCACACCTTCTTCAGTCAGAGTTCGCAGTTTGCTCAATGAAAAAACTTGAAATCCTCCGGAGTCTGTTAAAATGGGGCCGTCCCAACGCATAAATTTATGCAGACCACCCATTTCCTTTATCAGATCATCGCCGGGTCGGACCCAAAGATGGTAGGTGTTACCTAATACAACTTGAGTTCCCGCCTCTTTGAGATTTTCAGGAGTTAATGCCTTAACTGTGGCTTTCGTACCGACGGCCATAAAAACGGGCGTTTGAACAGCTCCGTGGGCCGTCATGAGAGTCCCCCGCCGGGCGTGGCCAGCTGTACTATGAACTTTAAACTCGCCGATTTTCATATTGGTTTGAGGGGCTTTATCCAAGCAGACAGATCTCCATAGCTAAAAAGTCGAAAACGTTTATTAATGGCCCACTCATAACACATTCGCGTTGTTTCAGCGCCAGAAAAGGCCTGCACTAAAGCTAAAAGTGAAGATTCAGGCTGATGAAAATTGGTTAACAACCCGTCCACACACAAATACTCATCGCCTGGCTGAATAAACAGGTCAGTCTCACCTAAATAGCCACTTTGAACTTGTGGCAACATCCCCCGAGCACAGGATTCCAAAGAACGGGTCACAGTTGTTCCCAAAGCCCAAATTCGACGCCCTTGAGCACGAGCTTTTTGAATTTCATCCCAAGTGGCTAGTGGAATTTGGACCACTTCTTTATGCAAAGTTTTAGATAAAATGGCTTCCTCAGTCAGAGGCAAAAAAGTTCCCAGCCCCACATGGAGGGTGAGCTTTTTAATGATCACACCACGCTCAGCTAAGGTTTCCAAATCTTGACCTGAGAAATGTAATGAAGCTGTGGGGGCTGCCAAGCTTCCTGGTTTTTCAGCCCAGGCGGTTTGATACCAACTTTTATCTTCAGAAACATTATGTCTTTCCACCCGTGCTTTTTGGATGTAGGGGGGTAAGGGCAGCTCAGCAAAATCTAAGAAATAACTTTCTGAAAGCGGTCTATCTGTACGAATTTTCTGAGGTCTTCCCTTTTTAATCAGCTCGGCCGTGAATTCTCCAGGAAGATTTATTTTTGATCCCAAGTGTAATTTTTTTGAAGGAAACAGCACTTCCCATTCCATTTGAGATTCATCTGAGTTTAAAAATAGAATTTCCAGATCCCCAGAAAAAACTCGTCGCTTGAGCACTTGGGTGTCATTTAGAACAAGCACATCTCCGCTTTTGAATTGATTTAAAAAATCAGAGAAAATTAACTCTTGAGGCTCGCCATTTTCAACCCACATAACTCTTGAGGGACGCTTGGGCTCCGTGGCCACCAACTCGGCAGGGTACTGATAAAAAAGAGTAGAAAGATTTAAGCTTTTGTTATTCACCATGGGAGCGCTGCACACTACCCAACTAGCTCATTTTTTGTCCATGGCTTTTCACAAGAAATAAATAAAAAAGCCGAGCTGGGAACACCAGCTCGGCGGGGACCAAAACACGAGGGAACCACCAAACCTCGCATTTTGCAGTCATAAGGGGGGAACAAATTAATTATTTAGCAAATGGAAATCGCTCTTTACCCGCTTTTAGCCGCTGAGGCTTCGGCTGCGAGTCCAATGTGTAGGCCAGAGCACCTAAAATCACACTGGAATAGAGGATACAAAACATTATTATTTCTTTCATTTCCGCCATTTTATCCTCCTTGGCCTAATTTCTTGCCCAAATTTTAAGAGACCGTCCTAGTCTCCCCCTTTGGGCCTTCAAGTCATCCGTGACTCTTACTGTACTGACTCATCAACTTTTGAGTGGGGTTAACAGAGAAGCTTAATTTGGACAGGAATCTATTTATCAATTCCATAAAGAGAAGTTATTGACGGCTCCAGCTCGCCTTGGTTAGAAATAAGAAGCTTTAGCGGTGACCTCAAAGTTCATTTTCTGTGCGCGCGGGTGGTGTAATGGTAGCCACGTATGTTTGAGGTGCATATGCCGCAAGGTGTGGGGGTTCAAGTCCCCCCCCGCGCACCATTCTTCTTTTTCTTTCATTTTCACAAGCACTGCGAATGGTTTTTTCAATTCAAATCGCACAGTTAGTTAGACCATCTAAAATTGGGTTCGAGAGTATCAAATCCAGGAACTCTCGTCGTTCTTGTGCTGACTTGGAAATCCATAATGATTTCGCTGAAGTGGCCAGTTCGAGAACAGTTTTCGCAGTTTCTATTAAGGCCGAAGTTAAACTCTTTTGATGGGCCTCAAGTTGCTCAACAAGTGAATCACGATTGGAGTTTATTCTCTTTAATTGCTGGTCGAATAACTCTTTTTCAATCTGCTGACTTAGCATTAAGTCCACCAGGGAATCTTTGCGAGAATCAAGCTCCTTGAGTTTATCGTTAAACTCAGCAATCTGAAGCTCAACAACTCTATGGGCCTTCTTTTCAGTCTTATTAAGAGCATCAGCAATGTCTATTGCAAACTCTTCAGAAATACTGATTTTTTCCATGAGGCCACCAAATTGTTCCCAGATTTTTTCAGCTTGGATATTCTCGAATTTTTCATGAACATTTTTGCCATTGGTGCAATGGTAGTAGTGGTAGGTCTTTGTCTCACCTGAGCTTTTAATTTTTTTAGTTTTTGGGTCGTAAATCACCCGACAACCGCACGAACACATCAGCCAGCCATCTACTATGGCAGTGTATTGAGTGGAGAAATCTCGCTTTGTGAATCCCCACTTGCCACTCATGGAATCAACTTTTAAAAGATGCTCTTTGGGAATGAAAATCTCGTGTTTACCTTCAAAGAGTTCACCTTTCCACAAGAACTTACCTCGATAGAAAGGATTGTTGAGACGATTCTCGATGGTATTCTTTCTATACTTGAGAGCTTGCTTTTTACTCATCAATCCTTCGGCCAATACTGTTTCTCGAATTTTTTCGTATGATAGACCTTTGGTCCTTAGTTCAAATTCTCTAAGGACTATCTGTCGATTATTAATATTGGGGTCCAGAATAATAATTCCACCACGATTTTTGGTGCGACCAGTTTCTGAATCAACAGCCTTTTGACAAACATAACCCAAGGGAGGACGACTATTGGGGAACCATCCAGTAGCGGCCTTAGCTCTCATAGCATCGCAAACTCGGGTGCTAAGATTTCGGGAATAATGTCTTGCAATGACCCCATTAAAATCACGAGTAAGGAAGTCAGAATCGGGACTATTCTTATGCATGACTTTTCTATCACTGACATAATGAATGGTAAGTTCACCAGAGAGAACTCTTATTTCATTTTCAGCAAGGTCTATTAAATTTCTAGCTTCTCGGTCTGGTGCATAGAAAAGCACATTGCCATATTTATTTTTGCGAATGAAGTTCATGGCCTCATGATACTTCTTGCGGCCATCAGAGTCCTTCGCACTCTCGGTTAATACAAAACTTTTAACCAGATTAAATTCATTCTCTTCGCAGTATTCTCGGATTTTTTGTTCTTGTACCTGATGGGAAATTCCATCTTTTTGACGACCACTACTGACTCTCAAAATTGCTACTGCATTTTTATTTCTGTAATATATATCATTCATAAATCACCCGACCCTTTCTTTTGCCACAGTTTTATCAACTTGCGGAGAACTTTCGGGTTCGAGAGTGTCCATTTGGGTGCTTTTTTTATCCCGAGACTTTCTTAGGTAATCGAAAATTTCGACCACCTTTGAAAAATCTTCTTCGGAGATAGTGAAGGATTCACCATCAGGATTTCTGTAAGTTCGTGTTTTAGTTTCTTTGTCCATTTCGATTAAATCAGGCTGGACTTGACCGGTTGTAGAGGGCTTCATTTTACCACCACTAATCAGGATTTCTTTAATTAGGTTTATCCAGAACCCAGCTCAAAGACTGACCAAAGACCATCTTTAATCAATTCGTTTTGCTTGAAATAAGAATATCACATAGCAAAAAATACCTCAATGTTTTCCAGGGGTTAAGCTGAATATCCATTTTATAAATATTTTTTTCCTGATTAATTACACCCAATTGGACTCTCGAAATGTTCGCAATAGCGAACTTTTTTTCTCAAATAGGTGTAAGCTATTACAAGAATTTTTATAATTTTATGAAATAGGAGAACTAATGCGATTACAAAACCGACGGTTATTAAAATTGGGTGAGAGAATTACCTCATGGCGAAGGCGAAGGCGAAGACAAATGACCATTGAGGAGCTTTCAACAAAAATGAGTATCAGCAAAGGAAACTTAAGTGATATTGAGGCAGGAAAAAAAGACCCAAGATATTCTACTTTGCTCGCTATTTCGGAAGGACTTGGGATTACCATTTCTACACTTCTTAGAGAGCTTTAAAAGTCGATTGTTTGGCCGTTAATTGCAAGACCCTTAAAAACATCATAAATCGTTTTAAAGGGCATTCCTGCTCGTTTAAACGATTTTAATAATTCATCCCTTTTCCCTTCTTAGTTCAAATTGCACAGTTCATTGCATAAATTTCTTGGGCAAAGCCTGTGCCGCATATCTATAAGGCACAGGGCGAAGCCCTAAAAACTATCTTTATAAAATTTGATTTTTAGATTTTCCATTTAGTTTTTGAATTCAAAAGCATAGTGCAGACGAATTCAAAAGACTAAACAGACCAAGGAGGTCAAAATGGAAAAATCAAAGTTCACAGACAGCAAAAGATTCATGGTTGTTCGGTGTCGAGACAGCCAGGCCAAGGACGAAAACAAACGAAAAAACTATCCTTACCAGGTAAAAGTCAAAATCGAAAAAACTGACTATGATGGCGATACCAGTGTTGGGTATCAATACCTTCATAGCAAAGTAAAAATCGAAAAGCCTGGTGAATATGAATTCTATGTCAATCAAGGTTCAATGCCTAACAAGGATAAACCTGGAGAGTTGATTACATGGTGTAGAATTGAAGAGTTGAGGAAATAAAAATGAAAGCGGTAATTCATTCGTTAACCGCCTTCAAAATGACTTTGGCCTTTGGGGTGTTCCTCGGGGCCATCGTCATTTTCGTTGTCGCCCGAAACTATATAATCTCTCGTCGCTATCACTACAAGGAACTCAAGGCCCTTGGACTCTTTCGTGAAACAACAAAGACATTCACCGATTCTAAATCTGAAGCTGTAAAAGAAAGAATCGTTCATTCTTCTATCAAAGTTCGCTGGCAAAAGAATAAACTTGTTTTCTATCGCTATAATTTGGCATTTTCAGTGAACCAGTTTGAGGCTTTGAGGCCAAATCTTGAACATATCTTTCAAAAGAAAATTGAGGCCATTTCATCCGAGAAAAGCTGGCTCCCTCTTTGTCAGCCAAAAATTATTTTACACACTGAAGCTTTCAAAGATGTGTTGCTTCTTGATGAAGCTCCAAAAGACTTAAAACCTGGACAGTATTGGCCAGGCATAAGCTCAATAGGAAAAGACATCGTTTTAGATGCAGTTGAAAAGTTTCAATTCAGCATTGGTATTTATGGTCAGGCCGCCAACGGTAAGGGAAATGTTATTTATTCCATGGTGCATACACTCTGCGAGACTTGGATTGAAAAAACAGGCGAGCTTCCATATAGGCCTATATTTTTAGATGCCAAAGGAACAGACTACATCTCTCTGATAAAAAAATATGAAAAATGGGGTGCCAAGACCTTAAATCCCATTTTTATAGATGAACTCCGAGAAGCAGTTGAACTCCTTCAGGTCTATAAAAAAGAGGTTGATGATTATCGAAGATTTTTATCTCAAAAAGAAATCAGTGTAGCTCATTGGTTTGAAATCAAAGAAAAATATCCAGAACTGCCAATGCCGCCAAAGCCTTACTTAATAATTGCCGATGAAACGGCCCAGTATCTTTCGCCTAGGTCCTCGGTGAAGATAACAAAAGATTCAAGTGATGAAGAACGAGAACTCTTTGAGAGGTATCAGCTTGAAGCAAAGCTCGCAGCACTTCTCAATTCTATTCTTCAGCTGTTTCGCAGCAGTGGTGTCGTTATTTTTTTGGCCAACCAGGCCAGCAGAGAGACGGACCTAACAATTGATAGGACCAACATCAGAACATTACTTATTGGGCAACAAAATGCCACGATGTCGAGGCTTCTAACCGGCTCTGATATTGCGACAGATTCCACCCTTGTTCGAGGTCGCTTTGTCTTCGTTGGTGATGGAACTGTTGTTAAAGTTCAAGTTCCATGGATTTTAGGTTTACCTGAGAAATACAAAAAACGAGGTCTCAAATGTTAGACCGCAGACCTGATTATTGTGATTTACAAATAAAACTTTCTCGAAAAGCAACTGTAGAAATTTTAGAAACTGATGACGATGGTGTGGAGTTTAAAACTTTTCTTTCAACTTATGATGGCTGGGCGGTTGAGTTTTTTCAATTCATGGGAATTGAATATGACCTTAAAGGTTTTTATAAAAAGTTCTATCAGGCCAAAGATGGGAGTCTAGTTTGGGCGAGAGAGAGCGACAATGATGATAAAGTTTCTCTTCAGTTC
>JBKDFX010000016.1:0-20077 GCA_046336825.1 Bdellovibrionales bacterium | reverse complement strand
CCTTATAGTAGTTTAAGGGAAAGGTTGAAGGT
This sequence comes from Bdellovibrionales bacterium, assembly GCA_046336825.1. GTDB lineage: Bacteria > Bdellovibrionota > Bdellovibrionia > Bdellovibrionales > Bdellovibrionaceae. The sequence goes on along the minus strand of JBKDFX010000016.1, from coordinate 20,045 downwards.
TTTAACCTTCAACCTTTCAAACGAAAGACACTCACTTCGCACGGGACACTAATTATTATCCAATCAATTTTAAAGCGACGGCATTCATTGAGTTCGCTTGAGCCATTGTAGAAACACCTGCTTGTAATAAAATATTATTTTTAGTCATTTCAGCCGATGACAAGGCCACATCCGTATCTCGAATTCGAGAATTGGCGGCATTTAAATTTTCATACTGATTCATTAAATTATCGACTGTTGAATTCATTCGATTCTGAAGAGCTCCTAAGTTAGCTCGCATGCCATTCACATTGCTTTGTGCTGTATCGAGTTCAGCCAAAGCCTCCTGAGCTCCTGTTTTGCTTGAAAAGTCGATGCTCGAAAGCTCCAAACCATCCAGCGTGGCGTTGTTCAATGAAGGATCCCAAGTGATTCGATTGTCATTGGCCTCACCATAAAGGCCCACTTGGAAGTCAAATTCTGGAGAATTTCCATCAAGAAGCTTTGTGGTTCCCCAAGTTGTCACATTGGCGATACGATCGATTTCTGATTTTAATTGCTGAACTTCTTTATTTAAAAATCCACGCTCAGTTTCACCTACAGTGTCAGAGGCTCCTTGGATGGCAAGCTCTCTCAGGCGTGTGATGATGTTTGAGATTTCATTTAATCCACCCTCACCTGTTTGAATCATTGAAATACCATCGTTAGCATTTCGAGTGGCCTGCAGGCCTGATCGGATCTGAGACTTTAAACCTTCTGAGATGGCCAAACCTGCGGCATCATCTGCCGCTTTATTGATTCGGCTTCCAGAAGCCAATTGAGACATGCTATTTTGAATAACTCGTTGGCTTCCCACCAAGTTACGTTGAGCATTAATTGCTGATATATTTGTTGATACTCTCATTCCCATACGTGTTCTCCTTCGTTTGTTGTGTTTCGTTTTTCCCTGCCCTTGGTCTTGAGGCTCCATGACCCTCGTCTTAGGATCTTGGTCTCTCTCGACTTCAGACACCTCACCTTTCGGAGTGTGAACGACAAATTTGACGAGACACACGTCTAGATTTTCTAGACATAGGCAGCGTATGAAAATAGTTTTAAGTCCTGAGATTCAAGACGAGACGTGACCTAGGGTTGAATTCAAATATTTCCCTCTCAAAGTCGAGGGCCGACTCGACCTAAGTGCTCACTGACGGAACGATTGGTCTTTGAATTTTTTTAAGCTCGTCCAGTGGAGCCAAATCCGCCGGCACCACGCTCGGTAGAACTCAACTCTTCAACTAGTTCAAATGTAGCGAGCAGCACGGGAGCAATCACAAGCTGAGCAACACGATCTTGATCTTTAATTGTAATAGGACTTTGCCCAAGATTTATAACGATGATTTTAACTTCACCGCGATAATCAGCATCAATTGTTCCGGGCGTGTTCAAAACTGTGAGACCCTCTTTAGCTGCCCAACCACTCCTTGGACGAGCTTGAATTTCAAAACCAATGGGACCTTCAAAGCTGAGTCCGGTGGGAATCATCGCTCGTTCACCAGGATTTAAAATGAGCAGGCTTGATAGCTGCGCACGAATATCAAATCCACTGGCACCAAGAGATTGGTAGGAAGGTAAATCACCCTTGAAATGAGTCCATTTTTTAATTTTCACATTTAATTGAGTCATTCAAAACTCACTTTCTTCCACCATTCATGTTTGTTGGATAACTCTGGCCCCATGAGCACACCTGATATTTTTTCAGGCTTAATCCAATCACGAATGAATTGATTGATTTCTTTCGGGGTGATGGATTTAATTTTTTCAACGATAGCCTCAGGTGAATTGTATTTTCCAAATACAAATTCATTAATGGCTATTGAATTCATACGATTATCAGTGTCGTCGGAGCCCAGTAATAACTGCCCGATAACTTGAGTTTTATAGCTTTCAACTTCCGCCGGTTTTAATCCTACTTTTCTCAATCTCAAGAGTTCAATTCTAACTAAATCCACAAGCTTCTCTAATTTTTCTCCATCGACTCCTGCATAGATATTCAGAAGTCCCGTATCTGCAAAAGTATTCACTGATGAATAAATCGAATAAGCTAAGCCTCTTTTTTCACGAATACTTTGATAGAGCCTTGACGTCATTCCACCCCCTAGAGCCGCATTGACTATGATCGAGTGGAATCTCAATTTTGAATTCATTCCTGGAAAGGGAAGACCGACTAAAAAATGAACCTGTTCCGTGTCCTTTTCTTTAATTTTTCTGGCTGATTTCCAACGTGGACGTTCGGGACGGATGATTTTTAATGGGCGTTTTTTATAGCCCCAAATCTTGCGAGCTTCCTGAACTAACTCTTCGTGGTCAATATTACCAGCAGCACTCACAAGTAGATTTTCACCTAAATAATTGTTTCTGTAATGCCTATAAATCTGACCCATGGACATTTTGCTGATTGTTTTTATCGAGCCAAGAATGGATCTTCCCAGTGGATTTCCATGGTAACAAGTTTCAAAAAATAAATCATACACAAAGTCTTCGGGATTTTCTTCACTCATTGCAATTTCTTGAATGATGACATTTTTTTCAAGATTAAAGTCTTTTTTCGTAAACTGCATTTTAGTGGTGAGATCAGACAAAACTTCAAAGGCTTGCAGCCAAAAATCTTTCAACACAAGCGCGTGATAACAAGTGTGCTCACGGCTAGTGAAGGCATTCAAGTCACCCCCAAGAGCCTCAAGAGATTTTGAAATCTGATAGGCAGAGCGTGTTTTTGTCCCTTTAAAAACCATGTGTTCAAGCAAGTGAGAAATACCAACTTGATCAGCAGGTTCATGTCGAGTGCCCAGATTGGCCCAAATTCCGAGAGCCACACTTCGGGCTTCCGGGTGATATTCACTCACCACCCGGACACCGCTTGGTAGAATAGTTTTTTTAAACTTTCGCTCCATCCCCAAAAAGAGACTCACTATTGAAGTAAGGCTTTACGAGAGAGCTTAATACGTCCTGCACGATCCACTTCGAGAACTTTAACATCCACATTATCGCCCTCTTTAAGAACATCCGTCACTTGACGGATTCTTTCATGGGCAATTTCAGAGATATGCAAAAGGCCTTGAGTATTTGGCATGATTTCAACAAAAGCACCGAATTCAGCAATTTTGACGACTCGGCCTTTGTAAGCCTTGCCCACTTCTGCTTCTGCGATAATTTCATTGATCATGGCAATGGCACGCTTAGTAGCTTCAGGGTCACTGGAGGCCACATGAATTTTGCCACTGTCTTCGATTTCAATCTTAACACCCGTGGCTTCAGTGATACCTTTAATCACTTTTCCACCGGGGCCTATGACTTCACGAATCTTTTCAGGCTTGATCTGGATAGTTTCAATTCGAGGAGCAAATTCAGAGATTTGACCCCGTGGCGCTTTCATCACTCTTTCCATTTCGGATAGAATATGGAGTCGACCTTCTTTTGCTTGAAGCAGAGCTTTTTCCATCACTTCAAAAGTGACAGAGTCGATTTTGATATCCATCTGCAGAGCTGTGATACCATTAACCGTTCCTGCCACTTTAAAGTCCATGTCTCCCAAATGATCTTCATCGCCTAATATGTCTGTCAAAACAGCCACCCGATCATTTTCCTTAATCAGACCCATGGCGATTCCCGCCACGTTATCTTTAATTTTTACACCGGCATCCAGCAGAGCCAGGGTTCCTGCGCAGACAGTTCCCATTGATGAAGATCCATTACTTTCTAGAACTTCACTCACGACACGAACTGTGTAAGGGAATTGATTTTGATCAGGAATAACAGCTTTTATGGCTCTTTCAGCTAAAGCCCCGTGGCCAATCTCACGACGACCCTGTCCACCAAAGCGTCCCACTTCACCCACACTAAATGGAGGGAAATTATAGTGGAGCATAAAACGTCGTTTGATATTACCCAAAAGACTGTCCACCATCTGTTCATCGTCACCTGTTCCAAGGGTCACTGTGCCCAAACACTGGGTTTCACCACGTGTAAAAAGAGCAGAACCATGAGCCCGGGGAAGCAATCCAACTTCACAAGAAATCGGGCGAACAGTTGTCATATTACGACCATCAATTCTCACACCACGATCTAGTATCATAGAACGAGCCGTCTGGTACTTAAGATCATCGATAATTTGGCTCAATTCTTTTGATCGCTTGGTAGCAAGAGAAGCATCTTGAAGGTTGGCTAAAAGTTGATTTTTAGCCTGTGCTTTTGCCTCATCCACAATGGCATAGCGTTCAGTTTTGTCTTTTGTGCTCAAAGCTTTCTCGATCATGGGTTTTAACATCTGAGTGGCTTGAGTCCTAAAATCAGCATCAATTTGAGGAGGAGTGAAATTTCGTTTCGCTTTGGATCCAAACTTTTCACGTAATTCATCTTGAGCATTCAGCAGAGGCATCAAAGACTGATGACCGAATTTCAATGCCGCTAAAGTATCTGCTTCTGACGTGAAGTTTGTTTCACCTTCCACCATCAGAATACCTTGACGAGTTCCAGCCACGATAAGATTTATATCTGATTTTTCCATTTGCTGAGGAGTGGGATTAGCCACCAATTGCCCGTCAATTCGAGCAACTTGAACCGCCGCCGTAGGGCCCTCAAAAGGAATATCTGAAATATGAAGAGCTGCAGAAGCTCCTAGAGAAGAAAGAATTTCAATGGGGAAAGCTCCATCAGAGGAAAGTACGGTGGCCACAACTTGTGTGTCGCAACGGTATCCTTCAGGAAACTTGGGACGGATAGGACGATCGATCAAACGAGCGATGAGAATTTGCTCAGTTGATGGCCGACCTTCACGCTTAAAGTAGCCACCAGGAATTTTCCCAGTGGCATAGAATTTTTCTTGATACTCGACAGTTAAAGGAAAGAAATCAACGTCCTTGGCCTCTTTTGAAGACACTGCCGTTACAAGCACCATATTAGCACCTGAACTGACGAGAACGGATCCATCCGCTTGCTTCGCGAGTCGGCCGGTTTCGATTGTTATCTGGCGGCCGCCCACGGAAGTGGTCACAGTTGTTTTCATATTTTATTACTTTCTGATATCTAATTCTTTGATGAGTGAATCATATTTTTTAGAGTCTGTTTTTTTCAAATAATCGAGAAGCTTTCTTCTACGATTTACGATCTTAATAAGACCACGCTGAGAGTGAACATCTTTTTTATGAGTTTTGAAGTGTTCAGTGAGCTCGTTAATTCGAGCAGTGATCAGAGCCACTTGAATTTCTGAAGATCCCGTATCTAGATCGGAACGACGGAACTTTTTGAGAATTGATGATTTTGTTTCTTTTGTGACGGCCATTAACGTCTCCTTTTTTTAAAAATTTTATTTTCCTCAAAAAAACCAAATGTTTCTCGAGGTGCACCCGGATGACGTCATGGCTGTCGTCAATCGAGTGAGTCGTTGTTATAGGCATAATTAGGGGGAGGGTCAATAGACAAGAAACCAAGAACTTTCCATAGGTTACATTATTTATAAGACACGCTTTGACTCTGCGCCTTTATGGTTGAAGTTCCACCTCAATTAGTTAGCCTATTGTTATGAAAAAAACTGTAATCTTATTCACCATTTACCTGCTTTTTCCTCTAGCTTTACATGCTCAATCTCAGTTCCCTCAATATCTTTTCTGCCTCTCATGGATGGGCTTGGACACCCAACTCCATGAAAAAAAGTTAGATGAATATGCCATGGCTGAAATCAACCACACCCATAAGGATTGGAGCTTTCAAGCCAACGTGATGGAAAATCGTTTAAATAGCTTAAAACTAACTCAAGTCAAAGAAGGGGTGAGCACCCAAAGCTATTCAACACATTTTCCCTTTAATCATCTCGCTGTCAGGCTCGAGGTCAAAAACCAATTGGCCACTCTGGATTGTGAGCTTCGCCATGAAAGCACGTTAGAATGATAATCCTGAAAAATTTAATAGCTGCTTTTTTCTTGAGCCTATCTTTATCTGCTGGAGCACGGTCGCTACAAATTGTAGCCGTTGGAGACACTGGCAAAGCCAATGAAGGACAAAAAAGAGTGGCCACCGCCATGGGCAACTACTGCCGTGGAATCGCTTGTGATTATGGACTGCTGCTCGGCGATAATCTTTATCAAGAAGGCATGCTCGACACTCGCGATAAGCGAATGGACTTGGTATTTCGAGATATTTATGGATTTTTAAATTTTCCTTTTTTTGTAACTTTGGGAAATCATGATTACGGAAAACTTTCACAAAATTGGACCCGTGGAAGATTTCAAGTTGAATATGGAAAAAGGAACAGCCAGTTCATTCTCCCTTCTTTCTGGTACATAAAAGAATTTGAACATGTGGTTCTTGTTGGCTTGGACACCACCCGAATGATGTGGAGCAAGGATATCGAACCGCAAAAAGCGATGATGAAAAAAGCCATCGAGCTTTCAAAGGGCAAATTTCTTATCGTCTTTGGCCACCACCCTTATTTGTCCAATGGTAAACATGGCAATGCGGGGAAGTATGACGGTTTCTCTTTTCCAAGTTTTGCTTCAGGACGAGATGTAAAAAGATTTTTTGAAGAAATTGTTTGTGGTAAAGCCCATCTTTACCTCTCCGGCCATGATCACAACTTACAGATGATCAATGGAAATCAAGCTGGATGTAAAACTCAGCTTATTGTTTCAGGAGCCGGTGCAACTTCTACTCAGCTATTCAAAAGAAATTTAACTCAATTTGAATCAACTTCGCTGGGTTTCGTAGGACTAACAATTGAAGATGACATAATCCGAGTTAAATTTGTAAATGATGGTAATCAAGTTTTATTTGAAACAACAATTGTAAAAAATTAGTTATAATTTTTTAGTTAAAAAATCTTTAGTTAAAATTCTTTAGTTAAAAACTCTTTTTATTTTAAAACCTACACCCGGCTCAAAACCAATAATGGCCAACAGTTGCTGGCTTTTCTTTGATAGCACTTGAATAAAACTGGGAGACTCAGGCTGAACAACTCCGATCAAAAGCCTGCGCAAATCATGACTGAGTTGCCCGTTTAGCAAGAGTGTTTGATCAAAGGCCTGAACTCGAACCTTTTTCATCTGAGGCAAAGAAGCACTCATTTCAATGATAACTGACTGAATTTCAGCCTCAGACATTTTTTCTAATTGATCAAAATTAAAAGCGTCTTGAATTGCAAAGGGCCATGAAGCTGTGCGGACAAGATTTTTCATAGCTGCACCACATCCAAGATCAGATCCAAGCTGATCCACCCATGTTCGAATAAAGCTTCCTTTCGAGCATTCAATATCCACCCAAAAACTTGAGGGGCTAGAGGATTTGATTTTTTTTACATTCCAAAATTTCATTTCTTTGACTGGAAGTTCAACTGTTCCATTGGATCTTGCGATTTCATACAACTTTTGACCCTGTACTTTTACTGCAGAGTAAATAGGAACGGGCCAATTGAATTGGCCCACTTTTTTCGAGATAGTGGATTCAAGATTTTCCCAAACCTGTTCTGTCACTGGCTTACGACTCAGCTCCACTCCCGTCACGTCCAAGGTGTCAGTTGTAATCCCAAGCTCCACCTCAACTGAATAGGCTTTGTCACCATCTGTGATATAAGGGCTGAGCTTGGTGGCTTTACCCACCAAAACGGCCATCAATCCCGAGGCCAGAGGATCCAAAGTTCCCGAATGGCCCACTTCCTTTGTTTTCAATATTTTTCGCACTTTATCTACGACATCGTGACTGGTCTTGCCACTTGGTTTATTCACCAACAGCAAACCATTTAGAACCGTTGAGGACTTTTCATCACTCTTCGTCATTCTTCGCTTCAGTTTTCGTTTGCTTCAGATCATGAAGAATTTTTTCAATTTTGATCACTTGTTCGGTGGTGTGATCTTTTAGGAAAGTAAGCTTCGGGCAATACCGCATTTTAAGTTCTCGCCCAATAAAATTTTGAATTTCAAAAGCGCGGCCTTGAAGCAATTCGAGAACATTTTCAGTTTCTTCATCAGATCCTAATACACTGATAAAAACTTTAGCTGTTCTAAGATCAGCAGGCATTCTAACTGAACTGACTGTTACAATACCAGGTAAGCTTTGCGAGAAACCTGAAATCAGGTATCTCGCAATTTGGATCTGAACTTCTTTTTCAACTCGCGAAACTCGCCGTCCATCACCTGTGTTTTTCATCACTACTCACTTGCTGAATTAAGCATTTGCGTCAGGAGTCAGTTCGCGAATTTTCTCTTCTTTGACGAAAGCTTCAATCACATCGCCCACTTTAACGTCATTAAAGTTTTCAATTCCCACACCACACTCAAAACCTTCAGCCACTTCTTTAGCGTCATCTTTAAATCGCTTAAGACTTGAAATTTTGCTTTCAAAAATGATCTTTCCATCGCGGATAAGACGGACTTGATTGGATCTTTGAATCTTTCCATCCACAATAAAACAGCCCGCGATAGTGCCCACTTTAGGCACTGTAAAGGTATTGCGAACCTCAGCGCGACCCATGATTTTTTCGATGATATCAGGAGTGAGCAATCCTCCCATAACTCGTTTCATGTCATCCACCATTTCGTAGACGATAGAGTAAGTACGGATTTCAACACCTATTTGTTTAGCCTTATTCATAGAAACAGTGTCAGGTCGAACGTTGAATCCTAAAATCATCCCTTTTGCTGTATGAGCAAGCAGAACATCAGATTCTGAGATACCGCCCACGGCACTCATCAAGACACGAACTTTGACTTCAGCTGTGTTGAGTTTATTAAGCAAACCCAAAATAGCTTCAACAGAACCGTGCACATCGGCTTTAACGATGATGGGGAGCTCTTTAACATCACCTTGTTTTGCTTTTGAGAAAATTTCTTCGAGAGTTTTCTTTTGAGATTGTTGCGACAAAAGAGCCAAAGCAGCTTCACGACGAGTGGCCGCTACACTTTCAGCTTGTTTTTCATCTTGGACGATATCCCATCGATCTCCTGCTGCCGGAACATCCGCCAAACCAAGAATTTCAACTGGATAACCTGGAAGAACTTTGTCGACTTTTTTACCTTGATCGTTAGTCATGGATTTAATCCGACCCCAAGTTGTTCCCGCGACAACGTATTGCCCCACTTCGACAAATCCATCCTTGACGAGCAATGAAGCAACGGGACCACGGCCTTTTTCCATTTTACTTTCAATGACAAGACCCGTTCCATTTTTGAGAGGATTAGCTTTCAGTTCTTGAACTTCAGCGACTAGTTTAATTTGCTCTAACAAATCATCTAAGCCTGTCTTCTTTAAAGCAGAGACTGGCACGTAGATTGTGGTTCCTCCCCACTCTTCGGGGACAAGCTCCATTTCAGTCAGTTGCTGTTTGATTTTTTCAGGATTTGCACCGGGTTTGTCCATCTTGTTAATGGCCACAATGATAGGAACTCCTGCCGCTTTAGCATGGCTAATAGCTTCTTGAGTTTGTGGCATCATTCCATCATCCGCAGCAACAACGATGACTGCGATATCAGTTGCATTGGCTCCACGAGCTCGCATGGCTGTAAAGGCTGCGTGGCCTGGAGTATCTAGAAATGTAATAACAAAACCATCAGGAAGTGTCACAGAATAGGCACCAATATGCTGAGTGATCCCACCCGCTTCACCGGCTGCCACTTTAGCGGATCGGATGGCATCTAACAATGACGTTTTACCATGATCGACATGCCCCATGATGGTGACTACGGGTGGTCGGGTCACTCTCTCCGCATTCACTTCACCAAAAGACATCTCAGTCACGATTTCTTCGGCCGTTCTGAGCGTATTTTTAGCTTCCCAACCGAAATCAGGAACAATAAGTGCCAGAGTATCAAAATCAAGATCAGTGTTCATATTAGCCATGACACCATTATTCATTAGTACCTTTATGAGTTGCGGTGCTTTTAACCCCATGGACTGGGCAGCTGCCGACAGCTTCATGGTTCCATAAACTTCTAAAATTCGTTTAGCCGCTTTTGGTTGAGTGATCTGAGTTTTTCGAGCTTCTCTACCAAGGGCATCTTTTTTCTTTTTAGGCTGGAAAACCATTTCTCTTTTACGAAATTCAACAGCGTTGAACTGTAAAAGCTCTTCCTGCTCGCGCTCTTTGGCTGTTTGAGAACCACCAGCGCCCTCTAATTTTTTACTTCTCTTAGCGTAATCCTTTTTGTCTTTATCAGGATCTGAAAAACCAATCGTAGGCTCAACGATGGGTACATTTTGAGCTACGAATCCTGCTCTTAACCCCCGATTGGCTGTGCTTCTCGGAGGTCCTGAAAATCCACCTGTACGTGGGCCTTGACCAACACCGCCACCCTGCTGATGACCACCGTGTCCGCCACCACCACGAAATTGCCCCTGATTGGCAGGAGCTTGAACACGAGCCAAGTCCATTCTTCCCACAATATTTCTTCGTGGAGCATTGACGGGAGTTGAGGAACTGGCCACTCCGCTATTACCCACAACAACTTCTTTTTTGCGAGATACGGCTGGTGCAGCGGGCACAACTGGAGTTGGAGTCGCAACTACGGGCTCGGTCACGATAGCGGCAGGAGTCGGTTGTTGAACGGGGGCTGCCACAACTGGAGCTGTCGGTGTTGGAGGTTCAACCTTAACTGGTCTTTCAATAATTTTAGCTTTTACAAATGCAGGTGCAGATACAGGAGGAGTGGGAGTCACAGGAGCCACTTCAGTTTCGATCTCAGTTGAATCCACTGCATTTACCTTATTGGCAGCTGCTTCTTCTGCTTCAGCTGCTTTTTTTGCAGCTTCTTCGGCAGCTGTGGCTTTTCGGCGAACGACAGTGGAGGACTTAACTGCCGCAGCGGCAGAGGCCGCAGCTAACTTATCTGCCACCACTTTTTTTGAGGCGACGACTGGCGCTTCCGGAGCTGCTTTCTTCGCTGGCGCCTTGCGAGTGGCCGCTGCTTTCTTTACTTGCGTTGCTGGAGACTTATCTCCGCTTGTCAGTTTAAGTTTTAATTGCTCAAGAACGGAGGGCTCAAGCTCTGCCATATGAGATTTAATGGGCAATTGCCATTCTCGGATTTTGTCCATCAATGCCAATGGGGTCATCCCGATTTCTTTTGCAAATTCAAATACCTTTGGATTACTCACGCCTTCTCCTTAAATAATTCAAAAAATCTTAGCCAATGACTAAGCATCTCCTGAATTGTCCTCACTCAATTTCGATAATTCTTCTTTAAGTCTTTGCTCAGCTTGTTCCTTAGAGGATCCCGTTGCCTTTACTTCCTTGTTCAGGGTTGGCAAAGTGGGTATTGGTGTTCCTTCTTTTTGGAACTTTTCAATTAAAGCTTTTGCTTCGTTGATCAGTTTTTCAGCTTTACCAGGATCGTCATAGCCAGGAATTCCCATCACTTCTTCTACTTGTGACTGAGCCACACTTTGGAAAGTCGCAAATCCAGATTGGTAAATATTCTGAGCCATGGTTTCTGTCATTCCAGGAATAAGCATTAAATTATAAATACTTTCAGCAGTTCGAGAAGAAGCCGAACTGACTGATAAAATATCCAATTTCCATCCTGTCAGTTTGGCAGCCAAACGCACATTTTGCCCCTTACGACCAATGGCAAGACTCAACTGAGTATCAGGTACAACAATTTCCATTTCGCGATTAGTTTCATCAACAAAGACTTTAGAAATTTCAGCTGGAGCTAGTGCATTAACCACGTATCGAGTTACGTCCTCGTCCCAAGGAACTATATCAATTTTTTCACCCTTGAGTTCTTGAACAATATTTTGAACTCGTGAGCCTTTCATACCCACACAAGCTCCAACAGGATCCACGGCTGCATCATTGGAACGAACTGCAATTTTTGCTCGCTGGCCGGGCTCCCGAGCCGCTGCCATGATTTCAACTATTCCGTCGTAAATTTCAGGCACTTCCAGTTCAAATAATTTGATCAGGTACTGCTCTGAAGCACGCGACATAATGATTTGAGGACCCCGAGTGCTCTGGCGAACTTCAAGCAAGAAACCCTGCAGTCGATCCCCGGGTTTGTACTGTTCGCCTGGAATCTGCTCGCGAGGAGGAATAAAGGCTTCTGTTCGCCCCAAGTCCACAACAATAGCTCCCTTTTCAACTCTTCTTGCAATTCCCGATGCAATTTCACCCTTACGTTGTTCAAATTCATTAAAAATGATCTCTCGCTCAGCATCTCGAACTTTCTGCAAAATAATTTGTTTAGCTGTTTGAGCGGCAATACGGCCCAAATCTCCAGAGTCCATTTTTATACCGATTGAATCACCGAGTTGAGCCTGGGGATCAAGCTTGAGAGCTTCATCTTGAGGAATTTCCACTTCTTCGTCGATAAAGTCTTCTTTTTTGACGACTTCTTTAAATTCAAAGAGTTCAATTTCACCAGTTTCATCATTGTAAGAGGCCTCAATCTCTCGGTAAGTTCCGTATTTTTTACGAGCTGCTGTGAGCATACCTTGAGTAATGGCATCGACAACAACTTGCTTATCAATCCCTTTATCCTTACCAACCTGTTCAATCACTCGGCTTAATTCAGTAAACATATTTTCAGACATAATCGACCTCTTTTTCTTTACCGACTTCTCAACGAAGCTTAGTGTTTCTTTTTCTTATTCATTTCAAATACAACATGAGCTTTCTCAATAGAATCTAACGGAATCTGGAACTGTGTCTTCTTAGTTTCAAGCTCAATTTTTGAATCCATAGCTGACTTTAAAACGGCTTCAGTTTGCTTGGCCTTCATAAGACTCGGTTCCTGAACCCCGAGCTGCTCCATGGGAACTTTCGTCTTAAGCCAGATTTTTTTCCCCACCGCTTTTTGAAAATGCCAGGGCTTACTTAAAACTCTCTCGATTCCTGGAGTTGAAACTTCCAGCAAGTAGGATCCTCCGGGGATAAGATCATGAACATCAAGAACTTCATTGAGAAGGCGGGAAACTTCACTGCAATCATCTACGCCTGCACCTGAATCAGCTTCTTTATCGATATAAACTCGGAGAGTTCGACCTGCACCGGTCCCCGTCAATTCGACTTCGTACAGGTAGCAGCCTGCCTTTAAACAAATTTCTTCACATATTTTCTCAAGTTCGGTCATGAATCTCACAGTTTCATGCTTTAGGGATAACAAAACATGACTTATCAACCCTAAAGCCATCAAATAAAACAAAAGGCCCTAAAAGGGCCTCAACAGTCGTATAGCAACCTTTGGATCGCGATGCAAGTCTTGCTCCCTATTTACTTAAATTCAGGCAGAAAATGAAAGCCTTAGACCCATCAGAGTAGTATTTTTTTCTTTCAGCAAGACGGAAAAAGCCTAAGCTTTCGTACAAACTTTGAGCGGCTAGATTGCCGGCATGAACTTCTAAAAAGACCTGCTCAAAATTGCGCCTTGCGCTATTGAGCCATCTGACCATCAATTGACGAGCCTTTCCTTGGTTCCTCAATGATGGCCGCGTTTGAATCCATAAAAGCTCCATTTGATCTCCGGAAGCAGTACCTGCCAACGCAACCGCGATAATTTGATTTTCAAATCCTGCCCAAATTTCCCATTTTTTAAGACCCTCTAAAAGACTTTGTTTATCCCAACTGAAATGGGGACCACGCTCAACAGAATCTGCAAACTCATTTAAGACTAAATAGTCATCAGGACCTAATTGGCGGATTTCCATTAGGGATTTTCAGTCGACGGTGTGAGGTCATTTCTCACTTGGTACTTTGACTTAAGAGCCGACACCCAGTCTTCAATTCGCTGTTTTTGATTTTGCTTTTTCAAAAAAAGAAGGATGGAATTTTTTTGAGATTCAAAGCTTGAGGATCCAAACTTGATTCGATTTTTATCAAAATAATCCTTAATTTCGTCCTCTGTAACAATTCCAATCAATGAATTCACTTTTAAATCAAAAAAGGTCATGGCCACTCTTTTACGCTCGAGCCAATTTTTAAGTTCAATTTGGCTGGCCTCTAAAGCTTTCCAATCTTGACGATTCTTAAGTCGATTTTCCACATCTGAAATAAGAGCTTTAAAATCGGATTCATTGAGTTTTACCGCTGAGAGGTTTTGAGATTCTCGATAAATGGCAAATTCAAATAAAACTCGATTTACTTCATCACTCGATAACTCTCGATAATTCTCAGGGGCTTTGTTCTTCAGAACCTGATCTAAAATGACTGATGCTTTTACATCACGGCTCGTGACCACTTGAAAAGCAGAGGTCCCCACCGTCTGTGTCACGACTTTTTGTGACCATGCGGAGATTCCATAAAGAAAAATGCAAAATAGGAGCTTCATTCTCATTATTCTGTCGCCGAGATTCCTCTAGAGCAAATAAAAAACGACCTCTCAAGCCTAAACCTGGAGGTCGTTAACCACACTTGAACCACAAGATTTTAAAATAATACTAAAATTGCACTGTCATTGAAAGCCCGTAACTGTAGTTGTCCAATTCTTCAACGGGAGTTCGGTATCCATAGTTCACGTCATTGATTTGCTCCGCTGTTAATGGAACTCCGTAATTGTAGCGTAAACGGTCGGTGCTATAGTCACGATTGACGGCCACATTTTTCAAATATCGCATGTCAAAACCCATGCGCATTTTAGGAGTGAACTGAATTTCAATTCCCGCCATCGCACCGACATCAAAAGCATGAGAAGAACTTCGACCTAAAGCCGGAGCAAATCCGTTTTTATCTGACCATTGAAATTCACGGTAAGAGTATTGCGCCAGTCCACCCAGCACAGGCTTAACCATTCCATCAAAGAAGTAATATTTTAGAGCCACAGCTCCTGAATATTGATTCATGTCAAAAAGGTTAATGGGTGACCACCAAATTTCATTTCGCACATTTTCCACTTCAGAATTTGAGAAAGTAAATGTCCCCTCTACAGCGTAAGTGTTGTCGTACTTAGTTCCAAAAGTGAATCCGAGTAAATAATTACCTTTGACGAGGTTCGAATTGGTATCGCTCACTCCTACTAAACCAGAAAAATACTTTTCGGCCACGGGCACAACTGGAATAACTTCTGGCACAGCCACAGACGTCTCTGCTTTGAGTGCAGCCTCCATTTCAGCTTCAATTTTTTTCTCTTCCAATGAAGCTTCGGTTTTAGGGGTCTCAACAACTGGTGGCGCTACTGGCGCAACAGGAACTGCTGGTGCAACTGGAGCCACTGGCTGAGCCGGTGCAGCTGGGATGATGATAATTTGCGGCGCAACAGGAACCGCCACTGGAGCTGGCGAAGGTGCAGGCTGAGATTGAGTCTCTCCACCATTCAATTTATCGCCAAATAAAATTTGAGCACGGCGACGCTCATCTTCTAGGCGTGATTGCTCCAATTTTTCTACGATTTTGGCTTCTGTTGAAAGCTCGGCATCTTGTCTGGCTTTTCTCAAACCCTCAGCTCGAGAATCCGTTAATGGAGAAGCCTCTATGAGAGTAGTCGGCTGCTTTTGCACAGCTTCAACAGGGGCCTGTGCCGGCTGAGCGGCCTGAGGGGGATTCACGATGTAAATGGGCTGATTCGTCACAGGCTGTGGTTGTGCCACAGGTGGTACTGCTGAAGGCTGAACTGCCGCAGGTGCGGTCGGCGCTGGTTCTGCAGGAATAGTAACGGTTGAGGATCCCGCATCAGAAGTGGATTGATACATTTTGTTCAATTCCGCTTCAACCTCAGCATCCAGGTTGGTGTTTTGTGCGAACCCCATTACGGAAAGCCCACTGAGCACCAACACAAGAGACAACGTTGTTTTCATAAAAAATCTCCTTGTGGTGAACCCTCCCCTAAGAAAGGTCCATGGTTTTAAAAATTAATCCCATAAATGGCTAAGCAGTCCCTGTGCCAATAAAAAATTGCCTTTTCAAAAATGCTAAGTACTTCAAATGACTTGTCTTCACTCTCATTGAGGAATTTTTACAAATGCAGAAAGGTGACGGCCCTTGTGACACACCGTGAAAAAATGATAAAGAAAGTCTTGTGATAAATGATCAATTTCAATTAGATTCTGAAGCTCATTTTAGCCAACCGTTCGTGGCCCTGTGGTGGAATTGGTAGACGCGCTGGACTCAAAATCCAGGGCCCGCAAGGGCGTGGGAGTTCGATTCTCCCCGGGGCCACCAGTTTTTGATGATAATAGGGTTCTTCGGTTCTTCTCGGTTCGTAGTGGGTTATTTCAAAAAATCATTTAAGCACAGGCACTTAGGTATCTGAGTCTATACATTTCAAAGCTTCTAACTCCGTAAGCTCGCTTCTGGACTAGCTTTGCCCATTATTAAAACCTTCGGTTCTTGCGTTTGTAAGGCCTGTTTTAAAATAATTCAAGATTTCTTCTCGCCATTTCATCAGCGTTTTTCTAAAGGTTTTTAATTCAGATAAATTAGATAGCGCTAATCGATCCGTTAACTTTGTTAAAGCACGCCTTGCTTTGCTGTACCCTTTGATCCGATAAAATCCATAAAGTGCTTCCTTGGCGTGATAGATCTCATTTAAATCTGGGTAGAGCTTAAGCCACTCATAAAGCGCACGTCGTTCGAAGTATTCAAGATCTTTTCCCGTTCGAAGCAGTAATTTCCTAACAGGATTTTTCCTAACATCTCCCGTGATCTCTTTTCTCCGCCGATTTAAAGCTGGATTTAATAAGCGAAGCACGTGGAACTTATCTGCGATTAATTGTGCATTTGGAAAAAACTCTTTCGTAAAACTTTTGTAAGCATCAGACATATCTAGTACAACGTTTTTAACATTCTCTCGCCCAGGTATGTCTTGAAGTGCCTTCTGTAACTCCGTCTTGCTTCGCCCTAAAACGATTTCTCGCACTCGCTTATGGTTGTAATCAACTAGTACTGTTGCAAATTCTCTGTATCCTTTGCTTCGAGAGAAAAAATGCTCATCGATTCCAACGGTCTTCGGCCATGGATAATTAATTTCCTTTTTCACTTTAAGCTCTAATTGCTGCTTCAGAGCCGCATATACCATCCAAGTGGAACATTTATAACTTTTCCGAACCCTTGCTAAATCTTGCAAGTTCTCACACGACCACAAAAGTCCCCGACGATAACGATCTGTTTTACGCTTTCCTTTGCCCACCCCCGGCACAGGCTCGGTAAAGGGTTTGCGGCAGGTTTTACAGTAAAATCTGCGCTTAAAGACATGAACATAAACTTGAACACCACGAATGGGCTGATCATGAAGTTTGACCCATCTGTGGTCGTATAAAACATCTGAAGGACTCGCACACCGATAACAGACCTCGAATGAGGAATCTTTCTGGCACCAGATGTGTTGGCTTCCCACTCGATCCCGGTCCCAGCGAATTAATTTTAATTCCGGTAAGAGTAAAAATTGTGGTACTTTTGTGGACTGTTGATGGGGCATAGGCATCGCTTTTTCTCCTTCTTGATTGGATGTCAGATACCCAAATCTTAAAGGATTTAAGCCCTATGCTTCATCTTCTTATGACTTATCGCTTCCCACCATCAACCGTGGAGAACCCAAGATCTCCAAGCAAGACAGGCACTTAGCAACCGCAACCGATAATTTTTAAAGCTCTTATACCCGTAACCTCGCTTCTGGACAAGCTTTGCGATGTTGTTCATCGATTCAGTGAACGCATTTGTAAGCCCTGTATTGAAGTACAGTAAGATTTCCTGTCGCCATTTTTGAAGTGTTCTAGAAAGCCTTTGAACTTCTTCGAGATTCGATTTTTTCATCTCTTCGATCAGTTTAAATAGCGCCTGCCGTGCACGACCGATCCCCTTAGTTCTAAAAAGAAGATGAAGCTTTTCTTTCCATCGATAGAGCTCATTTAAATTCTCATGCTGATTTAAATATCGATCCAGATCTGATCGCTGAAAATAATCAAGTTTATGTCTATTTTTTAAAATAAGTCTCTTCAACCACAGCTCTTGGCGATGACCATAAATCTGCCGCCCTGCTTTGATAAGCGATGGTGTAATCAGTCTTAAAACATGGAACTTATCAGCTACGATTTCAGCATTCGGGAACATCTTTTGCGCAAAAGATCTGTAACCACTTGATAAATCCATCACCACGATCTTCACTTCCTCTCTCCCAGGAACGTGTTGCATTTGTTCGATAATGGCTTTCGTGCTTTTTCCCTCACAAGCATCAAAAAGCTTTCTCTTTTTTAAATCCGTAAACACTGTCGTAAATTCAGTAAATCCTTTACTCCGAGAAAAAAAATGTTCATCGATTCCTAAAACTTCAGGCCATCTGATTCCTTTCCTCTCATTGAGCTTTGATTCCAGTTGTTCATAAAAGACTTTGTATAAAAGCCCACTAGAGACTTGCTCCACATCCTGCACATTCTTCATGCTAGAAAAATTGTGGCACATTTGCGCCAAAGACTTTCTAAACCTTTGTGTGGTTCTACGTCTTGGCCAGATTCCTTCCACACTTTCTGTAAATGATTTCTTACACGTCTTGCACAAGTAACGATGTTTCTGGATTTCAAGCCAAAGGCTAACACCTCGAAAAGATTCATCTCGAACTTGAGTTTTGCAACGACCAGCCCTCACAGTACTTATTCTCCCGCACTTCGGACAGATCTCACCACTTGTCCGCTTTTTGCGAAGCTTCCATAAGTAGCCTCGTTTAAAACGAATAACGCTTAAAATTTCCAGTTTATCAGGGACTAAAAACCGAGTAAGTTCACGAACTGACGGCATCAGATCTGTTCCTTTCAATAAAATATTTTGTGGTAAAAACATCTTATCGATTGGGGTCTGGTGCCGTTACTTGTTGACTCGCTGTTCTATGCAGTAAACCGACAAGAGCCGATAAATGTAAATAATTACTACGTGTCATCAGGTAGTTTATGAACTGACTCATATCCATAGAAACTTCATGATCATAAGTAAGTTCGGTAACAAACTGAAAATCTATCGATCTCAAATCAGATTCTTCTGGATAGTTTTTATTTCGATAAGCTGGCTTCATATATTGCTGATCAAAAGATTTATATAGGTTTAGAAAACCTTCGTTACCCATCATTTTTCCAGTGAATCCGTAATTATCGATCCCTAGAATTCCATTTTCATTTAATACTCTTTTGGCCTCTTCCAAGAACTGAGATTGATTTAGCCACTGAAAAGCCATTGAGATGTTGAGATAGTCAAAAGCACTGTCTTCAAATGGCAACTGTTCAGCACTTGATTGGACAAAATTAATACTGTTATTTTCTCGAGCCACATTGAGCATCGCTTCAGAGAGATCACAACCAAAAATATGATCACTAATTTTAGCTAGGGCATTTGTTGAATGCCCTGTTCCACATGCAACATCAAGAGTCCTTTTAAGCTTTTTCCCAAAATACGAACTCAATTTTTCTACTAATAGATGGTGATAAACTGGCCGATAATTATTGTAACGTTTTGCTTCTTCTTGCTCGACAAAAAGATTTTTTACTTGAGTCAAGGTTTCTAATTAAACCTCTTTCTTAACTCAGTCACTAATAGAACCACATTAATTTCTTACCTGTTCACATTGAGGTGGCATTCCACATAAATTCTTTAAAACACTACCCTCAGAGCTATGACACGAAGATCTTGCCTCAGTTGCTGCTTGCGATCGAGTGTAACCGACTCCAGTATGAACTCCTCCACCATGGAAACTAAGATCAACCGAGCAGTACCACTGCTCTCTTGGAGTATTGATTGGATCACATGAATACCTTTGACCACCAATAACGGTTTCTAAAGAATATGCAGAGATACTAACAGTCAAATTAACAAAAAAAACTAATAATGATTTCATAAATCACCCCCGGACGAGGCTTATGCAAACAGCAAGCCAACTAAAATGGCACCAACAAATCTTAACAAATTCAATTTTAAGTGGGCTCAAGTTAAGAACTTTACTTCACAGTAACTGTGGTCAAATAGTCTGGCCTGCGCAATCGAACCTGCCACAATGTCTAGCTTTTTTCTAGCCGGAAGTTTGACGCAAAAATTTAGTGTAGAGATTTCACTCGCTCTTCCCGGTTGAGAGTTTTTCTTTCCGAGCGGGCATTTTCGACCTTCTTCCTGCGCTCGCAAAGAACCAGGCTCCCTC
>JBKDFX010000015.1:0-16616 GCA_046336825.1 Bdellovibrionales bacterium | reverse complement strand
GCTCTGGAGTTAATTTTGAAAATCAAATGGGGGCTAATCTTTTTGGAGCTCTCGTGGGAGCTGAAATTCAGCTTGGTCAATTGAACTTTTATGCAGCCACGGGCCCATTAAAAGCCACATCTTCTTTTCAGCCCTTATTGTTTGGAACAGCTCCGGCCGAGACATTCAATTTGTCTCGCCAATATTCCCATCAAGTTTTTCGTTTAAGTATTGAAATGGAAGACTGGAATATTTCTGGTCAGACCGATTGGGTCAAAGACTTCCATTCTTCATTAATGATGGGTCTCAGTTTTTAAAGTGATTGGAAGGGCTCGTCTTGGATCTTATTGATCACAAAAAATGTCCCTTTCTTAATCTAAGACACTTGAAAACGTCTTATTAAGATTTGAGTTGGCACTTTTCCAGCATAGTTATTGGGGGATGTCCTTCTTCAGAGACTTATTTATTATTCTAGTAGTTCTTGGAAGGTTGGCGACTGCTCAGTCTGCTGAAATCTCAGCGAGTGAGTTTAGACAAGATATTCGTGAGCACCGAGCTCGCGTTCTAGAAATTTCCCTTGAAATGTTCAGGAGATTTCCTGAGCGATTTAAATCCTTGAGTTCTTTGGGGCATGAAAAAGCCACTGATATTCTTCGCCAATATATCGCCCTTCATGATTTACCTAAATTGATGAGCCGCGATCAATTAGAAAGTATTGGCATTAAACGTGGACATTCAATTTTTGATGATCTCAGGGAAGCTTATGGCTCCTGTGAAGCCCCAAGTTGCGTACGAGAACTCAATGAGATCGAGGAATTTTTAAAAGAGCGAATTATGGCTAAAGTTTTAATAAGTCTACCTGAAAAAATCTGGCCATCTATTTTAAGTGAATTAAAGCTGCTTGAGCTAACGTCAGATGTTCTTGATACGAAATTACATCGCGGCCCTGAGCTGAACTTTGTTCCCAAGCTAGGAGAAGCTCAGCGGTATCTGGAAAATCGAGGTCATTTTATTGCAGCTATGATGGCTCAGGGTCTTGAGTCTTGGGCGATTAATTTAAAAATAAATCGAGATACTATGAATGGCGGAATATGTAGAGATGTGGTGGCAAATTAAATGATTCAGCTATTCGCTTTTGAAATGATTTGAGTCGTAGATCGACCCTCAACAAAAGGTAAAGACAGGACCTTACCACCCTGAGC
This sequence comes from Bdellovibrionales bacterium, assembly GCA_046336825.1. Taxonomy (GTDB): domain Bacteria; phylum Bdellovibrionota; class Bdellovibrionia; order Bdellovibrionales; family Bdellovibrionaceae. The sequence continues at coordinate 15,435 of JBKDFX010000015.1, read as the reverse complement.
GAGTACAAATTCACTGCCCACGATATCTTTGACAGCCCAATCTCCACCTTTTACTAAAATATTGGGACTTATTTCGTGAATCACTTTTAGTGGAGTGTCTTCAACAAAAATGAAAGTGTAGTCAACACAGCCGAGGGCTGCTAAAATTTCAGCTCGATCATTTTCATTCTGTACAGGACGCTTAGGACCTTTTAAGCGAGACACACTGGCATCAGAATTAACGGCCACGACGAGTTTGTAACCAAGAGCTTTAGCGTTTTGTAGATAGCGGACATGCCCAACGTGCAACAGATCAAAACAGCCATTTGTGAAAACTATGGGACCGTGGGCTCGGTCCGTGTCCAAATGTTTTTTAACTTCATCAAGACTTAGAAATTTTCCCATTAGCGGTGGCGATAGGTGCTTAAACCAGAAAGACTGGCCAGGTCTCGGTCGAGAGCCCAACTGAGTATGGGAATGAGGATTATACCAGTGGCCAAGTGGATGATGATTCTAAAAAGAACTTTGATGGAGTATCCAGATTTGAATTCTTCAGGTAATCCCAGGCGTTGTTCATAGGCCCATTCACCAAGTGTGAAGCCTAGAATCATTCGCATGGCTAGGAAGTAAGTGACCCCCACGCAAGTGAACAGAGCACCTGTGGTCAATAAAACATCCAAACTTCCGTCAGCAATCAATCGGATTAGGTCCATTTTCAATGTGAATGTCATGGCCATCATATAAAAAAGACTTAGAGAAACGATGAGTAGTAAATCTAAAAAACCCGCAGTTAAGCTGGGGGCTGTGTGGACATAAGGAGATTGGGGAGTTTTTGTTTTCTCTTCAAATTTGAGAGACTTATTCTTATCGTGTAAGCTTTTGAGTAAGCCATCCACAGCCTGTGAACTGGGAGTGACTTTAGGTACTTCGGCACGGGGTCTAGGAAGTGGAGTGTCCAACAGGTTTGAACGCTTGGGTTCCACTTTATTTTCAATTTTGAGTTCTGCTCGAGCTGTAATTTTACTTTCAGATTTAATATCTGCTTGTGCTTTTTTAGGGTGAAAGCCCAAACCTTCGGTTAGGGGCTTGAACTGGAAATCGTCCTGGAAATCCTGATCATGTTTCATCATGAGCCTCTCATTAAATCCAGCTCATACTTTAAGATGCTGGTGAGGGTGATGCAAGCGGTTTCAACCCGAAGAACCTGGGGACCCAATGTGACTGCTTGGCAGCCGTCTTTTTCAAGGTCCTGTACTTCTGAAATTGAAAAACCCCCCTCGCCCCCGACTAGGATCCAGGCCTCATTTAAATCCCCATGGCTGGCCTGTTTGAAATAGTCCCCAATGGCGAGGGGCACAGCCCCCTCATAGCCAAATAGACACATCTTGGCTTGTTTTAGGTTCAAATTTTTTGACCAATCCAACAGTTTAACGGGCGCTGAAAGTTGCATCAAGTCACCACGACCACATTGCTGAGTCGAAGATTTAATAATTTTGAGCCATCGTTCCCACTTATTTTCAGAAATTTTTTCGCTGGTCTTGATAAAACTATATTGGGAACTCAAAAGTTGAATTTCATGTACCCCTAATTCCACAGCTTTTTCCAAGATACTTTCTAAAACTGGAAAGCGGGGCACACAAAGTGCCAATTTTACGTAGGGTTTGGGAAGCGGGGGGATTTGACGAGATTCCAGGATTTGAGCGGTGGCGCCTTTTTTGGAGAGAGCGACAATTTCAACGAAGTAAGCTTTCCCATTGCTAATGAGTTCAAATTTAGATCCAATTTCTTGGCGACAAACATCCACAATATGGTGAAAAAGTTCTCCATGAAGAAGAACTTGCTGTCCTAAAATATCAGTTTCTTCAATCCAATAACGTCTCAAGAGCCTAGGACCTCGTGAGCCAGAAACTGACCCATTCATCATTTTCAAGTCTTCGTTGAACCTTTAAGTTCAGAGCCTCAATAAAATTCTCAAAGAAATGGGCTTCACGTTCCACTAAAATACCAGAGACAAATAAATTTCCATTGGCTTTTAAGACTTTCAGTAAATCGAATTTAAGTTGAATCAGAACTCCATCAATGATGTTAGCCACCACCACATCATATTTCTCTCTGACCTCTTCCAAAAGCTGTTCAGTCACTTCAATTTTATCTAAGTGGTTAAGGCGAATATTATCTTGTGAGACACGACGAGATTCTGGATCCACATCGATGGCTTTTACAGATCCAAAACCTGACAAACGCGCCAACATGGCTAGGATTCCAGTCCCGGTTCCCACATCTAATAAGTTCAGTTCAGCTAAGGAATTTTGATTTTTGTCTGCAAACTTCGAAAGCAGGTGAGCTGCCATTTGTGTAGTGGCGTGTGTACCAGTTCCAAAGGCCATTCCAGGATCAATTCTTATTTCCATGGAAGCTTCGGCCGGCTTTTCAAGCCATGAAGGAACAATCCATACATGATTTGTTAAAGCAAAAGCCTTGAATCCTTTTTTCCATTCTTCCAGCCAATCCTGGTGTTCCTCTTCGAATTGTGACCAAGTGATACGACTGTCGAGTTCACGAACTCTGTCAAAAAACTCCAAAGCTGGCTTTTGATCAAAAAAAACATCCACATCATGGGCTCTTTTTTTTACAACCTTCGGTTCGAAGGTCAGATCGGGTTGACTGAATTCAAGAGCTTCAGAAACGCCACTGGCGCCAAAATCCAGGCTTAAAGTGGTGAGAATGTCTTCATGAATTTCAGATAAATTGTGAAATCTTACTCGAAAATATGTTGTCATAGGACCCTAAACGATTATTTTTTTATTTCGACGTTATCGCCGGACATAATCGCTCTTTGTTCGAGCATTGGCAATTCCTGCCTGTCAAATAACCTTAATTCTCGGGCCACTGTAACCTTTTCAAAAACGGAAATGATCTTGAGCTCTCCAACGGGAACTTCCATTTCTCCCACCTGTTGGCTGCCACTGGAATCACGAACCTGAACCTTACGAGTCACGACAAGAACTTGCCCTTTTTTAAAGCCCTCGGAATTGCCACCATTGATATAAAAATCTTTATAAACAGGGTCTGTATCTGAGAGAGTGATGTTTCGACGAACTTCAATCACTTGTTTGGACCAAGTGGTGAGGGGCCATAAGCTCAGGATAAAAAGATATCGCAACATAAGAGTTTTATCGGGAAACCAGTGCCAGGGATGAAGTCACAAAATGAGGAATTAGATATAAGTCTTGTTAATACCCTAAGCGTGACACAAGACTAAAAAATTCACGTCTCAATATGAGATTTTTTTACTGGAAAAGTCTGAAATTGATTCTAGAAAAAGGGTCCAATTTTGCATGTAATTCAGTCATGAAACTTTCGTTACTTGGCCTGCTTTTATTTTCACAACTTTCAATGGCGGAAAGTCCCATTCACTTTGCAGAGGATGTTCCTCTGACTTTGAAAAAATTTGTCATTATTTCCTTGAATACAATGTCCCAAATTAGCGGAAAGGGTTCGACTCCTTTACATGACTTAATTTTTCAAGGTCCTGTGGATGGCCGAGTGTATAGGGACTGGTTTTTTAAAAGAGTTAAAAAAATTGCCATGAGTCCCAGCTGTAACTTCACAGCTCGAATTGATTCCGAGGGTGAACCTGGAGTTATTTATATTTCAAAGTGTGTCAACCTGAACCCGGACCGCAATCAAACTGCCTATTGGTTATCGATTCTATTTCATGAAGCTCGGCATTTGGAACCTCATAATAAATATTGGCATCATTCATTGTGCTTGGATAACTCATCCATGGTGATGAGCTGTGATCAGTCACCCATGGGTCCTTTTGGACTTGAAAAAATCCTATTCGGAAACCTCGTAAAGTATTGCTCCAATTGCTCTCAAGATTTTATGACTCAAGCTCAAGCCGTATTAGAAGATGAACAAGTCTGGCAAAAGATAGATGATCAATCAACTCAAGCTATCCAGAAGGATTTACGTTTAAAATAATCTATCATCAGACAGTTAAAATAATTTTCCCGCGAGATTTACCTGATTCAATCAATTGATGGGCTTCCGCCACCTTTTCAAAAGGAATATAAGTTGTTTCTGGCGGAAATATTTTCCCTTGGTTGGCATAGTTGAGAAGTCCCGATAGATTTTCTTTAGCGAGTTCATCTTCTTCAATCAGAAAGCTTAAATTAAAGGCCACTATGCTTTTATTAGAGGTCACCATTTCGAGAGGATTAAATTTGGGTGTTTTCCATAGGCCATAAGCGGCCTTCAGGTAATTGATTTTTCCACCATCCTTGGACAGTAGGCTGTGACTTCCGTAGATAACTAAGCGTCCTGTGGGCCGTAAAAAATCATAGCTGTTCTGAAGAGTCGTGTAACCGTTGGCATCAAAAACAGCATCAAAGTTATTATGGCCCTGCTTTTTTAATTCACTCCAAAAATCAGGAACTGTGGATTTATCATAAACGAGATCAGCACCCATTTTTTTTACGTAATCAACCTTATCAGCCCGACCCACAATTCCCACTACAAAATGGCCTTCGGCCTTTGCAATTTGCACAAGAGCCGAACCCACTCCCCCAGCGGCTGAATGAACTAGAATTTTTGCTTTTTTGGGAAGTATAAAAAGTTGTTTAAGAGCATAATAGGCCGTCATAAAAACGGCAGGAAAGCCAGCGGCCTGCAGTAAATCGAAACCTTTGGGTAAAGAAAAAGTATGCATTTCCTCAACACAAACTTCAGTGGCGTAGCCATTAAAACGAGTGAAGGCCACAACTTGATCACCTGATTTAAAGCGTGTGACCTTCGAGCCAACACTTTTAACGACACCACTGACTTCAAAACCTGGGGTGATGGGCCAACCCACATAAACTTTAGCTGATTCGTAGACACCCAACCGAACTAGCGTGTCTGCGTAATTAACCCCAATACCTTTAACAGATATGATGACTTGGTGAGGACCAGGTTCCAAGGAAGGAAATTCTTGAATCTCGAGTTTGTCGTAGCTGCCGGGGGACTTGATAATTATTTTTTTCATAGATAATTAGCATGTCCACTCGGCTTTGACCTGTCAACTTGGTGTTATTTCACGCACTTCAACATACTTCCGATCGCACATTTACAGTTTCCACAGCCAGTGCCTGCATTGGTTTTAGAAGCAATGGCTTCCATGGTGTCCATACCGCTATTAATTAGGTTGACGATTTGCCCTTGAGATACCGAGTGGCAAAAGCAGATGATTTCTTCCTCTTTTGGTTTTTTAATATCGTCTTTCTTTTCTTTAGATGGAGTGATTTTTCCTGCCCAGCTTTCAGGAAAAACTTCCACCTTAATTTGAGTTTCAGGGACCCCTAAATTCAGAAGAGTGTTTTTTGAGTCTCTGACCATGGAGGGAGAGCCCACGATATAATAAATAGAGTGACTAGGTAAGGTGGGTTGAACCTTACGTAAAAATGTGTCATCGATACGTCCCACTTGACCTTTCCAATCAGAAGTAGGTTGGCTAAGAGTATGGGTGACTTGCAAGTTGTCAGAGTTTTTAGCGTAGTCATTCAATTCTGAAGCAAAAGGTATTTCACTTCTATTTCCATAAAATAACCACATGGGTTGTTTCATGCCGGTGTCTCGAGCGTATTGAATCATGCTTCGGAAGGGTGTGATTCCTATGCCGCCAGCTAGCATGATAGCGGGAGCGTCTGGTCGAAAGGCCATTTGATTTTTCATTGGAGAGACAAATACGTGATCTCCAGCTGCAAGTGTTAAAAATCCTTTTTTAAATTCGCTTTCACTATTTCCCACAGCAAATTCAAGGTAATCTCTGTTCGTTGAGCTTGCGATTGATAAAACGCGAGTTTGTAAACCACTTTTCGTTTTTATTGAAAGTTGCATTGCCATTCCAGGCTCAACAGAGAGGCCTGCAGGTTTTTCAATTCTCACCATAAAATGATGACTTGTTAAGCTGGACGCGGCCAATACTTTAGCAGGAGTGCTATCAATTTTTTCTACAATGAAACCTTCACTGGCACTTTTGAGTCTAACGAAGAGTTCAGGTTTTGAACGCACAAATTCATTGTTAATGATCTGATAGTCACGCAAAGTTTGTAAGAGTGACATCTGAATCAGTGCATTTGTAGTGGAGTCTAATCCCGTGTTTAGTTTTTTAATTTGTTTAATGACGGCATCTGCTTCTTTCGAACCATAGACCTCTGCACCTGTAAAATTATCAAATAGATGTGTAATGAAATTTTCAATCAAATAAGCGTACTTTTTTTCAACTTGTTTGAGAGCTAAGTACTGCTGTCTTTCCTTCGGATTCCATCGCTCGAGTCGCTCCCTTTTTTGCTTTTCAATTGCGGCCATTTGATCGATGGCATTTTGCTTTTCAGGACTTACTGGATCTGATTCAGGAGGTTTAATTGTAGTGACTTCACCATCAAAGAGTTTTTCCAGTGTTTTTAGAGGGACTGATTTCATAAACTGTCGAACTTTGTATTCAACAAGCAAGTGAGACACAGCCACTTCAAATAACATAAACGGATTACCGCTCATGACACTGGCGTCACTGTACTCGTTAGCAGCTGCATTTTTTAATTGCATGATTTTTTGTAACATACCTTGGGTGCGTAGATTTGGCTGCTGACCATAAAGATAGGTGAATGCCGAACTGAAAATAGCGATGTGTTTCGTTTCGTCAGATCTAATATTATTGATCCAATCAAATGCGGCATCTTTCGAGTGAGCCAATAACCAAAGATAGACAGAATTGGCATTCCATTCGCTGGAATTTCTCCCCACCAGGTGCTTTATTGCATAGTTAGCATCCAAATAGTCACCAGGTGCATCTGCTTGATAGGTCATGGGTATTTGTCGGGTGATTCCTGTCACTTGCTCGGCAATTGACTTAGTGGCATGTTCGTGACGATTTTCTTCTTTACACCAAACATTGATACAGAAGGGTTCAGTTTTTTTACCTTCTTTACGTTTTTCTTCTTCTTTTGAGCGAAAGTTTGTAGTCTGTTCAACCGTTCTTCCCATAAACAAGGATAAACTGGGCATAAAGGCCCGTAAATTATTTCCACTGGCCGTAGAGTATCCATGAATTGGGGATTCAGTTTCAGAAACTAAATGAACAACCTCTGACCACAAAGTAGGATCCATATCTATTATTTGGTTGGCTTTAATTGCAGAAAACCCACCTTCAACTTTTTTCCAAGGGCGCAGTTGAGATTCTGCTAGACCCAATTGCGTGGCTCCGTAGAAGTCAAATAAACCACGATCCATTGTCGCTTGTGAAAATCCGTTTGATATAACATGATTTAAACGAAGCAATGAACGTAAAAAGCTTCGGATTTGTTGTAATGTGGATCTCAGATTCGTCGTCGCGACTTTTAATTTATTAGGGCGTAATGCCTTATCATTTTTTCCGAGAACTTCTGAGACCTTTTCGATGACTTCAGGATCATTTATGCGCTGATTGAGTTTTTGATTAACCAGTGAGAAAAGATCAACATCTGTGACAGAGCTGTTAACAATTTCTTGAAGGGCTGTTCTGAGCTCAGATTTAGTTACACCCTCAGCAAAAAAGTTTTAGTATAGATACTGTGCGATGCGAGGGTCTGAAATGAGTTTTTGTGTTTCAGGATCAACTGCAATGATTGTTGCTAACTCTTCTGCGTGTAAATCACGCAAACTTCGTGGCTTAACCTGACTGGTACTTTTTACGCTTGATCTACATTGAGTTTGTGCAGATACGGTATTGACGTTAAGAAAGCTGAATCCAATGGCCATCACAAAAATTGAATTAAAAAAATATTTTTCCATGGTAATTTTCATATTTTTCCCTGCTTTGAAAAAGTTCAATCAACCAGGTTCAATATAAATGCCAGTTTGAGATGTCACGAACCGTCTCATTTTGATAAAACGTATCAGTATGAAACAAGGAGCTTTGGATTTTTTGAATAAGCTGTCACATACTAATACAAAAAGTGTATCATAATGAGAAGACTTCGTTGAGACGCCCATTCAGTTCAAAACAATACAAATTTTGGCGTCCTTGGAATTAACTTAGACAACTTTAAAAGCTATTCAAAAGTGGAAGCTCTTCTTAAGTAAAAGCTACTCAAAAAGAGTTTTTGCCAATTTCTTTTTTTGCAACTTATTGGGATTAAATGTTTTCCCTTTTGGTTTGTCTTTAAAAGAAGGCTTCTTAGCAGCTGCTTTTTTAACCAGGGTCACCGGTTTCTTTAAAACCAATTCCTCGGGAAGATCAGGAGTGTAGATTCTTTTTAATTGGGACTCTGAAACTTCAGTCCATTCACCACGGGGTAATGAGCCGAGCTTCAATCGACCGATGGCAACCCTTTGTAGCTTCAAAACATCCAGATCGATTTTTGCAAACATATTTCTGATCTGACGATTTTTACCTTCAGAAATAACCACTTTAAACCAATCGTATTGGTCGGATCCATCAGGTCGTTTGAGTTTTTCAATATGTCGCGCTTTAACCTTGCCTGTGGGGGTCGAAACACCTTGAAGAAGTTTTTCAATTTCTTTGGCTTCAGGTCTGCCATTAACTTTGACCCAGTAGGTTTTTGTGATTTCCAATTTGGGGTGCATCACCCGTTGTGAGAAGTCACCATCATTGGTCAATAAAAGTAATCCTTCAGATTCCCAATCCAAACGACCCACAGGAAAAAGTCGCACAGGAAACTTAGTGAAATATTCAGCGACCTTGGGGCGACCTTCTGGATCACTTAATGTTGTGAGAACTCCTTTGGGCTTATGAAACATGATGTAGTACTTTTTGTGTGCAAAAGTAACGGGAGATCCATCCACCACAATTCGATCTTTGTCGGGATCAACTTTAGTTCCATGTTCGAAGACTTTTTTTCCATTTACAAAGACAAGCCCCTGTTCGATCAGACGATCGGCTTTGCGGCGGCTTGTAATTCCAGCTTCTGAGAGTGCTTTATTGAGGCGTACTTGACCCATGTTTTTTTACCTTATCTAAACGATCGAGAAAGCGTTCCACATTCTCATACTCGCTTAAGGTTAAATTCTCAAGCCAGACTCCATCCTGAGTGAAAAACAGAACAGCAGGTAGGCCTCGAATGGAATATTTTTCCATCCAAGCCTGAGTTTCAGGGGTGACTTTGGTGGCGTCGTATTTAAGTAATCGAAAGGATTTGAGCTGTTCAGAGACTTTGGGGTCACTAAATGTATTCTGTTCGAGCTCATGACAAGCAGCACACCAGACAGCCCAAAAATCAACCATGATGGGGCGTCCTTTGGATTGTTCTAAGAAATCAGGGGTGAGGGGCTCCCAGGGAAGTGTACTTTTTCCAATTTTGGCTTCATCAAAGGAAACTGAATCTTTGAAAGTCAGCTGCTCATAGAGAAGGTGACCGTAATAAGCCGAGACAAGGATGACCATGACCCCCATGGCTTTTTTCACTGAATTCATCCATCGGCCTGATTTGGGAAGTGATTTAGTGAAAAGTCCAAGGATCATAAAAAGAACTCCGAGGCCCAGGGCATAGGTGAAAAGCAAAAGAAATCCCAAGTAAGGATTTTTGGTGGTGCTCACCCAAGCAAGTATTGCAACAAGAACGGGCCCTACGCAGGGTGACGCCACAACTCCAAAAAATAAACCAGAAACGAAAGCGCCTTGGCGACCGGAACCTCCACGCCCAGCCGCCACATTCATCAACTTGGCTGGTGGGCGAATTTCAAATAGGCCCAGCAAACTTAAACCCATGGTAAGCAAAACGAGGGCAATGGCACCTAGAACCCAAGTGTGGCTCAGAAGAGATCCAAATAAAAATCCAAACTGTGCAGCCGCCAGTCCTAGAATTGAAAAAGTGGTGGCAATGCCGAGCACATAAAAGGCAGAGAAACTAAACTGTGAAAGTCGAGAGCGTTTTTCAGCGCCATGGGAAAGCACAGCTACGGTTATAGGAATCATGGGATAAACACAGGGGCTAAGGCTTGTTAAAAATCCTGCTAAAAAAGAAATGATCAGGGCCATCAACAGAGAGTCTTTCACCTGCTCTTTAAAAAGGGCTTCCAAATTGAGACCAGGCCAACCACTTGAGTTTTGATTGAGACTTTTCACTTCAAACTTAACTTGCAAATTTTTAGTGGTGGGAAACAAGCAAAAAGTTTCACTGCAGGCCTGATAATCCAATTCAAAATTTAAAACATCTCCATCGAAACTTTGAGGAGCAATAAGTTCAGCAACCAATTGAGATTTGCCTTCGACGCCCTGTCGATCTCGTTTTGAAAACTTATCGTACCATGTTTTAAGAGGACTGACCTGCCATTCACCCAGTTGAAAACCGCTGGATTTATCAAGTCGAATAACAAACTGATCAAGATAGGCGTGGTAGCCCGGAGGTAACTGCATATCGACGATAAGTTTTGTGGGTTGATGAATTTTTAACTCACGGGGGCTCAAGCTGACTTGGACCTCGAGGGGATCTGGAGTTTGATTTTGTGCAAAAACATTGAGGTAGCAAAAAAGCAGGACCAATAGGCCAGTCAGAGATATTTTCATAGGTTAAGAATAGCAGATTTTTCTGACCTTAGTCCAGTTCTCAATGATCTGTCCTGCAGCTCGCTCAATTTCTCATAGCAAGTCACCGATAAAAACTTTGAGGTACAAATGGGATTTGTCGGTATTATTGTCGTATTTGTCATGGTTTTTGGTGGTTTCATGATTGCCGGTGGTAACATGTCTATCATCATCAAAGCAGCACCTCTCGAATTAATGATTATCGGGGGAGCCGCTTTGGGTGCGTACATCATTGCCAACCCTATGAAGACCATTAAAATGGGTATCAGTCTTAGTATCAAATCACTGACTAAAAAGGGTCCACAAAAAGCAGATTATCTTGAGTTGTTGCAAATGCTATTTCAACTTTTTCAAGTTTTTCGCAAAGAGGGTCCACAGGGTTTAGAAAAGCATATTGAAAAACCAGAAACTTCGGAAATTTTTAAAGCCTACCCTGGCTTTATGAAAAATCATCATGCAGTTCATTTTTTATGTGACACATTAAAAATTACTCTCTCGGCCGAGCTCAGTCCCTACGACGTGGATGACTTACTGACTGCGGATACTAAAGCGATTCACGCTGAAGAGCACGCGGCTCAACATGCCATACAAATGGTGGCCGATGGATTTCCTGGATTAGGAATCGTGGCCGCGGTTTTGGGTATCGTTAAAACAATGGGTTATTTAACTGCTGGAGTGGAAAAAATTGGAGCTTCGGTGGCCGCAGCCCTGGTGGGAACAATGTTAGGGGTTTTCGGTGCTTACGGATTGATTGGTCCTGCCGCCACTAAAATTGCAGCTGATATCGAAGAAGAGGGACGTTATCTTGAGGCCATACGCCAAGCTCTGATTGCTTTGCAAAGAGGAGCTCCTCCCTTGGTTTGTGTTGAGTACGCACGACGATCGATCATGCCTGAAGAAAGACCTTCATTTGATGAATTAGACGTCGCAACTAAAAATATTAAAAAAGCAGCTTAATTAAAAAGAATTGAAAAGGAAAAAAAGTGGCTAAAGAAAAACCCATGATTGTCATCAAAAAGATCACAGTGGCTGGCGCAGGTCACCACGGTGGATCGTGGAAAGTGGCACTTGCAGATTTTATGACTGCAATGATGGCGTTTTTTCTTGTGATGTGGCTGTTAGGACAAAGTGATGAAACTAAAAAAGCGATTGCTGATTATTTTTCGACTCCTTCAGTGATTGAGTACAATTTCTCAAATTATGGAGTTGAGCTAACTCTTGAAAAACTATTTTTAGATCTTCTGAATGAGCCGCTTAAGGCCTTCCAAAGTTTTCTGGAGCCTGTGGATACCACTCCGAACGTTCTAGACATGGGTTCAGCTAAAGTGGTGGTTTCTACTTTGGCTGATCAGCTAGGCGAAATGGCCAAAAATGTTCAAGTTGGACCCGATGGTTTTGAGTTTGATATTCCTGACACCCTTCTATTTCTCAGAGGGACATCAATTCCCACTCCTGATTTTGTTGAAGTCATGACTCGTCTTAAGAAAATTACAACAGGTCTTCGTGACGCCAATATAGTGATCACGACACAAATGTTTAACCAAACCGTCCCTTCCGGTGCCGCTGCAGATGCTAAGAAAATTGCAACTCAGCGTTTAGATCTAGTTAAAAATAAAATACAAGCAGGTCTCGAACACACTTCCACAAGTGTGTCTGGATCTTCCATGGTTCGTGATAAAAAAGGAGAAGTGGATCCAGATAAATTGATTGGCTTTGTTAAAGTCAGCATCAAACAAAAGCCGATCAAATCTGACGGGACTGAAGCTCGACAATTGCAGGATCTTTTTGATTCAAAAATGAAAGATCGCACCTATGATGACTATGTGGACCAAGTCACCCGACGAAAGCGTGACGACGAAAAAGTGAAATAGTATTACTCTAAAAAAGTAATACCGTAGATGTATTTTCTAAGTGTCATTTCATCCACCCAAATATTTCCAGCTTCACACTTTCCTTTCAATTTTAAATTTTTGTATCCCGTGCATCGAGTTCCCCAAGAATTTCGAATCAAATATTCACAGGAATTGGATTTGACATCCCATTTGCGACCCACGATCAGGCTCATGTGGCGATCCTCACCTGATTTGGGAGCTGTTGCGCTATCAAAAAATCCTGCATAATAAGCGACACCCACTGGATTTTTTTGATTCAATTGCTCATTCAGTCGATTGAGAAGTCGACTACGAGTAGAACCTGTGTAAATGGAAGACCATCCAATACGGGCTCGATGGGAAAATTGATGGCGATTCCCTTTGCAAATCATTTGGGCCAGTTTACCTAAAACATTTCCCGGAGTTGAAAGTGCCATGACAGTCATAATGTCAAAAGCTCTTTCTTCTTTAAGAATGCTGCCAGCTCTTTGAGAAGCCTCAATGGCCTTTTTTACGTATTCATCTTGGCCCTTGTCCAATCGATGCTTGAGATCAAGTATGAAATTAATTTTGTCCTTCAGGGTGTGTTTAGTGCCTTTACCAAAAAGAACCTGATCCAGGCTAGCGGGACAAGAGCCTGTCTTCATGGCCAGATCTAAGGCTAAAAATATAAAGCCGCCCTCTCGAAAGTTTTCAGCTGTCCAGTAGTAGTTAAAATTTAAGGCAATATCCACTGCCGAAACAGGTTCTTTAAGTTCTTTACGGTAATGGTGGGAAATTAAATCGGCTGCTGTGTTCGCATAGCACCACCCCACATTTCCCTGGCTGCGTGGAGGACCAAAATCGGCTCGAAGATCGACAGTTTGACAGTCGGGGGACTGCGCCCAAAGAATGAGAGTGCTGAAAGACAATAATAGACAGATAAGGAGTGCTGATTTCACTACTACAGGAAGTAGCAAGAGGAATGCCTAGTAACTAACACCAGAACTTAAAATGATAGCGAGTTCGCCTTGTTCTTTAAAATCACCACTGGCCGTGCTGTAGCTGACAGACACCATTCCAAATATGTCCTTTAACTTTTTCCCAATGCCTGATCGAATATCAAGAAAAGATTGAACTCCATCGGATTCAGGCAGGGTGTAGCCCACTTGATTGGCCCAAGTCCAATTTCCCAGAACTGTAAAATCTTTACCGAGACCAGCGTAAGTGGATTTATTTTGGGTTCCTTGCCAATTACTGTCCATTTCATACAGCACTTTGTAACCACCAAAATCAAGATGGAATCCCACTGTGTTTCCATCTCGATTGTTAGAACGGTAAAATTTATTTTCGCTGTATTTAATAACGAGCGCACTGGTTGAGCTAAAGTCCACTCGGATGTCAGCATTCAGTTTTAACCAAAAATGAGTGCTAGAGGCCGATTCATAATTGACGTTGGCTCCCCAAAGTCCAAGGCGAAATTGAGAGCCAAAATCGAACCAAAATTCACCTTGCAATCCAGGATCGCCATCAGTTTGTGTGAGTCCCTTTTCAACAAAATTAGTTGTCAGAACGGCTCCGCCACGCATACCAAAAGTGGGTTTTGTCGAGTTAACAGCGCCTGTTCCTTGAGCAAAACCAAGGCAAGCTGAAGTAAGTAATAGAAAAAAAACAGTCTGATGCAAATCGGCTCCTGCATTTAATTTGACTTAAAGATCAGACAAAAACAATAAAGAGGTATGGACAGGACTCGACCTTGGACAGAATACCCGCTCATCGCTTTTGACACCGAAACCAGTGGAGCCTACCCCGTGGGCAGTGAAATAGTAGAATTTGGCGCTGTTAAATGGTTTCAAGGGCAAGTTGTCGATAAACTTCAGCTTTTGATTAAACCACAATGGCCCATGGGTGATGAAGTGATCAAAATCCACGGCATAACAAATGAGATGGTGGCACAAAGTCCCTCCATGTCTGAAGTGGTGGGGCAAATTCATCAATTTATGAGTGGGGGAATTGCCATGGCTCACCACGCACCCTTTGATTTAGGTTTTGTTGTCTATGTTTTTGAAAAATACGGTCTAGGTCTTTCTTCAGAGGCCATTTTTTGTACAAGTTTGTTATCAAGAAAATTAATACATGGATCTGAAAATCATAAACTGCAAACACTCATTCAATTTTTAAAACTTGAAGGCGGTCAAGCCCATCGAGCCTCTGATGATGCCTATGCCTGTTTGCAAGTGGGGTTGAAGTGCTTAGAAAAGCTATCCCCCGAAACCAGCGTTGCTTCAGTTTTACAATTACAAGAAAAAAAATTGGAATGGCCTTACTACAGTTTGAAATTTCCAAAATCCATAGCTCATCAAGTGATCGTACAAGCTTTGGAGCAAAGAAAAAAAATAAATATTCTGTATGAAAAAGGTTCTAAATCCAAATCCTTGCGACCCGTGTTGCCACTGGGAATAGTTAGAAATCCAGATGGAGATTATTTAGCAGCTATTTGCCTTCTGGATCAGCAGAAGAAACGATTTTATCTGCAGAATCTCTCTGAAGCTGAGCTGCTTCCAGACTAGAGAATTTTTCCGAAATCTCAATGGCCAGAGGTTCTAGATGCTTAAACTCATCACTTTGGCGCATTCGGAATCCTGGTTTTTTTCCGTTGATGGTGTCTCTCAGGAATCGTTCAAAGGCATAAATGGGACCTGCAATACGATGGGAAAATAGACTTCCTAAAATGTAAATTAAAAATGAAAATCCAAACCCGAGCCCCAATATAAGTAGGACAAAGGGTCTGACGAATTTATGTACGATCTGCTGATTGGAAGCCGTCAGTTCTTGTAAAGTGACTTTTAAATAGGTGTAGCAAAAAACAACAAATATTCCCGTCAGAATCAGTGAAATTGTAGCTAAGAAAACGCTGAATCTTTTTTGAAAAGGAGCATTCACCCAAAATGATTTTCGTGAATTTTGTTCGGGCCATAATGTGTGACCTTCTCGTATGAAGTAGTAGAGAATAATCCCATAGCCCACCCATTGGATAATATC
>JBKDFX010000014.1:0-7503 GCA_046336825.1 Bdellovibrionales bacterium | reverse complement strand
ATAAAAAACAATCACCAGATATCCTATATCTGTATTTTACAAAGTAACTTGAGGTTCATTAATTCCCATATTAAATCCCAAGGTTTTACATGGAATCGCCTGTTGGGCGTGGCTTGTAAGAATTATAGATAAAAGTAGGTTCAAAATCATACATCCAGTCTGGCTCGAGACTTTATCTTTGTCACTCTTGATAAATTTGGTATTAGGTTACTGATGTTATCTAGAATTTCCTCAGTACTATTCTTTGTTACCTTTTGTCTTTTGATCATCCTCGTTTCAATTTTAGCTCAAAAGTCTCAATGCTTTGTTTCAAAGCACATTGAAAGAATCACGTACGCAGATGAGACCATTATCAATTCATGTTCGTTAGGTATTCCAACCCCATTTTCTAGGAAATTTGAACAGGACAGACAATTATGGGAAAAGGAAATCTTTTCATTTGTGAACTGGCTCTCTTACCAATGGCCTGACTCTAGAAGTAAAATCCAAATTAGATTTTACAGCCGTCCACAGGTTCCAATCAAAAAAAACAATGAAATTCAAATTTGGGATGATTATTCGCTTAATTCTTGGGCGATCAAAAGGTTAATCACCGAATCCATACTATCAGAGTTTATTAGTGATGGGCAGATGAGGTCATTTTTGTCAGACTTCTATGTTCGAATTTGGACACAGAATCAACTTGTTGGTTACGGAGACCTCACTTCCTATTTCTCTTATTACTGGTGGAAAGCATTTGAACAGCTAAAACTAAAAAATAAAATTCAGCTTTTAAAAAATCTATCTCTTGAGGCCCCGCATGTCCCATCCAGTAAAAATCACTATGATCTTCTCAATCAACTTCAGTCCTTAGTTAATCAGAAAGAGTCTTTAGCTGCTTTTAAAAATGAATTATCTCAGAACCAACCAGGTCAATTTTATGATCTAAGTGCTAAATTTGATTTTTTATTGATGGTCAATAAAATGACTTCAGGCACCTTGGGGCAAATAGACCAATTGCAAAAGAGATTTTCAAAATTCAGTATAGGTGTTTGGGATGGCAAGGTTCTTTATCATGTACCTTCTCAAAGTTACCTCTCAGCCCAAGCCTTTCGTCAAATTCAAGCCGATCATTATGTTTGGGAGATTTGTGATGATATAGAATTTAATCTTTTGTCCCGATTGCCAGCTCAGGCTCGAAAAGTTTTGCTTGTACGAAATTGTGGACTGCAGAATTTAAACGTGTACGCTTCCTACTTTGGCGGCAAAACAGAGAAATTTGCGGCCTCTCACCCCAATGCAGAATTCATACAATTTGATGTGCCCTCTCTTAATTCCCAGCGAGATTTTTTTACTAATGAATTAAAAGTATTTTCACTTATTTCAAACCGAGCTCAATTTAGTGATTTGTTCAATAAATTGGGATGGCTCAACATTAGCTATGATGAAAAATTAGGAGTGCATATTCCGCAATCATCTGTTGAAACTATTCAATATTTTCGAGTCAAACCCAACTCACTTTAAGCTGTTAGCTTTTTCTGCTCGCAAATCCTTAATTCTATTTTTTGAATCAACGAATACAACATGAGGTTCGTGAGCTTTAGCTGCCTTTGAATCCATGTGACAATAAGAAACGATAATGACGACATCCCCTTTTTGAACTAGTCGTGCAGCAGCTCCGTTGAGGGTGACCTCACCTTTTTTTCCTTGAATAACATAAGTTGAGAATCTTTCTCCATTATTGCAATTGTAGATATCAACTTTCTCATTCAAATAAAAATGGGCGGCTTTAATCAATTCAGGCCCTAGCGAAATTGAGCCCTCATAGTTTAAATCTGCATCTGTCACTGTGGCTCGGTGAATTTTTGATTTCATCAACTCTAGTAACATAATGTCCTCACTTTCCTTCAGAATTAAGAGATAAAGAGTGGAGAAGTCCTTTTAATACTAAATCTGGTACGATTTGATCAAAAACTTTTTCATTTTCAAAAAGTGAAGAAAACCCACCAGTGCCAACGACAAAGGGTTTTTCTCCCTTAAAACACTCGTTAGAAAGTCGTGAGCAAATTTCACGGATGGCTCCCAAGTGACCAAAATAAAGTCCAGATTGAATGCTTTCAATTGTTGTTCTCCCAAGAGTTTCCCTTGGACCAATAATTTCAACTGTTGGAAGCTTAGATGTACGACTCTCAAGAGATTCCATGGATATTTTTAGGCCAGCGATAATTGAGCCTCCGAGATAATCGCGTTCACTTGTTAAAACATCAAAAGTGGTGGCTGTCCCTAAATCGACAATGATTGCATTTTTCTCAGGATATAATTTAGAAACAGCAATGGAATTGGCAATTCTATCCGCACCCACTTCGGTGGGATTTCGATAGCGTACATTGAGCCCAGTTTTAACTCCTGCCTGCAGAACAAAGGGATTAACTCCAAAGTATTTTGTGCAGGCCCCCTTAAGTGAATAAATGACGTCCGGGACCACAGAACATAAAGCAATTTGTTTAATCAGTGAGGGATCAATGGAATTTTCTCTTAATACAGATCTTAAAAAAATTCCGACTTCATCTGAAGAAGAGCCCTGCTTCGAATTTCTACGAAAACTCAATTTCATTTTCGATTGATCATAGACACCACCATATATTTGGCTATTGCCAACATCGAGTGCGAGAATCATTTTGGCTCCTTGTAAATTAAGGGACTTATTTGACTTAACAATTCAGTTGTCCCAATGGATTCACATTTTATCTTTATTTTGTTATGGATCACGAAGCGGTGAGAATTTCTATTACTTAAAGATTGAGTATCGTTTTGAATGACATAATCCAGATGAGCGTTATTAAATAGTTTTTTAACTTCCTGATCTGAAGCATCGGGAGTCAATCCTGAAGTTAGCTTGAAGCCAATAAGAGTGATATTTTGGTTTCTTGACCAGGACCGAAGATTATTAATGATTTTAGGTGTTTTTACCAATTGAAGCGACAAGCTTTGTTCAGAGCTTAATTTTCCTTCAAACTTTTGTATTGTATAATCCCCAACGGCCGCGCAGTGGACAACTGCAGAATAATTATTATTTTTTAGCTCTGATTCCATCAATTGTGAGAGAGAAGCCACCGAATCAAAGCGTTTTGTTTGATACAAATCTTTCGGCATTGCCTGCGCACTTTCAGCTAAAAGTAATGTGACATCAAATCCTAATTGGGAAAATCCTGATGCTAGTGATTCACCAGTTATGCCTGTACTGGCATTAGTTAGAAAACGTACATCGTCGATCGCTTCACGAGTTCCACCCGCTGTCACCAATATTTTTGGTACATTTTCAATTTTATTTTTATGAGCTTCAGCATTGTTTGTTTTAGAAGTTTTATTTGTCAGTGCAGTGAAAATTTCTTTCTGAATCAATTCAGGTTCTAATAATTTTCCATAACCCGTCTCTCCACAGGCAAGAACTCCTGATGCTGCTTCTAAAATCTGAACAGTGAGTTCTTTAAGTACTGTAAGTGATTTTTGTGTCACAGGGTTCAAATACATGGATGTGTTCATGGCAGGTGCAATGAGAAATGGTTTATTGAATTGATGCGCTAGAAAAATATTAGTGGCTAAGTCATCGCCAATTCCACTGGCAAAACGGTTGATTAAATGAGCAGTGGCAGGAGCAGCTAAAATGATATCAGCCCAGCGCTCTAGGTAGATATGATCCATTGCATGTCCTTTTTGCCAAAGACCTGTGTGCACTGGATTACCTGAAAGAGCTTCTAGAGTGGCCTCTCCTACAAATTTGAGAGCCGATTCACTGGCCACCACATTGATTTCCCAATCCTGTTTTTTTAGAGAGGAAATCAAATGACAAATTTTGTAAGCAGCTATGGAGCCTGACATTATTAAAAGAAGCTTAGATTTTGACATTATCAATTAACCTCACTTCATTGAGAAAAGCAGCGACAAACCTACGGCCTTCTATATCTTCTACGTAATCAACTTTGAATCCTAATTGGATTAATATTTCCTGAGCCGCTTTGGCAGAATTTGAATTCTTGATCGTTTCATATATTTGAGCTGCCTTATTAACTTCAGCAGTTGAGAGCCGTAGGTTACGAGAACTCATCGCTAGACCAGATGCTTCACGAACAGTGGGGACAGGAACAATTTCAACTTCCATAAAAAAGCTTCTCACCATGTCTTTAATTAGAGTCAGCTGCTGATAGTCCTTCTCGCCAAAATAGGCACGATGGGGACGAGTGGCATTTAGAAGTTTCATGACAACAGATAAGACACCATCAAAGTGACCTGGACGATGAGCTCCACAAAGTTTTTTAGAGAAAGTGTTTTCACTGACTTTAAACCTGTAGTTGTCTGGATAAAGATCATTATAGTTGGGAAGCCAAAGGCAGTCGACGCCAAAATCCTGGGCAATTTTTGTATCTTGTTCAAGCGTGAGAGGGTACTTTTCATAGTCTTGAGTGTTGTTAAATTGAGTTGGATTTACGAAGATACTCAAAATTGTAAAGTCATTTTGTTTTTTAGATGCTTTCAAAAGCTCGGCATGCCCTGCGTGAAGAGCTCCCATAGTAGGAACAAAGCCAACAGATCCACTTTGAAAGTGACTGCGCTGAAGTTTCATTTCAGAAATCGAATGAATGACTTTCATTATTCGTAACTCTCTTTTTTGCTGGGAAAAGAATGAGATTGTACATCCTGATGAAATTTTTCAAATGACTTTAATATTAGATCTCGCCCATTTAAGTAATGGCGCAAAAACAAGGGTTTGAATTCTGGATTCATGCCCAACATGTCTTGAAGGACAAGAACCTGACCATCCGTATCTGAACCTGCACCAATGCCAATGGTCGGTACAGAGACACTTTGAGTGATACTTTTACCCAGCGCGCTGGGCACACATTCGAGCACAATTGAAAAGCAGCCCGCTTCTTCCAGTGCTATTGAATCTTTTAGAATTTTATCAAAAGCTTCGGGATTTCTTCCCTGAACTTTAAAACCTCCCAAAGCATGAATGGACTGAGGAGTGAGCCCCAAGTGCCCCATGACGGGAACACCAGACTGAGTGATATGTTGGATGAGTTTAAGATTGCCGTCGGCACCTTCAATTTTAACAGCTTGTGCACCCGCTTTCATCAGCTTTTCAACGGCATCCATGGTGGGTTTTAAACCTTTACGAAAACTTAAAAAAGGCATGTCAGCCACTAGAAACTTACTAGGGGCACCACGAAATACGGCTTGAACAAAATGAGCTAATGTTTCAGTGGAAATATTCAATGTCGACTTTTCACCTAGCATCGTCATGGCGGCTGAGTCGCCCACCAGGATACAGTCAATACTCGATTTTTCTATGATTTGAGCAAAACTGAAATCATAGCAAGTGAGCATGGATATCTTTTGTTGATTCAATTTATATTTTTTAAAATCAGCTATTTTCATAGTGACCTTTCATTAGCTCTTGATAAAGGGACAAGAGGTCAGTTTTTGTGAGAGCTTTTAGGTGGGCCTCCACGGTTTTTTTATCTCCTCGCACCCAGGGGCCCGTCATGGCCGATTGACTCTGCTTACAAAATTGCAGGGTGATTCGATTCAAATAGGGAACCACAGCATCATGAGGAACGCCCAATGAGTTCATTTGTTGCAAAGTTTTGAGCCAAAGACTTTGAGTTCCCGAAGCCATTAAAACAGCACAGGCATGATACAG
The DNA here is from genome assembly GCA_046336825.1 of Bdellovibrionales bacterium. Lineage (GTDB taxonomy): Bacteria > Bdellovibrionota > Bdellovibrionia > Bdellovibrionales > Bdellovibrionaceae. Next base: position 1,823 of record JBKDFX010000014.1, on the reverse strand, counting down.
AGCTCGATCTTTCGCGCGGATGACGAATGTGGGATTTTTCCATTGTGGAAAAACCTGTTTAAAAATCCCAGGCTCAGACTCTGCAAAGGCAATTTGTGGGTAAAGAGTTTCAGGTAATAATTCTTGAGTGAAACTCATCAAAGGGTGGCAGCTTTTCATGCGACTGTCAGAGTTCGCTCCTGAGAAATGCACCACCTGTCCTTTGAAATCTTTTAAATGTTCATCATAAAAGGGTGAAAGTGCATCATCTGAAATGGCCAGTAATACAAGATCTGTTTCTTGCAATGCTTTCTCAAAAGCTAAGGTGGACTTGCGTGACCATACTAAAAAGGGCGTGTAAGTATTTTTGAGGTAAAAACCAATATGTCGAGAAAGCCGACCCGAGCCCACAAGCAGTGGGATTTTATCACTTGAGACCATGGTACCTGTCCTTTCAGATCAAGTCCTTTTCAAGTATGACAAGCTATCGCCTTGCAACACACCTGGGTTCGCCAATAATACCATGATACCTGAGTTCCATGGGTAAAATTTATTGGCTTGGGGTTATATTCGTTGTTTGTCTTGGTCTTTTTACCGCATGGTATGTCGCGGATCAAAGACAAAACCAAGTTTTGTTGAAACCTCAAAGTTTTCAATCAGTAAACTCAATTGTAGAAGCTTTGACCCCTTTTCTAGAGCCTGAAAAAAGTCCTCGCCAGTGGACTTTTATCGGTTTGGAACTTCAAAACCCAGGTCAGTTGGATTTAACAAAGGCCTTAATTACTAAACTCTCTGAGGCCTCTCCACGAGTTGTGGTTGTCGATAATTTCTTAGGGTCTCCCTATGGTGGACTGGCTGATCATCAATTTAATTTTCAAAAAAACTATGAAAATTGGGTGGAGGAAATCTCAAAGCTCAGCCAAGGAAGACCTATCGTAGTCATTGCTCCTAACATTTACTTTTCTCATATTCCTTTTGATTCTTTAACCAACATCAGTCTTGGGATGATGCAAGCTTTGGACTTTGAGGTTTTGACAGTGACGAGCTTTCCTCTGACAGAATCTGAAAGGAAAAATTTTTTTCTACCCTGTTCGGAGTCCCAACAGCTCAAAACATCCCTTTCAGATTTTGGTTGCTACGTCCGTCATCAATCACAGGTAAGAAAGAGCGAATTCGATGGAATTCCTTCCCCCCACGGCCATTTGCTTCGCTTCAATGATCGAGAGCTGGTTCTTTTCTTGCGCGATGCAAGATAAAGTTTGGATTTGATTAGGAACAATTAAGTAGAATGACTTTGAGAGGTCATCTAGGTCATAAAAAACTCCAACAATAACCATATATGCCACAGATTTGGTGTGGTGTTTCTACCAGGCTCCTAAGGCCTGACTATGGAGGCTTTATGAAGCTTTTTTCGTCTGCACTTGTGTTTTTTCTTTCTCTTCAATCTTTAGCTGGTCTGGGCGAGGATTTCCGTGATCTTCGCCACACGGGCGCTGACTTTGAAGTGGTTGGGACTGTATGTGAAGAAGTGACCCGACTACGCTTTCAAGAAGAATTTCCAGCTCCTCGGTATGCCGTGACCACTGGGGTTGAGTACGGCGATGGATCCAGAACAATTGGTGAATTGGATGTGGTTGTTTATGAAGCTCAAACCAATCAGGTTCATCGCGTGGCTGAAGTGAAGTGCTGGAAAGACAATGCGGGAGCCATTGCTAAAGCTCACGATCAAAGAAATCGATTTATTCGCACCCTGAAGTCAGGTCGAACAGTGTACTTTCGATCGCTGAATTCTCAGACGCAATTTCGTAAAGATCATTTTATGATAAATCAACAGTACATGGCGG
>JBKDFX010000013.1:0-32282 GCA_046336825.1 Bdellovibrionales bacterium | reverse complement strand
TCACAAAAAAATTTAAAGTTCGCTAAAAATCCAAAATTCCTCAAAATCCTGATTTTAGTCCACCACTAATGAGATATGCTTTCCCCTACTAGGTCCAGAAACTTGTCCTTAAACTAAATTCATTTATCACATAAACCGATTTGTTTGATGTGAAATGGATATCTGTTTTGGTTTTTCTACAGAGTTTGAATGCATTTGCAAAAAACTGTGGTCTTCGATCTCCACAAGTGGAATCTACAATTCAAAAATTCACTGAATCGATATCAACTTTATCCACCCAATCTTTCGAGTGCGCAGAACAAGAATTTATCGACGTTTTCTTTGATGAGATCTGGCTACAAAATTTTGTAATGAAACAGTGTGAAGCTAAACCTGAATGCAAAGCTTCTCTTTTAGCAGAGGCCAGTCGAGTTTCAAGACTTGATCAAAGCCGCTTCGAAAAACTCAATGCAATAGCACTCTGGGGGGAAATTCAGAAATATTCTGCATTCAACAGAATGGCGACACTACAATTTTCAGACCTTCCGCTCGATGAAGATCCACTTGCTCTTTATGAAAAGCTTAAAAGTGAGAAAATTGCGGGGAGAGCCCTTAAAAAAAATGAAAATGTGGCACTTGCTTGCACAGCTTTGGCAGCAGTCATCGGGCCAGCTAAATTTAAGGCGATAAGAGCAGCAGGGAAAGTTTTAAACTCAGCAGCCAAAATTCAAAGAGCACGTGATGTCGAAAAACTTATAAATAATAATAAGCTTCCACAATTAGTTAAGGAAAAATTTCTAAAATGGGAAAAGGAAGTTAATGAGAAAGGAATTGGAGAGGTTCGGAAAATTCCAGGCTACCATGATGAGCCAGTTGGGACCGGTGGTCGCTCAGTCAGATTAAATGATCACTTTCGAGCTTGTTACGAAATACTAGTTGAAAATGGCATTTCAATCATAAAAGTTTTTTCAATTTCTGCAGATCACAAGAATTACTGTCGGTGAGAAAATTCCTAAATCTCTAATTCTTCTTATTGAACTAAGATAAAACTCCAGGTCTAGATAAAGTTGTGTCCTAAAATTCATAGGCTTGATCAAAGTAAGCTCTGAGCTCCGGCTTCAGAGTCCGTCGGTATACAAGAAACCGAAGGGCTGAACTTGTGACTCAAGTAAGAGGCAAGAACCTCACAAATTAACCTTTCTAGTAAGCAGTTTTAAAAATTTTTTTGTTAGTGAGATTTGGGGCACCAGTAGTAAGTGGCCCATTCAGATCGGATCAATTTCTGTGTCTGACCCGGGCCTTGGTATAATATACTTCCGTCGTCCAAAAGGCTTAAAGTCGTACGGTCCCATCGGCACTTAAGGCCCTTACAGTCAAAGACCTCTGTTTGTCCTGAGCACTTTGCATTGTAGGGCTGTGAGCAGAAAATCATGATTCAGATCTGTGCAATGGAAGTGCCAAAAACTGGGGTATTTGAATGTTGTTATTTTCAAAAAATATTATGAGCAATCATATACTTAGAACTAATTTTGTCCCTCGATGCTAAGTTTCACTTCAATGAATAGATGTAAATTAAAATAGTTCAAAAATTCCATAAATTTAATTATTATTTTCGCTACGGAAACAACAATATAAGGGCCCAGTTTTTAAATCTTTTAATTCATCAAATTAAATAATTTATATTCAATTGCTAATTGTTCTCATGTCTTTAATTAATTTAATTATTTTAGGTCTCAAATTTCCTTGAAAGTAGCTAAAAATAAACCAATCAAAAAAGCGCTAGGGGATCCATTTTATGCCTAAAAGTCGAAAAGTTCTCGTTGTGGACGATGATCTTTATATCCTAGAAGTTTATTCCGAGCTGCTATCTCAATTCTACACTCCCATTGTTGCTCAAACTGAAGGCGAAGCATTGGCCATATTAAAAACTCAAGAGGTGGATGCAGTACTATGTGATATCTCATTAGGTGGTGGAAGCGGAATTAAACGTCTTGAACACCTAAGATCTTTAAAAATTCATGTCCCTTTTGTCCTCACTTCGGGTGATGTTAAAAAAGAACATCTGATCTCTGCTCTTAGGTTAGGTGCCCAGGATGTGGTGGAAAAGCCCATCGATATTAAGTATTTTCAAACAAAGCTTAGAGACTTAACCAACGAAGGATTCAGTCTTAGAAAAATCAATTCAAGCGTTAAACAAGTCAAAGCCCTTGTGGGTAATACTTCTTCAGACGATGATCTTAAATTTGTAAAAGAGTACTTAGCGACAGTTGAAGCGAATCGTCTTTTAAAAAAAATAAGTTAAGACTTGTTCTATTATTTTTACCTATACTTTATATTTAAACATGATAAAGTTTATTTTTTTAAATTCTACTGATTATCTGGATATTTTTTGATTGATATCTCTATAATTAACGAGCAGGAAGGGTTTTTATGCCTCAAATTAATTGTCTATCTACTTTAATGGCGCAGAAGAGAGCTCAAAACTATTTTTTAAAAAAAGAAGATTACGAAGATCAACTTTTAAGTGCTCAGACTCAATTATTGAGCGTCCAACAATCCAATTATCGCAAGCGAGGCAAAATAATTATTGTTCTTGAAGGATGTGATACGGCTGGCAAAGGAGGGCTTGCCAGGAGAATGGCCCAATATTTAGATCCGCGTACTTTTCATGTCCATGGAATCGGCAAGCCTAATTTGGAAGAATTGGAGCAACATTACTTACAAAGGTTTTTTGCTCGACTTCCTAGGAAGGGCGAAATTTCTGTTTTTGACCGAAGTTGGTATGGTCGTGTTCTAGTTGAACGTGTGGAAAAAATTGCTCTCGAAAGTGAGTGGAGAAGAGCTTACAGGGAAATTAAATCCTTTGAAAATATGTTGATTGATGATGGGATTCTTGTGCTTAAATACTTTTTGGATATTTCCCACCAGGAACAAGGAAAACGTTTTCGAGAGCGAGAGTCAGATCCACTTAAATCTTGGAAAATGACAGATGAGGACTACCGTAACAGAAAAAAATGGGATGCTTACCAATTGGCATTCAAACAAATGGTCAAAAAAACCTCCACTCAAGATTCTCCCTGGGTCGTTATTCCCGCAGACAGCAAGTGGTATGTTCGTGTTAAAATTTTAGAAGATATTGTAAAAAGAGGCCAAAGACACCTCAAAAAGTCACGAGCTTAACGAAGCCAGTGACTTTTATTTAAAAGCTAAAGGTGACTCATTTAGTCCAAGACTGAGAAGTTAATAATGGCTTGGCTTGTTTCAGCTGGTTTCTCCCTTTGCACGGAACTTCCAGAGTTTTCAATTTCAAGATATTCAAAGTCAGGTCGAACTTTTTTGAAATCATCAGCTTTAGACGGGCGGGTGTCAGCGAAGTTTTCATACTCACTACCGAAAATAGCGAGAGTAGGAACAAAAACATTCTGTGATGATTCAGCAAAAGATCGGTAGAGTTGCCCGCCAACAAAACTGAGAGTGAGATACTTTTGGTCAATATTGGATCTAAGGGCTCGGAAATCGTTCAACAGAGTTTCATTGACTTGAGAATCGTCGTAAAATCCAAAACGAAGAAAAAACTTAAGGGAATTATCAACTAAAAGATTTTGATAAAATTGATCCAGGGCTGTTTCATTATTGTATAAACGATCATAAAGAGCTTGCTCCCTTTGTGAGGGGGGACCATTGAGTGAATTAACCCCAGATGGGTTGATGAGAACTAACCGACGTACAAGATCAGGTCTGAGGGCAGACACTCGTAAAGCTGAAGCTGTGAGCAGAGATTCTGCAACCAATGTCGTGCGGTCTTTGATAACGGTATCAATGAATCTTTCTAAAAAAATATCAAAGTCTTTAACTTGATAGGGTCTCTTGGGTTTATCACTTTCTCCAGCTCCGGGTAGATCTAGGATAAAAACCCTTTCCTGCGCTTGATCAAGAAGTGGTAAAAGTTGTCTGAATGTTCTGTGGCTGGCTCCACCATAAATCCCATGCACTAATAATATTGGAAATCGATCATTTTGAACGACAGGTTCACGATATTTAATGCTACCAAAACCTTCTATTTGAACTGTTTTATCTAAAAATGAAGTTGAAATAGTGTTATCTGGTCGAGTCGCCGCGGCACTCAAAGTAAATAGAATAGTTGAGAAGAATGTAAACACTTTCATATTAACCTCTTATGTGAATTCAGTTAATATCAAAGGCAAAATGGGATAATCAAGATTTGTATGTGCGATACCATCAACTCTGCTAAAAATCATATCAGTTTTGTAAAAGTGTGATCCGATGACTATGTGTAAAAAAGATTTTTACTCTCTTGGCGTTGATTGACTGAACTAATTTGAAGTTTATATATGTTAGAAAACTGACAGTCGTAAAAACTAGCACTTCTGTTCTATACCTCAGGCCTGTCAAGTGGGTGGGGGTATTTATGTCGTGGGCTGGGTTATTCGTTTTTATTCTTTTTTTGAGTCAGGCTTTGTTGGCCCAAAGTTCCTGTCGTTATGACTCCAAAGATTATGACAGTCCAGGATTTGGAATACCTTATCGATCTGGATTTGCAGTCAAAGCTCGCTTTGGTTGCGTCTATAGGTGCGCTTGTGAAAACGGAACACAATGGAAAGTGACACATGTTTTACAGGAGTCCCATTTTGACTTGAATGTGTTTTCAAAAAAAACAGGGGGGCCCCATGCGGCTAAGTGGTTTATTTGTCCAGAGTCCGTGGATGTGAATTCATGGAAGGCTGTTCGAGATGAAATCGGCCACGTATTGTACTACACTGTGGATTCAAATTATAAAGAATTTCCTGTTGAAAAACTGCTGTCCAGTCCACAGATCCAGCAGTGGAAGAAAGAAACATGTGGTGAAGATTAACTCAATCTTGCTCAATTTAATGTTTATTTAATCAGAATGATTCCTTAATCAGAATCTTCATCTTCAGTTTTGCTGTTGAGAGAGTTTTTTATCAGTTGCTTTTCGTAATGACGATTTCGTCTATTTTTTTTAGAAGCAGCTCTTTTGTGGTTTCTTTTGTCGACAATAATTTGCTCCAGATCACTTAAATCAATCAGAGTTTTGATGTTTTTAGGTGAATTGCGAAGCGGCATGGCTTTCTCCTTACACTCCTTAATATAATGCTAAAAGTTAACTTTTTTTGTTCTTTTTCAATCTTATCTAAAGATTATCTGTTTGAAATAATTGAAAACATTAAGTAATTTACGACTTAATTGCTAAAGATCAAAATAAACTTAAAATTTTGAAAGACAAACGATGAAAAATGAAAAAATGGAATCCTATTTTGAAAAAATAATTTTTGCCAGTCGTTGGTTTCAAGCCCCACTTTATGCGGGTCTTATTGTGGCTGGTATTTTGTATGCCTATAAGTTTGTGATCGAACTTTGGCATCTAGTCACCACTGTCAATAGCATCACTGAGGAGATGCTCATGTTAGGGGTGCTGACTCTTGTGGACATTACAATGGTGGCCAATCTGTTGATTATGGTCATTATAGGGGGCTACGCTACTTTTGTTAGCCGTATTAATTTAAACGACCATCCTGACAAGCCAGATTGGCTAGATAAAATTGATGCCGGGACGCTTAAAGTTAAGCTCGCCACGGCGCTGGTGGGAATATCTGGTATTCATCTGCTTAAATCCTTTATCAACATAAAAGAAAAGTCATCTGATCAAGTGATGTGGCAAGTTGTGATCCATGTTGTTTTTTTGCTGAGTTCGCTTATGCTCGCTTACACAGAAAAAATTATGCATAAATCTGGCGATAAATAAAAAAAACTTTTTTAATCAATAAGCCGAAAGCTGATTTTTTTAATCCTACCTTGTCAAAATAAGGATATCGAAGATGAAATATTTTGTAGCGATTCTACTGCTCAATTACTCCATTGGTTTTTCTCAAGTCCATTCTCCACTTAAAGACACATTTGTCATTGGCACTAGTCAAGAATACGACAGCCTCCATCCCCACATGGGAGCCATGGCGGCTGCCAGGTATGTTCATTACATGCTGAATCGCACGTTAGTGACCATGGATGCTGACCTCAATTGGGTTCCTGTTTTGGCTGAAGAAATACCCTCTCCAAAAAAAGTTAAAATAATAAATGAAAATGGAACTTCTAAATCAAAAGTGACCTGGAATATCAAAAAAAACGCACGTTGGAGTGACGGAGTTGATTTGACCTGTGCAGATTTTGAATACTCACTCAAAGTGGGAAAAAGTCCCCTTGTGCAAGTCGCCAATAAGGAAATTTTCGATAAAATCGATCGTATTGAATTTGATAAAAAGTCTCCTAAAAGTTGTCATTTTATTTATGCGAACGATTCTTGGAGCTATTACCAACTGCCTGAGTTTTTTCCACTTCCTCGCCACTTGGATGAAGAGATTTTTAACACGAACCTAGATGTTAAAGACGGTTATTCGACAAAAAACATCTATTCACTAGAAAAAGTTTTAAAGGCGTCCTTCAGTGGGCCTTACAAAGTCCTTGAGGTTAAACCAGGCAGTCACTTGATTCTTGAAAAAAATCCCAATTTTTATGGTAAAGTTCCTTACTTTTCAAAGATTGTGCTTAAGGTCATTCCTCACACCAACACATTTGAAGCCCATTTAAAAAGTAAAAATTTAGATATGATTGCTCCCATCGGAATCACTTTGGATCAAGCCTTAGATTTTGAGAAAAGGTGGTCTTCAGAAAATGACAACGCTCATCAAGTGATTTTTAAAGACGGAACTATTTTTGAACATCTTTCGTTCAACATGGACTCTCCCATTTTAAAGGACATAAATGTCAGACAAGCTTTGGTGCTTTCTATTAACCGGGATGATTTAACTCGCCATTTTTTTGAAGGTAAACAAAGTCCAGCTGAATTTTATCATCCACGCGTATGCCCCTGGTTTCCTAAAAATCAAGAGGGTATTAAGAAGTATCCTTTTTCGGTCAGAAAAGCTGAAGAAATGCTCGAGAAGTCAGGTTGGAAAAAGAATAAGGATGGGTTTAGATACAAAGACGGCCAAAAGCTAACCTTTACTTTTTCGACGACGGCAGGAAATACCATTCGTCAAAATGTTCAGGCCTACATGGTGAATGAGTGGCTTAAAATCGGAGTCGATGTACAAATAAAAAATTTTCCAGCCCGCGTATTATTTGGTGAGGTGGCAAAAAAGCGTCAATTTGATGGGGTCATTATGCACGCTTGGCCTGTCGCTCCTGAGACCACTCCCATGGGCTTTCTTTCTTCAAAAAACATTCCCAGTGAAGCCAACAATTGGTCGGGTTTTAATTTTGGAGGTTGGAACAGCCCCCAATGGGACAAGTTAAATGAAAAGTTACTCAAGGAAAATTCTCAAGCCAAAAGAAAAAAAATCTTAAAGGAAATGTTGAATGTTTATAACACTGAGTTGCCTGATTTTCCCTTGTATTATCGGACTGAAGTGGCCGTTATTCCCAAGGGGTTAAAAAACTTCAGAATTAATGGTCACAATTATTTTGAAACCAATCAAATTGAAAATTGGATGTACTAAAGTTGATGATTCTCAATTTGGGACTCAAGCAGATCTAAATTTCAATTTTTTGTAACCTTTAAGACTTCTCTGTGTTGATCAGTTCATCAGGAGAAGTTTATGAAATTAAATACCTTTTTATTAACAATCGTCAGTGCTTTAATAATGACGTCTCAATCTTATGCTATGGATATGCAAGTGCAACTTATGGGCGACCGATTTGTCGATCAGTTGCCAGTTGATTGGAAAAAAGAGCAAGGACTCTGGGAGTATTTTGATATCACCAAGTGTTTCACAACTCCCAACGCCATTTGTTTTGGAAACAATCCCACTTCTCCTTACGGTTTTCCTGCCTTTATAGACCCTGTTACTCAGTTACCATCCATGAACTTTCAAATGAATCAAAAAGAAGCTGTGGTATTGATTTTTCGGACTCCCTCACAGATGAGATATTTTTCTTTTGCACAGTATCTGGCAGCGCGACCTAATAGCGCTGAATTGGTTTTTGCTAGTCTAAGCGATTCGCTGAATCATCTCAAATTAGGAACAACCGGATCAAATACCAAAGGAGTTAATGTTTTTGATAGGTATGCTGCTGTGGTGTGGACAGCTGATGTGGTAACCTATGAAACAGCCAAAGATCTTCTTATTTCAAGTGGTCTGCCAGAATACACCATCAACTTTCTGCCATTACCGGTGAATTTGCCATTCACCCAGTTAAGAATGGGCCACGGATCAGATAAAGAACAATTCAATATGCTAATGCGAACAGCACTGCCTGCAGTTCCAGCGAGCTTTGATTCCTATAAGGAAGAAAAGCCTTTTTACGTACTAAAAGTAGGACCTAGCGATTTAAATAATTTAAATCCAAGCCCTGTTATTGGATATCAGTCTGAAATTTCAGGTGTTAAAGAAAATTCCAATCTTCAGGCCGCACTGAATAATTTAGTGAGTAACATCAGGTTAAATTACAGTTCTGAATATGAAACCACTCCACAGGAGGTGGACTTCACCAATAGAACAGGTTGGGATTGTATTGAAAATAGTACTTCGTGCTTTGGTGACAATCACGATGCTCTGTACTCTAAGGATACTTCTTTAGTTCGTGTTAAAAATTTACAAGATATGGTGATCATCGCTGGGGTCAACCATCAAAAAACAGGTAAAGCGATTTATATTAATCACTCGGTCTATGATTTAAAAAAATTAGCAGGAATTGTGACTGTGTCAGATCCTCAGTTGACGACAGAAAGTGCTTTGTACCATGCCGGCATCAAAGACCTCAGGGACCCACGTGCACTTATCTACAGACAGCTTTATGCCTATGTCATCTCCTATGATTGCCAAGGGAAACGCTTTTGTTTGCAAATTCCTGCACCCACAGTTGATAACCCAGTGGGTTTGCCTCCGGGAACTCCCTTTTTCGTTGTGGGTCGCAGTTACTTAGAGCCTCGGACCAAAGTCCGTCCTTTTGAGACAGAAATTATTAAACATCAAGTCTTTATCGGAAGTAAAAAATAGAGATTCTCGTTGCTATTTGAATCATTCAATTTCAAATTTATTTAAAGGATTAAATGAATTTGAAATTGAAGTCTTATTTTATTTTGCTAATTTTTTTCTTTTCTGATTTAAGCCAAGCTTTCTTTTTAAGAGCTGAATTTGAAGTTGGTGAAAATTACCAGACAGAAAATTACTCTTTGAGCTCGCTGACAAAAGAAAAAAAGGATTACTCTTTTCAAGGATGGAATATTTCGGGTGGCTTAAGTCGCTCTGAAATTGAAAGTGCGAGCACTCAAGAAACTAACAAGTACTTAACGGAAAGTTTGAGCCTTGGTTTTGATTTTCAATTGACCTCTGGTTTTGACCTTTCTTTAAACGCCAGTGGATCTCAAACAAGTCAAACTTCTTACAAGCAAACAAATTTGGGTGGAGAAGTTTCCTACTCTCGATCCTATGACGAAGAAAAGCAATGGGGGGTCAGTTACGGTTTCTCAGAGAGTGAGATTAAGCAGGATTTTGAATTTACCATACTCAGTCAAAAGTTTTTTCGAGAAGTTAAGCTGGCTCAGTACGAATACAATTTAAATTTTTTTTGGTCCCCGCATGGGGATTATAATTTTCAAGTGGGTCACTGGTATTACGAGTACAGTAAAAACAAGGAAGATCTGCAGCAGGCTTTCCAAAGTCGATTCATTAATAACCGTGCTGCCAATGTGGCTTTTTCTATCGCGGGATTGCCCAATGCTAGGTCCACTATTTCCATTTCTGGATACTTGGGTGAAAGTTGGGAGGCACGCTTGGGGTACACCCAGACACAATTGATAGCGGGAGATCGAATCATAGGTGATACAGAAATGGGGGCCAGTTACTTTTTCGGTCAGTGGATCTGGTCATTGAATGTGATCCAATCCTACAGCGAATCCCGCACAGAGAATTTAATTTTAATACAATTGGGTTATGACTGGATTTAGGTTGTTTGATCAAAATTTGTTTGCTCAAATTTTGATGGTCCATCCATAGGGATCTGGTTTTTCACCATACTGAATAGCTGTGATCTCTTCATAAAGCCATGTGGCCACAGGACCTATTTTTGAGTCATTTATTTTTATATTGAACGTGTTTGAGCCGAGATCACCGATGGGAGAGATAACAGCCGCTGTGCCTGTGCCGAAGGCTTCTTTCAATTGTCCCGATTGATGGGCGTCGATGATTTCCTGCTTGGCTAATTTTCTTTCTGAAACCCTGTAGCCTTTATCTTTCAAAAGTGTCATGGCACAGTCTCGAACTCCACCGGGCAGAATGGACCCATCCAGTTCGGGTGTGATGATTTCATCCCCGATAACGAAAAACACATTCATGGTTCCCACTTCTTCAATGTATTGGTGGTTAACATCTTGCCAAAGAACCTGAGCGTAGCCTTTCTTTTTTGCAAGCTGAGCGGCTTTAAGGCTAGCTGCGTAGTTAGCTCCTGCCTTTGTGGCGCCTAGGCCGCCGGGTGAGGCTCTTAAGTATTGATCTTCGACCCATATTTTAATGGGAGCAGAACCTTCGGTATAATAGGAACCCACAGGCGAACAGATGACAAAAAACAAATACTCTTCTGAGGGGCGGACCCCGAGGAAGGACTCTGTTCCAATAAGGGTCGGGCGAATGTACAGAGAAGAGCCCTTTTCTTCTGGTATCCAGTCTTTTTCGAGTCGAACCAGTTGATGAACACCCTCAATCATCATCTCCATGGGGGGAGCTTGCATGCAAAGCCGATCGGCTCCTTCGCAGAGTCTTTTCCAGTTAAATTGCGGGCGAAATAAAACACAATCCCCATTGATTTGCCGAAAGGCTTTCATGCCTTCGAACAGAGCTTGTCCATAATGCAAAACACTGGCACCGGGATCAATTTGTAGGGGAGCGTAGGGAGTGATTTGAGCCGAATACCAGCCTTTTGTGGACTGGTACTTCACAGAGTACATGTGGTCAGAAAAATATTTTCCAAATCCCAACTGCTGGGGTGAGGGTTTTACTTTGGGTGTGGAATTTTTCTGAATGGGAATAAGCTCTGTCATGGGCAAGATATAATCATATTTCCTGCCCCAAGACGAGTTAAAATAGATTACTTTGTCAGGATATTGCAGTTAACAGTTGTTGAGGGGACAAATCCAACAGGTACAGGAACCAAACCTCCCATGGGGGATAGCACAGTACTATAGACGGATTTCCCAATCACACCCACCAAAGTCGTTTTTTGGCCAGGCTTGGGAGCTTGTGAAAGATAGATATCATAGATGTAAAAGTTATCAGATCCCACTCGTCCTAAAGTAATACGAGTTAATTTGGCCTCGGCTCCTGAAATAAAAACGATGCGGTTCGTTTCAAAGTTTCTTTTGGCATAACCCATTTTAGTTTTAACTAATTTTGAATTGGGTGCGAGTTGCAGTTCAAGCCCGTTAGCGCCTGTGCAGGATAAAGCCAAGAGTTCTTGTCGTTCTGCATGGGCCGAGAAAGAGATTAAAAGAGTTGAAATAACTAAAATTAAAAACTTCATAAAATTCCTTTTGAAAAATGTTTTCTTAGTTATAGCGGTTAATTTTTAAAATAATAGGAAAAGAAAAATTTTACTCGGCTTGCATAAAGCATAAGCTCTAATTTTTGGAAAATCGCTAAGGGCATTGAAATTATTTACTTCACTTAACTTGTAAAAGTTCGCTCCAGCGAGTGGTGTAACAAGGAGACTTCATTTCTGAAAGCATTCGCCAAAATTGGCTCACACCACAGGCTGCAAATTTAAGTGTGCCACTGCCATGGTACAAATTGATCTTATCTAAGACCTCCATTTGTAACTCTTCATCTAATTTATCAAAATTTCCGAAGAGATCCATTTGGGATTGAGATTTGGGGAATAAATCGGCCAACATGACTCCGCATTTTTTGTACTCGTAGCCCTCTTTGTAAATAGACTGCAAAATTCGAAAAGCCTGTTTGATCAGCTTATTAGTCACAGAAGTGCCTGACATTAAATTGACTGTGCCACTGTTGTAGTATTGAGGCGTGTTTTTGAAAGGATTGGTCTGAACAAAAACAATTAAATTTTTTGCGTAGGAATTTTGTCTGCGTAATTTTTCACAAGCTGTTGAAACATGATTGGCAACAGCTTCTTGTAGGTCTTCAATTTTATAAATAGGGCGTCCAAAAGATCGAGAAGACACAATTTGTTTTTTTTCTTTTTCAATCAATTCTAAATCAAGACAGGACTCTCCTTGGAGTTCACGCAAGATTCGGCGCCCTTGGATGGTGAGGATTTTCTGAATTAAATTTTCATTGGCATCTCGAAGTTGAAGAGCCGTTTTAATATTGTGAGATCGCAATTTTTCAGCGGACTTGTGACCCACTCCCCACAAGTCTTCTACAGGAAAAGTTTCAAGGCATCTTTCAATTTGCTGAGGGCTTTCAAGTGATAGAACACCTTTGGATTTGAGGGCTCCTTTTTTGCAAAGTTTGTTGGCCATCTTGGCTAAAACTTTTGTTGGTGCAATGCCAACGGAAACAGGAATTCCGGTTTGCTTTTTTATCTGATTTCGTATTTCTAAACCGTAATCAGTTAAATTTTTATTGAGACCAGTCAGAGACAAAAAAGCCTCATCAATGGAGTAAACTTCCATTTCGGGTGTGAACTCAGACAGGAGAGTCATCACTCGGCGGCTCATGTCACCATACAAAGTGTAATTGGATGAAAACACGTGAACTTTATTTTTCTTACAAAGATCTTTGATCTTAAAATAGGGAGCGCCCATTTCAATACCCAGAGCTTTGGCTTCATCGGTCCTGGCGACTGCACAGCCGTCATTGTTGCTCAGGACAATAACAGGTTGGTGATTTAAGTAAGGGCGAAAGACCCTTTCACAAGAACAATAAAAAGAATTGCAATCCACCAAAGCAAAAACAGTTTTTTTCATAATCGATGCACATTGAAAGTGACCACACCAAAAATTTGAAAATCCATTTCTGGAGTGATGGTCAGAGGTTTGTAGACAGGATTTTCGGGCTGTAAAATCACAGTCCCGTGGATTTGAATCAGTCTTTTGAGCGTGAAGTCACCATTTAAGGAAGCCACGATGATATTTCCGGATCGAGCCGTCAGTGAGCGATCGATGATTAAAATATCATCGGGATAAATTCCAGCTCCGACCATGGAGTCACCCTTAGCCCGCATCAAGAACGTGGCGGCAGGTTTTTTGATTAAATAGTCGTGTAGATTCAGTTGATCTTCCAAGTAATCAGCAGCTGGCGAGGGAAATCCACACTGGATTTCGCCTAAAACTGGATAGTTTTTATTAAGAGGATCTTGAGAGTTTGTAAGGTCCATTATTTTTCACCCCTTTAATTTCAGAATTAAAAGAGTCTCTTGCCTTTGGCAAAGAAATATGTAAATAATATGTAAATATGGACTGTCTGCTGGGAAAGCACACGCTTTTCCTAGTCTTAGATTAAGGCTCACTATTTGCGTTTTTCCCAACCGGGGCGCATATCGCGATCTTTTTTTACTGTGAACTCAACAGCCTCTTGGTTTCCAAGTAGAAATTGTTTGAGATATTGAGCTTCTGTGTTGGTGGGCTGGAGCCACTCTTGGAAGGCCGAATTTTTTAAAAACACAGGACAGCGGTCATGTCCCACCTCAGCTACGAATGGGGGGGGCTCTGTGGTGATGATCGTAAAAGACTCAATGATTTCACCGGTTATTTTGTTCACCCAGGAGTCATACAAACCTGCAGCCGTCAGCAGTTGTTGATTTTTTTCTGAAAAGCTCACCATAGATCCTGCGTGTTCACGTACATAAATGGGCTCAATAAATTGAGTCAATGGAACCAGGCAGTGAAATTTTTTAAAAGGTATTTTCCATGTGGCTTTTTCATCCAAGGTTTCGATGCGCGCATTGTGGGTCGCAAACTTAACTTTGGATTCCTTGGACCACGACGGCAACAAGCTGAACTTCATCATCTTTAAGCCGCTTGAGGTGATCACGGGGGCTTGGGAATGGGGAGTCACTCTTTTATTAAAAATAAAATCTTCAGGTAATGTAATTCCGTATTTGGATTTGAGATCACAGGCTAAAACTTTCAGATCAAATTGGGCACACATGCTGAATGGTATATTCAATAGAGTTCACGATGACACCAAAAAAATACTCTTATTTAAATGAAAATATTCACACCACATGGATTTTAAAAAAAGGCGAAGGTCTTGCAATGAATAACAACAGATGGCTGAGTTTTCAAAAATGCGTTTCATTTTGATATTTTTACTGTTTTTTTTCAGCGGTTTCTCGCTTGTTGCACAAGGAGCTGCCATAAATTGTTCAACAAGTGTTTCAAAAGCAGTACCTGAGCAGGACAGCTCAGTTGAAATTGAAATGGGACTTAATGAAAAAATTGTGGACTACATAACAACTGAAACAGGAACTCTGACCGGATTGTTTCTAAGAGATAGACATCTTCCTGAAGAGCTCGTCAGTTGGATCAAAAAAGAAAAATTTAAAGATGCACCCTTGACTTATTCCTTTGAAGAACTACCGCGAGCTTTAAAATTATTAGCTCTAAAAAAAGGTATTGTTTCTCAAAGGTTAGAGTTCGGAGATTCCGTGGATGGGGGAAGGCGAATTCACGGAATTCTGATTAAAAAACAGTTTCAAGAAAAATACGATTTGTTGCCAACTGTGGAGTTGGGGAACATGGCCAGCTCCAGGGATGCCAATATGATTGAGCTGCACATGCGAGCTAAAAAATGGCCAGGGCATCTTGCTAAACAAGCCGCGCAGTTTCAAAAAGCTCTGGGATATTTGCCCGGCCCTATGCACATGCATGTTGTTTTTCCACTTCCCAAAAAATGGTTGGGGGATGATCCCCTGGAGCATTCTTGGAAATTATATGATTATTGGAGACGGCTCAATTTGGCCATGGAAATGCGGGATGTTTTTGAAAATGGAAGAAGTTTGATAAATAATTACGCTGAATTCGAAGGCAGTTTTTACACGAATTTTGGTCCTCTTTCAAAAAACGGACATGCCTATGTGCTCAGTTACTTGATGGCTGTGGGTTTGTTGGAAGGACAAAAGGGAAGACAGGTGGCTGATCGCTTAAAAACTCGAGCCAAAATTGCCTGGGTGGGTTTTTTTAGTCATCACAAATATGATCAACCCAATCTTTTTGGATTTGAGCTGCGATTTTTAGATGGAAGCGACTTACCGCTGCAGTTGCTTCAGTTTTTGAACGAGCTACCCAACAGAGTCAATGATCGACAGTTTGGAATTGAGGATCAGGTCTTCAAGCTGTGGGGTCAAAAAATTAAGAAATTGGAGAATGAAGAAGTCGATCCAGATCTCGCTGAGTCTCTCGGCAGTGATTCTGAGCCATTTCCATTGCACAATGAGGGCTCTGTCAATCAGGCTCTCAATCCTCACCACAGGTTAGCAGAAATTTTTAAAAATTTGCCCTTTAGTTTTCAAAAAATTCTTCTGGGTATTAATACACAAGAAGTTCAAAAGTCTTTTAATTCCAGGGGGCGCTTAATGTACCTGCTTCATGATTGGTCCCTGGATCCTTTGTATTTTGATAAACCGCAAGAACAAATCAAAATTAGAAATCAACAATTAAGGGCTCTTCGCCGATGGGCTCGTGGTGAAAATGAAACACAGGTTCTGCAGGATTTTTTACTTGAATCAGGACTTTATTCCACTTTCTCTCAATCTGTGGGCTACGTGCCTTAACGAATTTTACTAAACAAAAATTGAGACTTTTTTTCTCAACAACAAGCCAGATTTTGAGTTCCTTTGACGAGGCCGGGTTCAATTTGAGATAGCTTGTTTTATGAAGATGGGTTTTCGATTTGTATTTTTTCTGTTTTTTTTGTCCTTAACAGCGCAAGCCAATTGCCCGCTGGAGCCCCTGAGTTCCCAAAGTCTCACGGAAGAAGGTATCCGAAGTTACGTCCAGCGAGCGGCTCAAACGCAAATCAGTTTGGAAGACTTTGTGTGCTGTTTACCCTCTATTTTTCATCGAAGTTATGTTCTTGCTCATTCCAGTATCGCGGCTCAAGACTCCATTCCACAAAGTCCACGAGCCATTTTAACAAATCTTGATTTTAATCGTGAGGGTATCACCCAACTTCCCACAGCCTACTTTTCTATCAATGGTGGACATTCTTCATTAAGACAAACCCAAGTGATTGAAATGGCATTGACAGATTTACCCACAGGTCAAAACAAGTTTTTTGTGATTGATTTTAAAACGGGAAAACCTTCCATGGGACCAGTGAATCCTCGCATGTGCACGGGATGTCATGGAAACTCAGAAACTGGCCCCCATCTTATTTTTGATGGTCCTCGATTTTGGCCCCGCTTTGTGTCGGGCCTGGATTTATTACCAAATCTAGAAGGACATCCCACGGCTCCTTGGTTTCGGCAGTACATCGAAAGATTAGAATCCGAGTCCATCAGAGCTCTGAAAAGCAACTCCAGGTTTAAGTGCATAGACGCAAATGTTCCAGGAGCAAATTATCAAAATATGCTCGATTTTTCCATTCAGGAACTCAATCAAAAAAAAGTTCTTCCTGAGATAGTCAAAAGTAAAGACTACAACAAAATCAAATACGCTGTTTTTGGTTCACAAATGTGTCCCGATCAATTGCAGCAGTTGGACTGTCAGTGGGTACAAATTCAAAGATCCAGGACAGGTCAGGCGCCCAACACCAGCTGTCCTGAGTGGATTCACCCGCAGTATTTAATATCCATGCAACAGGTGGGATCTATTTTTCCAAAAATTCGAGATTTGCAAAGCTCAGAAATCATGGATCAAGTGGCTCGAGAAGCCTTTTTTATTCGTAAAACTGAAATGCAAAATTATATAGAAAAGTCCAACTCTCTCAATTCCATTGAAAGAATGCCCTTTGAATTTCGGCCTGGTTTTTTGGATTCACCGCAAGTCTTGCTTCCTTCTCACTTGCAAGGCCTGAGATCAGTAATTTTACGAAAGTACGCTTTGGACCACACTTTGCGTGGGGCTCAATCCCATCTTCTCACTCGCTATTTATTTGAGTCGCGTGGAGTGCCTGTGGCCAATTGGAGCACAGATGTGGTGGCCGGCTATCAGAGATCCGGAGTCTCCGTTCCAATGCTACTCCAGTTGGAGCCTCAAGGTCGTTCTTTGCGCTCATCCAATTGTGAATCCCTACGGCAACTGAGTTGGCAGGCCACAAAGCCTTCCTTATAATCGCTTCAACTTTTAAGGGAAAAGTTGTCTCAATTTGTAAAAATATTTTCCTAGTCCTTGCTTGTTTAGTTTTGCAAGAGCAAATTGCCCCACGAATCGGATAATTGTGGGAGGTCTTTTGTTTAAACAAATAATAATTTTAATCAGCTTTTTGGGAACACCGCTTTTTGCACAGTATTTAGATCGCAATGTGCCCCTCTTCTATTCGACCTATGCCAAAGAATACACAGTTCAATTTCAGGCTCTCCATTTAACACCTTTTAAAAATCTGAACGAAGTGGCAGCTTTAAGTCCTGAGCAAAAACAGTACTTTGTGAATACAAAAATTCATTCCACATTAAGATACATTTTTGGGCCCATGACCCATCGAGCTCTGGGGGGAGTGCAAAGGGGACTCCAAGTGAACGTCAATTGGCAGGCCCCGGTGACTCAGCAAGGTCAAATTTATGTTCCCTATGTTTACAAGGCCACTTGGCTCATTGGACCTCGATTTTTACAAAGTTCTCAATTGATACCTGTGCCTTTCACTTCCACTTTACTCAATACACCCCAGTGGATCCATTGTTCGGACTCCAGTCATGGAGATCCTCAGCTGTCTATGCTTTGGTATTACTGGGATCCCACCCGTGCGGGTTGTGATCACAAAGAAAATCAACATTATCAAATCGTAAAAGTGGATTTGTTAAATCAGACAGAAATGCAAAAAAATACAGCTCCTGAATACGATCGAATGTTTCGTCGAGTGTCGCAAAGTGAAGGTGTTTACACTCTCACTTTTGCATTTGGATATGTAGAAACACCTCAGCAAACAAATCCCGACATGGACCGAGATTCTGGAGCCTATGAATACCAAAAGTTTTTACGTTTTATGCGGGAAAAAACTGGAAATGTATTTCAAGAGCAACCTATTTTTCAGCGTGAGTATGGGGCGCGTCCTCCCTTGGATGGCAAAATCATGGGACATCGATTTATCAGTCAACGAGGCAATGTCCGCATTCAACTGAATGTGGTGATGGCTGGTGATGTGGATCAAATGGATATTTTTTCAAAAAGTTTTGCTCGAGATCACGAAAGCTTTTTTGGTTGGTTTGGACACTCACGAGTGGGTTTGGGTTTTGATTCTGATCACTTAATCAGAAAGCTCAGAACAGAACCCCAGAGATATTCCATAACAAATAAATACCAATTGGTTTACTGGGCTGGTTGTAACAGTTACTCCTATTACACAGTTCCCTTTTTTGATCTCAAAAAGTCTTTGCAAGATCCTAACGGAACTAAAAATTTAGATATTGTGTCCAACGGACTGCCTTCCTATTTTGCATTAAATGCCATCAATGCCCAGGTCATGGCTAAACATCTGCTGGCGTGGCAATCCAGATCCACTTATCATACTATGATCAATGATTTGGAATTCGAAGCCCATAAGAGGGGATTTAGAGATGTACTGATTAATGTGCTCGGTGATGAAGACAACAACCGATCACGCTAAACTGCGATTAAACATACTGCTTTACGTGAAAGAAAACCAAAACCAGCCCTAACAGCGGAGGCAGCCAGTAAGCCACGGCCAAACGCCTTCGTTGTGGGAAAAGCCATGCTCGAAGTAGGCCCAAAGCCAACATAAAAAAGGCGGCATAGCCCGTCAGAACACCGGCCAGCATGATCTGCAGACTTAATACATAATAAAGCCCCCAAGCGACACCGAGACACAAAAATAGATCAGAGTAACCCATGATCAGCAACCAAGGACGTAAGGGACCTACTTCGTGACCTGCAATTTTTAAAACTTTTTGAGCCCAAGGGGTGTGATGGAAGTGAGCATGCATAAAAAATGAAATCAAATGCACCAAGGATGCTAAACAAAAAAAGATAAAGCTTAACCATTCTAATTTCAAAAACGACTCCCTTGATTAAACGCTGGTGATACTCGATAGCCCTTTTAAGAAAAGGAAAAGAACGCCCAAGACCACAAGGAGCAAGCAGGTGTTCACAGAGTATTTGACTAATAAATAAAGCGGGCGATTGGTGGTTTTCAACTGCTTGGATTTAGCCAGCAGCGGAGACAAAGTAGAAAAAATACGATTGGCCAGACCTTGTTTGTCACCTTCGAGATTGGGAACTGCCGTCAAGCGTGCAAGCCCTTTGTAACAAAAATTAATAAAAGCTCCTAAAAAGTTCATGGGTCGATCCACATCGCACATCAAAATCAAACGGCCTTGATCCGTGTTGTTTTTAACAAAGTGAAGGTAGGTTTCATCAAACAAAAGACCTTTTCCGTCTCTCCAGGAATGGGTTTCGTTGTCCACATTGATAAAACAATTGTCTGAGTTAGGAGTGACCAAACCCAAGTGATAGCGAAGTGAGCAAGCCAGCGGATCCAAATGACGAGTTAACTGTGAGCCTGCGGGAAGATAGGAAAACATGGCTCCATTGACACATGGGACTTTGGATAACAAAGCCACTGTTTGTGGGCAAAGTTCATTGGCGGATTTAATTTCATTGCCGTACCAGGTGAGATAAAATTTGCTCCAGCCATATTTAAAAAAAGTACGAAAGCCAATGTCATAGGAAGCGGCGGAGCCTTCGGCCGTGGTTTTTTCAAAGTACTTATTATCCAATAAATTCTTCGCTTCAGCCCGTATGGTTTCCCAGTTGTCCTCGATCACTTTGAGCTCGGGAAATTCATTCAAGTTACAAATGGGGTGCAAGGCCCTTTTTTGAGAAAATAAATACAACAAACTGTTCAGTGGAGTAAAAATGGGCCAGCCTTTACGCAGGTACTCAGAGAAGCTTTCCCAGCGAACTTGGCCGCGAATTTTATACGCGTAATAAAGAGAACCTGCGGTGAAAAGAAGAATTATAATCATACCCCAAAATACGCCCATACTGACACCTCGAACTAGCCTTAGTTAGACCATTTTTACGAGCGGGGGTCAATTGGGAGGGGGTTAAGATCAGTTTCCGGGGTCAAAGGTCTCAGGTTTGTCATAGTAGCCATCGTTTTTATTGCCCCAATAAGTCAAACTTCCATTGCTAATATAAAGATTTTTTTGGACCAAATGACAAAAAGATCTTTCATTGCCTGAAGAGTCCTGACCCACAATGGATTTTCCATCCAATTGATCTTCACAAATAAGAGCCCCTGTGTTAGGGTTTCCCGCAGGTATTCTTCCTAATTTTTTAACGGATATCGTATTTAAAAACTTAAAATTGGAGCAATGCTTTTTCTCTTTGGATAGTACACAAGCTGTGGATGAAGTTACACGCAGTTGTGATTCTTCAAAGAATCGGATTTTTTTTCCTTGAATTGTAAAAGCCTCTTCAGCTCGAACTATTAATCCAAAAAGTAAAACAATATAAAATATTTTAAGCATTTTCAAACCTCGTTAATTAGCACGGTCAGGAATGGCGTAAGCTTCATTTGTATTTACAAGTAAATGTTTTTCATCCACCCACACTTGACCTTTTACACATCTATCCTTGGGAGTAAAGACGGTGCTGTCAGGGTATTCAGCACAATCGGTTCCGTAGGAGTCCCTGATCAAGTACTGGCAAATTAACTTTTCCCGACCATCTGAAGTTTTCACCATGACAGGTCGTCTTCCCACAATCACGGCAAAGTGCTGATTTTTAAGAACACCAGTTTTAGATTTGCACCGACTTTCATTGAGCTCACCATCCATTTGCAAAGTGGCTGGCAAAAATTGTTTTAAAGCCTCAGGACAAAATCTTATTCCTACAGGTAGAGGATCTTCGCCATCCAGCTTTTCTCGAATCATTTTTTGTATGGCCTGCATCCCTTCTAGCCCGTTAGCAAACTTTTTATGGTAAGCTGCTATTACCTCAGGACGAGGTATATTTTCTGCATTTCTAGTATGATCTTTACAAATTTCACCAATCACTTGATTGGCAAAACCTGTCCATTCTGTGCTTTGCACATACTGACTGATTTGATTCCACCGAATTTTGTTGTTTATACCTGCTTGGCTTAAACAGGCCTGTAATTTATTTTCAAGGGTAGCTTCAGTGGCTTCCCCTGACCTGGCCATTTTATGAAGCTCCTGCATTTTATTAAAAAAAACCCGGTGATTTTGCCCGCTGATCCGATCATGCACCACCGACTGTGAGCAACTGGGGTAGCGGACAGCTCTGTCCAAAAAATTAACCCCTGATAAATTTCTATTGGGATCAGTGATGCCTTTTTCACTTAAATACCTGAAGGCATGGGCGGTGGGTGAAGTCCATGGCGGGGTGGGGGGCCTGTACTTGGCTCGCCAGGCATCGATCATTTGGGTGCCGGCGTAGGACCAGCAAAAATTGGATGTGTTTTGATCTTGAATGGGAATACGTGACATCACACCGGGTGGCAGATCCAGACGTTTTTCTTTGCAGTTATCTGCGTGGGTGAATTTGAATTCTTTATTAATTATTTCAGAAGTGGCATTTGAATAAAGAGAAATAAATAAAGAGAAAAGAATGATGCTTCTCATATTGATATTGTCGTCAATTCTCAATTTGAATTGTAGAAAATTAAAAATAAATCAGCACTAAAGTCTTGTCCAATTGGAGTTCCAAATTGAGACTTTTTATTCAAAAATTAACAGGACCCTTAAAATTCACCGATAATATGAGTAGCGGGGAATGAATGAAAACTATTTATAAAGCCTTGGCATTTTTGGTATTAATTGCTTCATCATCTGGTTTTGCCCAGTTTGATAATGACAGTCTTCCGGCTCAGCCTGTGATGATCACCGCACCACAACCAATTAATTTAGGAAATCGTGGACCTGCAGGACTGAACGGCGGATCAGCTAGTATTAGTTCGCAAATTGACAATTTGGATCCCATTGGAGAGCGTGCTTACACCCAATGTATGCAAAACTCTTGGGGCTCCCCCCACACGCAGGAAAAAAAATCCTCTGATTGTTTAACCAAAGCCCACAATGTTTCAAATTCCATAGGTCACAACTCAGGCTTTGATCCCAGCATGTTAGAAGATCATGAATTCACTAGCCTGCAATCTTGTTTGTCCAGAGCTAGTGGAGCGGACAGCGAAGCTTGTTATGCCATGCAGTTTCCTGGAAAACGATCCCACATGACGGGTGAAGCCATAGCTGGGCGGGGAACCAACCCTATGACCCGTGATGAGTGTATCGCCCATAATAATTCAAGCATCAGTGAAGCTGGTCAGCTCGACTGCAGTAAATTCACTGAACAAACAGGTCGTGAGGGTGGTGGTGGTTCTGCTGATGAGAAAGATGGACCTTATCAACCTGAAACGCCCCCCGATCAAGAAGATCAAAAAATAGAATACTGTTTAGCTGCGGGTCAAAAAGTTACTAACGATTGCAACACGGAAGCGCAGTCTTGGATGAAAAATATCCAGATGGTTTCCCAAGGTGTGGGTCCCATCATGCAGCAGATGAACCCGGATGCTTGTCAAACTTTGGCCGCAACGAATGTGGGAACAAGTTCTTCGCTAGCTGTTTTTAAAACCATGTGCAACACAGCTACAGTTGAATGTGAAGCTGCTTGTAAAGAAGTAAAATCACCGACTTCAGATGTCGATCAAGCGAAAGCCACCATGGCGAGTTGTAAACAAAAAGGCACCAAAGCGGCCGAAGCAGAACAGCAAGCAGCTGCAGCCACAGGACAGATCATGCAAGCAGTGAATGCTTGTACTGCGGCCTTTGGAACAACCAATCCCTTCGATAATATGACAAATAATCCCTACCAGGGAAAAACGGCCGATGAGATTTTGAATAACCTCAATGGCGCAGCATCAGGTTCCATGAACCATGCAGGAGTGGGTGGAGGCGGAGCCTCCAGCGATGGCACTTCAGGCCGTGGTGGATTTTCTCTGGATCTAGAAGAGGAAGAGCAACCCAAATCCGGTCAGAGAATGGCGGGTGGAGCTGGCGGTGGAGACATCGGCGGATCCAAAGGCGGAGGAGCTCCGGGATCTCGCGGTGGTGCGGCTGGTGGACCAGCAGGTAACCGTCGAAATCAGGGCGGAGTGATGAGTAAAATTGGAAATATTTTATCTGGCTTTTTCGGTGGTCGCGGTGGAGGAGTGTTCGGTGGAAGCGGAGGCTCACGTGGCGGAGGTGCTGGCGGTGGTTTTGGTCCGGCCCAGGCCGCGGTCCAACAGCAACCGGATCTAAGGCAGTTTATGCCAACCACAGCTCATAAAACTCGCGGAGTGGCCGGTGGAGTCAGCGGAGCCCACGGTAATATCTGGAAAATGATCAACAATAGGTATCAGGCCAAAAGATCTACGCTGCTTCCTCGCTAAAGAAACAAAGTTTTACAAATCAAGCGAAGCGACAGTTCTTGAGTGTTTTCTCAAGTGGTTTTCAATTAACCCTCAGTTGAGTTTCAATTGAGGGTTTTTTACTTTCTTTTGTCATCAATTTAAAAAAACTCAAGTACACCTCAAATCAGTTGATGAGGTTCGCATGCCAATTTTCCTAAAATGGTTTTTATTATTTTTCACGGTGACAGCTGTCGCACAGGAACCCGGAGTGTCCAAAGTGGAACTTCCCAAAATGCAGCTCAATTCAAAACTCAACACTCGACCCCAGGGCGATGTGGTGGATAAAAAAATAATTTCAGGAAAAAAAGTGGATCAAGTCAAAGCGGAGATGATCCCCACCATCCCCAATAATAATTTTCGCCAGATTTTAAATGAAGTGCCCGGCGTGATCACGTCTGAAGTTAATAACGAATCTTTTTTGAGCATCACCACTCGAGGGCTGGGTGATCCCCATGAAAGTTTCAATGTTCTTTTGCTGAGAAATGGCCTTCCCGCAGCGGCCGATCCCTACGGTTATCCTGCTGCTTATTATGCACCTCCCACCGAAGCCCTTGAAAGCTTGAGCTTTTATCGCGGCGGAGCGGGTCTTCTTTTTGGCCCCCAGCCCGGCGGAGCCTTGGACTTACGACTGAAAACAGCTCCCGAAGATTGGCAAAAATTAAAAATTGAAACCACCAATATCGGGGGAAGTTTTGGTCGATACAGTTCCTACACAGAAAGCACCCAATCCAAGAATGGATTTGCGCATTTAATTTCATTGCATGCTCGGGGAGCTGAAGGCTTTCGAGACGCAAACAGTGACTCTCAAGTTCTCAACCCCCGAGGAAATTTTGCCTGGGAAATCAACGATCAAAGAAAAATCACTCTCGACATTGATTACTTTGATGGAAACTTCGGAGAACCCGGTGGAATCAATCGTACCGATGATTACTCAAAGACGACTTTGAATAACGACCGACTTGAAATTGAGAGAAGTCAGGTGACCCTCGGTTGGCAACAAGATTGGCAAAACAACTGGAGCACACATGCTCAACTGTGGACCACACAAATGGATCGCACCAGTTATCGACAAACCTTAGGCGGAGTTCCCGCTTTTGGGGGAGTGGCTCAAGGCTCTGAAAATCGAATTCAATCGCAAAAATTTAGTATGCTAGGATCAGATGTCCGAGCTGAGAAAAAATACTGGATCCAAGACTGGGAACAAAACCTGACTTTGGCAATGACAACAACATGGACTCAGTCGCCTTTCACACAAATCAATGGATCGAGCCCTCAAGTCACAGAAGGCACCTTGACCCGTGATATTCAGCGTGAAACTCAAAGCACAGCACTGATTGTGGAAAATGCTTTTAGACGGGGAGCTTGGGTGCTCACCCCAGGATTCCGAATTGAAGAGATCAGGCAAAACATCAATGAAAAATTAAATGTGGGAAGTTCCGTGCCATTAAGAAACACTCAAAACTCCACGGAAGTGACTCTTTTGGGTTTTGGTGCTGAGTACGAGTGGAACGAAAATTGGAAAAGTTTTTTAAACCTTTCAGAGGGTTACAAACCCGCCAGTTTTCAAGACAGTGTGCCCTTGGGCACGGGGGATTTGATCAGTGAAGACATTCAAGAGGCTCGAACTTGGTCGCGAGAAGTGGGGATTCGATTGAATCAAGACTCCACAGCCTTCGAGATCAGCGCCTTTGATGTGAGTTTTTCAAATCAATTTGGTCGAGTGGGCAATGAATTTAAAAATATTGGAGCCTCTCGCAGTGTAGGTTTGGATTTAAGTCTTCAACACCAAATGAATTCAAAGATTAAGGTTTCATCGGGGTTGTCTTTACTTAATGCTGAAATCACTCGCGGCTCTTTATCCGGTCGAGAAACCCAGTACTCACCAGATCAAATGCTCAGGCTGGGTGTGGTGTATTCTTATAGTCGTGATTCTCAAGTGCAAATTCAAAACCAATGGTTGGATGAGCACTACGCAGACGATGCCAATTCAGCCAATTTTAAAATTCCTAGCTACAACTTGGTTGATATTTCAGGAGAACAAAGACTTCCTAAAATTTTGGAATCCGAAAAGACAATTTTTAAATGGGGAGTGCAGAATCTTTTAGATCAAAAATATTTTTCTAGAATCAGATCTAATGGCCTAGAGCCCGGTCAGCCTCGGTCCATTTATGGTGGTCTGACGTTGGTTTATTAGGCCTAGGTTTATTAATATGTACAAATTTATAATCTTTTCTTCATTGTTACATGCCTCAGTTTCCACTTCGATGTATTTTCTAGATACTGGGGCCCCCTCAGATGATGAGCAGACCATCAGTTTTGAATTTCAACAGCCGATGGAAAAACAATCCCGCCAGCCTTCAAAAAAAATAAACAAATCTGATTTCATTCGACAAGCTCATTCAGATCCACTCGCCACTCATGAAGAAAAACAAACAGAATCTGAAGCTTCACCGCAAAGGGTTGTTTTGCAAGGATCTGTGACCCATCCCTATTTTAAAAAACTATGGCAGATTTTAAAAAAGAAAAAACAAAATATTCAGCATCATTCACAATCAACAGAAAGTTATTTTATATTATTTAGCTTAAAGAAAAGTGGCATGATGGAAAACATCAAAGTCAGTGGTTTTTCTGCTGAAGTTTCTGAAGTGATTGAGCAAACTCTGAATGAAAGCGCAGAGCTTCCTCCGGTTCCTGATGAAGTGTCTTCAGGAGATTTATTGATTCAATATCAAGTTGATATTTAGCCAATAAAACTGGGCCCAGTTTTTAGAAAATAAAATGCACTCCAAATTGGGGGGCCATAAAATTCTCAACTTTGAATTCCTTTTTGGCCTTTTCCAAGTCAACCACGGGGTCTTCAATGCCTTCGTTGGTCAGTTGAAAAGTTCTAAAATGAATTCCATAGCTATTTTTTGATTTTAAATCCAAGTGGGCTTGCACCGCTTCGGCTGGATTCATGTGTTGATCCTGCATCATCCAGCGAGGTTCATAGGCCCCAATGGGAAGCAAACTGATGTCCATTTCTCCAAAGGTATTTAATACCTCTTTGAAGTGGTTTCCATAGCCAGTGTCACCTGCAAAATAGATTTTTTTGCCCAGTGTTTTGATCACATAGGCGCCCCACAAACTGTAGTTCCGGTCAAACATTCCCCGAGCTGACCAATGGTTACAGCGAACAAAATGAATGTGGCTTTGGCTGGGCTCATGAAAGTAAATATCGTTCCAGTCCAATTCCTTAAAATTTGTGATTCCTAATTTTTCCAGTAAGCGTCCATCTCCCAATGGGACTAAAAATAGAGGATTGAATTTATTTTTCAAAGTCACCAGAGAGGCCTCATCGAAATGATCGTAATGATTGTGGGAAACCATCACAATATCCACACCAGGCAGATCCTCCGGGCTGTGGCTAGGCCTGCGAGCTCGTTTTGGGCCCGCCCAGGAAAAAGGACTGGATCGTTCGGACCAGATGGGGTCGGTGATAATTTTTAATTTCTGAGTTTGGATGTAGACGGAAGCATGGTTGAGAAAGGTGAGCTGAACTTGATCAGGCTTTAATTCAGTGGGAATAGGAGTGGCCTTTGGGTCATCAACAAAATCAGGCCACTTGGCCTTGGTTGTTGTGAGCTGCCATTTAAGAACGGTCAGAATTCCCTTTGGTTTTTCACCATGAGGATTCACAAATTTTTCGCCGTCAAAATGATCAGTGATTGGTCCCTGGTGACGAGGCGAAGTGCATCCTGCTATGAAAAGAGCGAGTAACAAGACAACTGCAGAAAATAATCTCATTTGTAAAATCTCCGCATTTCATGAAGTGCTTTTTGATAAATTTGAGGGTCTGAATTGGCTTCTTTTTTTTCAAAGTACTGATGGTCTAAAATCTGATAATTGCCGCTAAGAGAAATGACCACTAAGTGGTCTTTTAGGCGAATGGCAAAGTCTCCGTATGTTCCATGGAGCAACCAATCAGCACCTGGGTGTTTAAATAAATTGTGACCACTGCTATAATCTTGACTGGATGTGGTGCAATTAAAAAGCTCCTCCAAAACCGTGGAGGGCACATCGTAATGACTGGTCCAATGGTTGATGATTTGAGGCTTTCTTTCAGGCCAATAAATAAAAAAGGGCACACGGGTCTGGGCATCTGTGAAATTTGAATTATGGCCCCAGAAATTATTTTTATTATCATTGAACTCTTGACCATGATCGCTGGTGAAAATGATCA
The DNA here is from genome assembly GCA_046336825.1 of Bdellovibrionales bacterium. Lineage (GTDB taxonomy): Bacteria > Bdellovibrionota > Bdellovibrionia > Bdellovibrionales > Bdellovibrionaceae. Next base: position 4,496 of record JBKDFX010000013.1, on the reverse strand, counting down.
CTGTGTTTTGCAGTTGGTTTTTACTTTCCACTGCATCTAGGACCTGACCGATCAAGCCGTCTACGTAATGTACACTGTTTTTATGCAAATTTAAAAACTCGGTGGGATCCATGTTGTTGGAGAGAGCGAAATAATTGATGTTTTTCCAGTAGGGTTTGAATTTGATGTAATCCGGATGCAAAGCGTATTCGTGGGGAGCGTCATAGAAAAGAAACATAAAGTAGGGATCTTCAGGATTTTGTTTCTTTAAAAAATCAATTCCTAAGTCCGTGATTTCTTGATCCCGTTCGACAACAGTTTTGCCTTTCGATTTGACTCTCAGTTGGGGCACTGCTTGAAACACCGTCTGATCAAATTCGGGCATGGTCAAAGGAGCACTGGCAAATATACCCATGTTGTAATTGTTTTTTAAAAATTGATCGAGCAGAACCGGTCCCTGCTTGGCCTCGCGAAATTTTTCAAAGTACAAGGGTGGAAGCCCGTAAAATAGACTGAAAATACCACCCCGTGTGGAATTACTTCCGCTGTAATGGGATAAAAACTGCGTCGACTTTGGCAGCAGTCGAGAAACTTGAGGCATTACATCTGGGTTCAATTGATCATAACGAGTGGAATCCAAAACAATCAAAATGACATTTAATTTTTTTTGAGCTGAAGAGCAATTAAGGGAACTCAAAGGGTAATTTAAATCAGAAGTGCTCTGATTGAGCTCCCAAGTGACTTTTGAGTCTGTTTTTTTAACTTCCACACCCAATTGAGCTGCCAACTTGGGGTCAATCCAAGGCGCCGCAAAGGCCGGCAGTCGCCCCAAACGGGTGATTTCTGCATCATGGGAGGCATGGTTGAGCATATGGATAAAATGAGAAGTGAACATTCCTATAAACAGAGTGAGCAAAGTTATAGAGATTGATTTTCTTTTGGCAGGACGGGGAAAAAGTTTTTTATCAAGAACCCATTGCAGAAAATAAATAAAAATAACAACTGCAAAGACACCCGCCCATAAGTACCAGGGAAAAGAAATGACTTGGCCTTGACCTTTAAAAAGAAGCTCGAGAACAAATAAATTAATATGAAATCGGTACTGTTGATAAACAAAAGTGTCGATGAATAAAATAACTTGTAGAAATGAAAAGACCCCCAAGGTTAAGCTCAGCATCAACTTTGAATTTTTAAAAATTTTCATACCGATGCCGAGTGGCCAAGTGATAAGTAAAGATAAAAGGGCCGTGTGACTCCAAAGATAAACAAGAGTAAAAATCCATCCCCCAACAGTGACCGGGGCCATGTGCGGAGTGCGCAAATACAACAGGTTGATCATCAGGGCTAATATCGAGTTGACCCAAAGCAGACGAAAATAGTGTGACATAAGAATTCCTTGAAAGGGCAGGTTCTCACAAGCTGGACTTGAAGTCCAGCTTGGCCCAACCGAAGGGTTGGTGGCAGGAGGACCACTTGAATCAACTCAAATCTATATTTCTACTTGCGTTAACCCTGGGCTTAACTTCGTGTAAATGGAATCAGCAAACTGTCATAGTTGCCGGTGACAGTTGGGCGCTTTTTACTTGTGTTCATAAAAGTCTAGATCACGCTCTTTCTAAGGCGGGATTAAAAAATGCAAAAGCCAATGCGGCCTGTGTGACCACCAGCGACGCCGGAGCCCGTGCTGAAAGTTGGAAACAAAGTCGATATCATCAAAATGTTCTTCTCGCCTTGAAGGACCCCACCGTAAAAGTTTTGTATCTCAGTCTGGGTGGAAATGATGTGATCAATTATTGGAATAAAAATTTATCAGAATCCCAAACAGTGCAAGTGATCGAGCGAACTCGGCAAAATGTGGCGGATCTCGTGGCTCTATATCATGCAGAAAGACCAGACGTTAAAATCCTAGTGACGGGCTATGACTTTCCACGCTTCACTGCGGATCACCCCATTTTGATTTATCGTCAAATGTTTGAAGAAATGGGGCTGCCATCACCCTTTGAATTGAATTCAGCCTTGGTCAAAATGAGTGAAAGTTTTTTTGCCCTTAATCAATTGAAACAAACTCAGTACATTCACCATTTGGGTCTGATGCATTATCATTATGGAAATAAAGAAATGAATCTTCCGCCCAAAACGACTCGTCCCCCCTCAGAGATTTCCAAACCGGGTGTGAATTTTAACTCCTGGGGTGGTGACCTTAAGTTTCAAAGTGATGTTCCGGCCATGCAAGTTTTCACTGACGGTGAATTTATCGGAGTGGTGGATGCTTTTCATCTTTCAAAGCAAGGGTATCATTTCTTAGCTGAGCATTCCGTGCAGCTCTACATTAAGAATTGGCTGATGTCTTCGGCGGAAGCGGAATAAGCCGTGAAGTTCGGGCTGCATATTCGGCGTAACCGGGGCGGCCCCGCAAGGCTTTTTCTAACAGTGGAATCCCTGAAATTTTAATTAAGAAAAAAGTGATCATCAGAGGTCCCAGAAAAGTCCAATATCCCTGGGGCACGGCCAGAGCCATCAAATACAAGCCCCACCACTGGGTGATCTCTCCAAAGTAGTTGGGGTGCCTTGAGTACTTCCACAATCCATGAGTCATTATCAAACCTGAATTTTGAGGTTGAGATTTAAATTTTTTCAATTGTCCATCAGCCACAGATTCAAAAATAAAACCCAGCAACCAAATTGAAGCTCCCAAAACTTCGAAAAGGCTCAGGCTTTGGCTGGGTTGACTGACAATCCAAATCACAGGGCTGGCATTGATCAACATCAACACTCCCTGCAAAATAAAAACTTTTAAATAGGATTGAAGATTTTCACTGCCCTTCCAGTTTTGGCGCATGTCTAAGTAGCGACGATCTTCCGTGGAGTGCGAAAGAGTTCTTAAACCTAAGTATAAAAAAAGTCGAAAAGCCCAAAAAAATAAACACAGCAGAGCTAATTTCTGATTGGGTCCCAAAGGCCAACTCAAGGCTCCAAGAGCAGCTATCAATTGGCCGGGCCCCCATAGGACATCCGCCCAATCATTTCTTTTTTTTATCAAGGCAAAGGCCGCCACCAAATGAACAGCCACCATCACAAAAAGACCAGCTCTTAAAAAATCTTCCATAAAAATTAATCTACACTGTTTGTTTTCAGTCGAAAAGCCAAATAGGGATGTCTTTGTACAGGATCAGATCCCAGGGCCACCAACTCAAGGGCTGGAAAGGGCAGCCAAGAGTCAAATTCAATTGAAGGCAAATGGATTTTCACTTGGTGATGGACTAAGTTCACCAAAGATTTGTGAAGTCTTTGTTTAATGAATTCTGGAGTGAGGCCTGCCAGCAGCCGTAAAGGAAATCGAAAATCATTTTCTGCAAAGTGTAAAGCTTGAGGTTCAATTTTTTGCAAATCAAACTGTAGGGCTTTACCCTCAGGTCCCAATTGGGCCTCGAGACGAAGCTGAACGTGAATCATAAAGTCCCGTCTGACCAGAGGCCAGAGAGCATGTTCTGGCGTCACTTTTAATTTGAGTTGTACTAAAAAGGGCAGGGTGTTGGAAGTGACTTGTTTTTCAAGGATCACGAGCTGCACTTTTTCGAGCGTTAATCCTTGCAAGGATTTTTTAAGATGGTTTTGAAATTGTGGGATCTTAAAAACTTGGTTCACCACAGTGTTCAAGCTGGATTGATTCAGAGCCACTGCAAAATCAAAGTCTTCGCAAGAGATCTGACATTTTTGGTTTTGACTTTTTGTAGCCGACTGAGGCTTTAGGCCCAGGGAAAAATCACTCTCAGGGCTGATGGTGAGTTGACTTAAGCGGAAAGGCATTTGCTCACGCAAATTTGCCGTTCGCTCATTCCATTCCTGAGCTAATAAATTTGAAACTTGAGGAAATTCATTTGAGGTGGCCTGCATTTCTCCAGATTCATTAAATTCAACTCGAATTTCCATTTTGATTTCTTGTTTGAGGTTTTGAGAGTCGGTATTTTTTTTAATCAGTCGGTGAATCCAGCCCAAAGACACATTTGATCCTAGAATTTCTAATTCAGGCTTTTCAAATTGAATTTTGACATTTTGAAATTCCATCTGAATTTGAACCCTAAAGGTCAGGGATTCGGCAGTGGGTATCAGAGTATAATGGAATTTTGTAAGCTCAGAGTCCACACTGAGATTTTCAAAATGCAGTCGTTGTGCCCACCGAAGTAAAAATCTCCTATCTTGAAAAAGGTCTGACAATCCTGCCATCACCCTTGGATGTGAAATCTGAATCGTTTTTGGAGCCAATTTTTGCAACAATTCAGAGATTTTGGCGTGGGATTTGGCTGTCGTGACAACTTCCAATGATGTCTCAGGATGGAACACGACTTCTCGTAAACCCACTGCGTTTCGACAAACATGGGCCTGAGCGCCGTAAAGGGGCCCAAGGCCCAGGCTCAATGCAAAAATAAACAGAAACCAATGGGAATTGCGCATTAGTATCTAGTCTTCTTGCAAGATCAAAGCACTTCCCCTAGCCTTCGAATTGAATCATATTAAAT
>JBKDFX010000193.1:0-9184 GCA_046336825.1 Bdellovibrionales bacterium | reverse complement strand
CCTCGGAAGTGATCGAACTGTGGATCTTCATAGATTCCAGACGCATTTCAAATACAGGTTTCTGAACCCCCTGATTGAGAAGAGATTTTGTGAATTCCTGTCGTTGGCTTTCGGTGGAACGATTGAGAAAAAGTGCATCTGCATTTTTGATTTGCTCAAAAGAATCTCTCCAGATGAAATTTTCAAAGTCTTGTGAGAGATCAAAAACAAGTCCTCGCCAATTCTGAAAAAGGGCGTGATGTTGAAACCCATCATCCAACAAAATCATTTGAATCTTACGATCAAAAGCAGCCAGCTTGGCGTTTTCCCATTTTTTAGGTCCACTCACCACTTTGATGTGAGGATGCACCCCTTTTATTAAACAGGCTTCATCACCATAAAGTTGTGGATCCGGGTGAAGTGGCAGCTCTTGGGCTTCTTCTAAATCAGCATTATAGCTTTTACAAACAACGGCACACTCAACCCCAGCCTGATTCAGTTCTTGGACTAAGAAAAGGGTCAACGGAGTTTTGCCTGTACCGCCCAATGTTAAATTTCCCACACTCATGATGGGAGTGGGATATTGATGGACCACTAGGAAACCCTTTTGATAAAGGTAACGATGAAGAGCTGTTCCTTGTGAATAAACTTGTGAGGCTATTTTTTTTAGCCATTTCACAAATACCTCGAAAGCACATCCACGACTCGCTGACTGGCCCCTCGATCACCGAGAAGATTTTTAATTTTTTTTAATTTAGCAATAACTGGGGTTCTGGTTTCAGAATGATCAACCCAAGGTTTTAATAGCCTATAAAGTTCTTCATCGGTGGCTTCCCACTGAAGGCGCTCAGGAACAGCTTCTTCATCTAAAATGAGATTCACCAATCCATAGAAACTTTTTACCACCAATTTAGCAAAAAGCGCTGTGAGAAGACTGGCTCGGTACATGATAACCATGGGTTTTTCAAGCAGTCCCACTTGCAAAGTGGCTGTACCTGAAGTGACCAGTACCACATCAGTTAAACTGATCATTTCAAAAGGATCTGACTTTATAAGTTGAAAGGAATGCCTGAAGTCCTCCATGTACATTAAAATTTGATCTTTATGAATAGTCGGCGCGCACATGATCACAAGACGAATTTTTGGATTTTCAGACATCAATCGGCCTGCCACACGAAGCTGCTGAGGTAAATGATTTTTGATTTCTAATCTGCGGCTACCGGGCATGAGTCCTAAAACCACTTCGTCAGGTTTAATACCGTAGCGTTCTCTTTGAGTTTTTAAGTAATGGGCGTCAAAAAATTTTTCATCGATTTCATCTAAAAGTGGATGACCTACAAATTCGTAATTGACCTTGTGTTGAGAGTAAAAGGGAATTTCAAAAGGAAAAAGCAGAAGAACTTTATCACAGTATTTTTTGATGGTATGCACACGGCCCTTACGCCAAGCCCAAATTTGCGGAGAAATGTAGTAAACAACCTTAATTCCCAGTGCGTGCAATTTTTTAGAAAGCATCAAATTAAACTCTGGGTAGTCCATGACGACCACAACTTTGGGTCGACGAAGAGAAGCCTCGAGAACCAATCGATCAAAAACAGCCTTCAACTGAGAGTATTGAGAAATGATTTCTGAAGCCCCCACAACGGCCATGTCCTCGGCACGCCCCAAGCGTTCAAAGCCCTCATCTTCCATAGCTTGAGAGCCCACACCAAAAGTTTTAATGAAAGGATGGGACTTTTTCCAAGCACGTATCAACTTTAAAGCGTAATGAGCACTGGAGGCCTCAGCCGCCACAATCATTACACATCCAGAAGAATCCTGATTTTTTAAAGTCTGATTTATTTCGACCATTCTTCAATCCATGCCAAAGCTTCAATTCCAGCTTCAGCCGGTACCGGCGTCGAGGTGTCATGAATAACTGATTTTAAAAATTCATCTGTTTCAAATTGCAGAGCATCTCGCTTTTCAGCTGTCCAGGACCTGAGAGTCAAAGGTTCCGAGCTGTTCAAATCTTTCAACCGATGCTCTTGAATTTCCAGTGTTCCTAAGTGAGCCCAAACAGATTTTTGATGATCAAAGAACTGAAGGCTGCGATCCGCCTGGGGGGTCACTCGTGAGGCCGTCATTTGAGCCGTCATTCCATTTTCCAATTCGATTTGAACGTCCGCCCAATCCCAGGTGTTGGTAAAAACTTTTTGTTTTTGTACTGAGAATTTTTTTATTTTTGATTGGGTCCACCAAGTGAGTAAATCCACATCATGAATCATCAGATCATGCAAAACACTGACATCAGCCGCTCGCGTTTTAAAGGGACCTACCCTTTTTAGGACAATGTGACGAGGCTTTAAATCCAACTTTTTTAATTCATCAAAACAGGGATTAAATCTTTCAATATGTCCCACTGAGATCTTTAATTTATTTTTTTTGGATAATTCTAACAGCTTTTCAGCCTGTTGAAGTTGGGCAGTGATTGGCTTTTCAATGTTAACATGAATTCCATTATTCAAACAAAACTCAGCCAATTCAAAATGGGCCTGAGTGATAGCTGCAATTGTCACAGCATCCACTTGACCTTTGAGATCACTCAAAGAGGTGAAGGCTTTTACACCTAGGTCTTGCGCCACCTTTTTAGCCCGTTCAGGGTTTGAATCAAACACCCCTTGAAGATGGGCTAAAGTTGAGGCCTTGTGCTTCTGTGCATGAAAAAAACCGAGATAACCCACACCAAGAACAGCGGTTCTGAGCGGACTCATTCTTCACCTTCAGAGCCATCATTTTGAGCTTTGCGAGAAATGGCAATTCCTCGTTTACTACTTCTAATATAGTGCAAAAGATATTTTATGTTATCAGATTGCAAACACTCACTTTCAATTCGAGCTAAGGCCTCATCCACTGTTCCTTTGCCCATGATAACGATGCGAAGGGCTTTATGAATGTTTTGAACTTCTTCTTTGGAAAAACCTTTTCTCAAAAGACCCACTTTGTTGGTGGCTTTTGAAAGAGCCCAGTTTCCTTGAGCTCGTGAAAAGGGAAGAATGTCTTTGTTCACAACAGAGCTTCCAGCAACGAAGGCATTTTTACCCACTCGAGTGAACTGATTAAAAGCGCAGACTCCACCTATGGTGACTCCATCTTCAATGATACAATGACCACCCAAGTGGGTGTCATTGGCCATCACTACAGAATGTCCTACTTTGCAGTCGTGACCCACGTGAGTGTAAGCCATGAAATAACAATTGTTTCCCACTTCAGTTTTACCATCTCCCTTTGAAGTGGCCAAATTGACCGTGGAAAACTCTCTAAACACGTTATTGTTTCCAATGATCAGTTGAGTACTTTCGCCTTTGTAGGAAATATCTTGCGGAGGCCCGCCGATTACAGCGCCCGGTGAAATATGATTATTTTCTCCTAGGACAACGATTCCCGAGCGATGTCCCACAGTCGCATGCCCTTCGATATAGGTACCGCGGCCGATATGAACTTTCCCTTGAATAAAACAATAAGGCCCGATTTCAACATCGGGCCCGATTTCAACATCAGAGGATAAAACACTGGTTGGGTGAATTTTTTGTGACATTTTTTGCTACTTATTTAGTTTTAAAATTACTTTGTTTTCTCGAAGGCCTTGATCACTTTGTCAGTTAAATCGTGGGCAGGGTCTGCAAATAGAACCATAGGCGAGTTTTCGATCACGTAGGAATATCCACCCTCTTTAGCCACTTCTTGAATGGTTTTTTTCATTTTTTCCAAAATAGGCTGAGTGAGATCCCGTTCTTTTTTCTGAATTTCATTCTGGTTTTTAGTTAGAGTCTCTCGGTACTTCAGCATCTCTTCCTGAAGTTCAGCTTGCTTTCTTCCTAAAACTTCATCGGACATGACCGCTCGCTTTTTCTCGAGGTCGTCATTCATTTTTTTAAGATCAGCTTCCTTTTTTTGAAGTTCTTTTTTTCTTTTTTCAAATTCACCTTCAAGTTCTGTTTTTGCCTTTTTACCAGCCGCAGTGCTTTGAATGGCCTTTTGCATGTCCACAAGACCGATTTTCATGTCAGCCGCAAAAGCGGTAGCAGATAATAAACTAATAACTAAAAGAACTGATTTTAACATACTTACTCCTTAAACCTTAAAATGGCGTTCCAATTGAAAACTCAAAGACTGAAGCTTCATGATAATCCTTGTCACGACTGATTGGGAACCCCCATTCAAAACGCAGTGGGCCAAGGGGTGAAAACCAGCGAATTCCAAATCCCCAGTTTCCATAGAATTTTTCTTCATACAAATTATCATCAGCAGCTCCGATATCGTAGAAACCCACTCCGTACATTTCAGCTTCTCTGATTAAAGGAAACATCAACTCGGTTTGATAAAGAAATTGCTGTTCACCACCGAAAACACGATTAGCTCGTTTGGTGGCTTCTTCATCAGAAAGCCCACTTCCAGTGGGTGGAGGCAACATAAAGCGATCTTTTAACTTCTGTGAAAATTCACGCAATCCCACTGTGGAAAAACGATAGCCCCTGAGGGTATAAGGCCCACCGAGAACATACAATTCGTTGAAAGGAACATCGCGACCCGAAACGGTGGAGTCAATTTTAGCGTAGGAGAAATTATTTCGCCAAACCACATCCCAAAATAATTTTTTAAAGAAACGATAATCAGCCCCAGCTTTGTAATAATCTAAATTTCCACCAATCAGACCCGCATGGGAAAATGACAACCGAGAGTATATTCCTTTAGTGGGTCTAAATCTGTCGTTGCGAGTGTCATATTCAATATTAGCACCCAAAATACTGGCATCTCCGCTGGCTGTATCCAATGGGAATAGAACTAAATCAGTCAGGGGTTCGCCGTTACCATCCCTCACAGCTTTCAAGCGAGAAGCTTGGTAGGTGTAATTGACCCCGGCTCGTAAATACTCTCCGATGGGATGACTGGCAAAAACACTGGCTCCGGTTTTATCTTCGTCGTAATCCAATCGACCTGAAGTTTCATTTCTGAAAACACGAAAGCCTAAAGACCAGTCTGAGTCATTGTAGTAGGGCTCAGTGAAATTCACATCGTACTGATTGAACTGCTCGGACAACTGAAGGGACACACCTAGATTTTGCCCCAGGCCTCGAAAATTCGTTTGCTGAACGGAACCCTGGAGCGCTAAACCGGTGGCCGTGCTGTAGCCTGCCCCGATTTGAATTTGCCCGGTGTTTCTTTCTTTTACGACGATTTCAATATCCATCACATTGGGCTGATCCAAGGGGGTGGAAGTCTTAAAGTTCACTTCTTCAAAAAAGCCCAATCGCTGAATATTTTCCAAGGATTCCCGTTTTCGAGTTTCGTGGTACTGCTCACCTTCCCGTATTTTGAGCTCGCGGCGCAAAACCTTGTCCCGAGTTTTAGAATTTCCGGTGACCATGATGCGACCAAAATTAACGATTTCACCTTTGGAAAACTCAAAAACCAGATCTGCCTTTTTTTCGATATCATCGAAGCGAGTGCGCGGGATGACGTTGGCGTAAGCATACCCCAAGTCACCATAGAGAGCTTGCAATTCATTTAAGTCTTTTTGCAATTGATCGTAGGCAAAAATTTCTGAGTTATCAATTTGAGTGGTTTCTTTGAGTTTTTCCACAGGAAAAAGCAAATCTCCCGCAAAGTCCACTTCACCAATTTTGTACTGCTCACCCTCTTCCACACGAAAAGTGATGTACAATCCCAATCGATCGGGCGTCAGTTGAACCGTCGGTCGATCCACTTTGGCTTTCACATAACCTTGGTTGTAATAAAGAAATCGTAAAATTTGAGTGTCTCGCTCGAAAGCCTCTTGCTTGAACTGACCTGATCCACTGATGCCACTGAAATAGCCTTCCTCTTGGGTGGCCAAACGAGATTTTAAATAAGCATCAGAGAGTTTATCATTGCCAATAAAGTGAATTGTTTTAACTCGTACTTTTTCATTTTCAGTTAAAACAAACTTCAGGTTGACTCGGTCACCGTTTTCTTCTGTCGTGATAACAGCATCAATTTTGACTAAGAAAAAACCCTTGTCTTCATAAAGCTTAAGCATTTTATCCAAGGCTTCACGAATTCGAGCTTGGTTAAATATTTCAAAAGCTTTAAATCCACTGGCCTCTTCCAACTCATCGGCTTTGAGTTCCTTATTCCCCTCAAAAGAAATGGAAGCCAAGAGTGGCTTTTCTTGCACCAAATAAGTCAGTACACCTTGATTAAAAGTGGCTTCCACAGATTCAAAAAACCCTGATTCAAATAGAGCGAGAATATCCCCACGAATAACATCGGGATTAAGGGCTTCATTTTCCTTAGCCGTGACCCGAGACAAAACGGCATCCACTTCCAGTCGCTTTTGACCTCGCACCGTCACTCGAGTGATCATTTGGCCGCTCTGATCCTTTAGGGATTTTGCATTTTGCGCTGTGGGAGTTTTCTTTCGGGCACTTTGTGCTTCGACCTTAAAACTTACGACACAAAGCCCCAATGAAAGGATGAAATGAGTCCAAAATAATCGGTGATGGCGTATCAAAATATTAAGTCCTTTCAGGAACTTAGGAATAATCGTCAGAATCGTATCGAAGAAAAGGTGAATCGTCAACGAACCCAATGGCCATCTGTTAATTTCATTTTTCGTGAAAATCGTTTGGCTAAATTTTCATCGTGGGTCACGACGATGAGTGCTGATTTTGTTTCCAACTGCATTTCAAAAAGCAGCTGCTGAATCATCAGGCCATTTTGACTGTCCAAATTACCCGTGGGTTCATCAGCCAAAATTAATTTGGGTTTTTTTATCAAGGCCCGGGCCATGGCGACACGTTGGCACTCTCCGCCTGATAACTGAGTGGGATAGTGACTTAAACGATGGGCCATTCCCATCCGATGTAAAAGCTCTCGGGCATAGTGTTCGTCTGGAGCCAACCCACGAATCCAGTAAGGCATTAAAACATTTTCTAAAACATTGAACTCGTTTAAAAGATGATGAAATTGAAAAATAAAACCTAATTTTTCACCACGAAAATGGGAAAGCTCTTCATCAGTAAGAGAGTTCAAATTGATACCATCAAATTGAATTTCACCCTGATCAGGTCGATCTAAAGTTCCCAAAATTTGCAATAAGGTGCTCTTCCCAGCACCTGAGGCCCCCATAATACAGATGGACTCACCCGCCGAAACTTCAAGAGAAACGCCTTTTAATATTTTTAGCTCTCCACCGTCTCGGTGATAACTTTTATAGAGATCTGTCGCTTTTAAAAGCACATTATTCATACTTTAACCCTTGGCTGGGAACTTTTTGCGCCGCCCGTAGAGCAGGCAGCAAGCCTGATAGAGCACTCACCAATAAAGTGGAACCCACGATCCAAAGCAAATCAAGCCCTCGAATGGAAAGATCGATTCGACTGATGCGATAGACAGATCCCGAAATTATCGAATTGTGCTCTTGATAGATTTCAATAAAGTAAGTGCTGATTCCACCCAAAATAAGTCCTAAAAAAATTCCAGCTAAACCTAAGGCAAAACCCTGGCTGATAAAAAGAACCAAAATTTGTCGAGAGCGCATTCCCATGGATCGCAAAACAGCCAAATCAGAGGCCTTCTGCAATGTTTGTAACAATAAATTAGAAGCCAAAGCAAAAGCGGCCACAATGACAATCACAAATACAACAAAGAAAATAATACGTCTTTCAATCTGCACAGCTGCAAATGTATTTTCATGCTCAGATTTCCAGTCACGGACCCAGTAGGGCCCATTGAGTTTTCCCACGAGCTCAGTGGCCATATCATCCGCCCGCTCAGGATCTTCCACCGTGAGCATCAAACCTGCGTAGCGGTTTTTGACCTCAGCTAATTTTTGGGCTTCTTTTAAATCAATGACAATCAGCCGTTCATTCCAATCAAACTTACCCGCGTCTAAAATACCCCTGACTTGAAAACTCTGAACAGATCTTCGATATCCTGAAGTTTCTAAGTCACCAAACCTGGGCACCACCACGTTGATTTTGTCTCCTACGGCCTTACCCAAACGAGCCGCCAGTTCTGCCCCCACCAAAGCCCCTGGTCCATCGCTGTTGCGCTGAATGTCCAAAGCTCCTGATGTGAGTCGACTTTCAAGATTAACGACTCGACTAAAAGTTTCTGAATCTAAACCCTGTATCAAAATGGCTTGCACTTGACCGGAACTGGCCGTGACTCCCTCAAGGGATAAAAAAGGTGTGGCTTCACGAATGCGTGGGTCCAATAGCTTCACTTTTTCAAAAAGCTCCTGCCAGGACTCCTGCGCTGAGGACCGCTTAACAAGAGTCAGATGCCCACGAACATCGATCAGAGATTTTTTGAGAGTCATTTCAAAACCGGACATAACGGACAAGGCCACATAGAGCACTGCCACGCCTAAACCCAAACCACCAATGGCAAACAGACTGGCCTTGGCCGATAACGCCTGCTTATTCCAAAAAAACCGTCGAAGTAAAAGAACCTCAACGGGTTTTTGCACTGTCGTCCTGCACCTGGGATTTTAAAAAGGTCATGATGAAATCATTAATATGGCCATCCATCACATCTTGCACTTGATTGGTTTCATAATTGGTTCTGTGATCTTTCACTAACTGATAGGGATGCATCACATAGGATCTGATTTGCGAGCCCCACTCATTGGCTTTTTTAGTTGAATTCAAAGCGTCTTTTTCAGCGTTTCGTTTTTCCACTTCTTTTTCATAAAGAGCCGCTTTCAACATTTTTAAGGCTCGCTCTCGGTTTTGAATCTGGGAGCGCTCCATTTGACACTGAACGACGATTCCTGAAGGTAGGTGGTACATTCTGACTGCGGAGTCAGTTCGATTGACGTGCTGACCTCCAGCCCCACTGGCTCTAAAGGTTTCCACTTTTAAGTCGCTGGGATTCACTTCAATTTTAATGTCTTCGTCGATTTCGGCCCAAGCAAAAACTGAGGCAAAGGAAGTGTGCCTTCTCGCGTTGGAGTCGAAGGGTGAAATTCGAACTAAACGGTGCACTCCACTTTCAGCTTTTAAATAACCGTAGGCGTAGGGCCCTTCCACCAAAAGGGTGGCGGATTTGATTCCAGCTCCTTCACCATCGGTTCTTTCAACTTCAGAAACTTTAAAGCCTAATTTTTCAGCATAGCGCATGTACATTCGATAGAGCATTTCAGCCCAATCACAGGCCTCAGTTCCACCCGCACCTGAAT
>JBKDFX010000192.1:0-10156 GCA_046336825.1 Bdellovibrionales bacterium | reverse complement strand
CTCACTTTACTCAATAGCACAAAGGTATAAAACCTCCATTGAGGAATTGAAAAAACTCAATCGTCTTAGTAAGGGGCGTTTGATACGGGTGGGACTCAAACTTCGTCTTCCTGGAGATGTTATTCCAGAAAATCAAACCACAGAACGAAAAGACTCTTCCAAAAGATCTGTTCGTAAAAAATATCATGTCGTTAAAAGAGGTGAATCACTTCTTCAGATCGCACAGAGGTATCAAGTTCCACTATCCTCGATCAAAAATAAAAATAAAATTCGCAATGGAAGTAAAATTCTGGCAGGTGAAAGGATCCTTATCCCCGCATCGAGTTCACGCTAATGGCAGATAATGAAGTTCGAGCCCTCAATGATGCTGACGTTATTGAAGTAAAAAAAACTTACTTTCTCGACGGGTTGGCTTATCCCACAAATGTCTATCTTCGCCTGAGCCAGGGACATTACTTGCTTCTGTCACTAGCGGGGCAAAAAGCTCAGTACACAGCTTTTGCGAGTTTCATGAATCCTTTATCACAAATCTTTGTCGAAAAAGCGCAATACGATACCTTCATTAAATTTGTGACGACCCTTACAGAGCAAATTGTGGATAAACCTCTTCCTTCGGCCACAAAGGCTAAGTTTGTCCAAGGTTTAACAAGTCATGTGATGCAAATGTTTGAGTCAAAAAAATTCAGTGATGATCAGCACCTGACTCGTGTTTCTGATGTGGTGATGAAGTTTGCTCAAAGTACCAATGGCTTTGAAGAAGTAGAAAAAGTTCTAGCTCAGATTCCCAATGATGATGCTAAACACTCCATGGCCACTTGTATTATCGCCATCATGATCGCTGAAGAAATGGAGTTTACTCAAGCCCAAGTGTTTGAAAAATTAGCCATGGCCGCTCTGTTGCATGATATTGGACTTTACCATTTACCTAATAGAGAATTTTTAAAAAAGCCCCGCCATGAATGGACGGCTGAGGAAGTTCTACTTTATGAAAGTCATCCCATCCGTGGAGTTGAAGCTCTGCGGGACTTAAAAGAAGTTTCTCAGGATGTGCTTTTGATGATTTCAGAGCACCACGAAAATGCTCTCGGTACAGGGTTTCCTAAAAAAATCCGTGATGTGAAAATCAGCCCATTGGGAAGAGTGCTGATTGTAGCTAATTATTTTTCTGATTTGTTATTTGCTCGTCTCGAAACGTCAAAAAATTATGATGCCCCTTTGGCCATTGAGTTTATTGAAGAGGTGCTAGGTCAGCCATTTAATAAACAAGTTTTTCGCTGTTTAAAAAACATCATCATCATGGATGAAATTAAAAGAAAACAACGTAATTCCTAATTTGGAATAAGTTACAACGAACAACTAAATTCCAAATCAAGTTAGCCTTAATTCCTAATTTGAGACAGGCCTAAATTTTGTAAATCATCCATCGAGATGATTCAGATACGGCCCATCTATTTACCTATTGCGATTGGACTTAAATTTTTAGTCATTTCAAGTCTATTTTTGTCATCAGCCCAATCCGCTCCTCTTTGTCGGAAAGTGGTCAGTCCACCGCCCATAAAAAAAGTGGATTTATCAAAAAAAAGTTTAAAGCAAGAGTCCTCCATTTGGGATTCTGCTGAAGTGGTATTCAAAGAAAAATTTCGAATTTTAAAACAAGCTCAATTTTCAATTCTGATATCCACATTTTCTATAAAACCAGATGCCTGGTACGCACGAGATGAAATAGGGAAAACTTTAGCTGATATCTTAATTGAGAAACACCGTGCTGGAGTGGAAGTAAAAGTTTTCACTGATTACTGGGGCAACCCCCTATCCACTCGGGCTGAAGTCAATCGCATGATTAAAGCAGGCGTGGATGTTCGCTACTTTGGAGCTCCTCAAAATTTCTTTGAGATGTTGGTCATGATTTATAAAGCCATTCGAGAAAAAAATGGAACTCAATTGAACCACGGAAAAACGATGATAGTTGATGGATGGCAGGCCAGCACGGGAGGCTACAATTGGATGCTGGGTACCACGGACAATATAAAAGCTTGGCGAGATACAGATATTTATATTGCAGGGCCTATCGCACAAAAAATGAGTGAAGACTTTTACTGGATTTTTGATCAACTCAAAAAAACTTCTAAAGGGCCGGAGGGGCACCGAGTGGAGTTTAATTACACAAAAGAAGAAAGTCAGTATCGAGATGAATTTTACACTCAAGCCCCTTGGATGGATCAAGGAAGGACACCTATTAATGATCGAATTTTGGAGCTTATAGGTTCAAGTGAAAAAGGTGATGAAATTTTTTGGCAGTCATTTTCCTTTCGTGTTCAACCTCCTCACCTGGCGGCTCTTAAAAAGGCAGCAGAAAGAGGGGTTAAAATCTCAATTTTATCCAACAGCCGTGAAAATTTACTTAAGCAGTTATTTTTTATTTTGATTCCACAGGTGAGAAAGCACATTGCTGAACATCTTTATCAAGCGGCCACAGAGTCCTATGCACCACTTCTTAGCTTAGCAGCAGATAATCCAGCTCGAGTGTATGAATATGAAGGTCAAGAAGGCCCTATGCACGCCAAAGCTTTTTTACTAATAAAAAATGGTGAGTTCATTTCCGGTTCAAAGCAAAAAAAATCAGAAGAGCAGATTGCGGACTCAAATGAACTTGAAAGTGAAGGGGTCCAAAAGGGAGTGGTAGGTGTGGGAACCTATAACGTTTCACCAAATTCTTGGGATCAGCACGTTGAAACCATGGTATTTTCTAATCGCGAAAATTTAGTGCGAGATTTGCATGAAACTTATAAGAAGGATTTAAAATTGAGTCGGGAAATTAAGCAGTGGCCTGAGTAATGATAAGTAGGAACTTTCAATGATAAGTAGGAACTTCTATAAAAATACATTTTGAAATCAGAGCAAAGCGGTAGATAAAAAATAGAGGTGCCCGCAGACAAAAATCCTATTCATCTACGAGCGAAGGGGAATGAACCAATCCTTTGTATATATGTATTGTTCTCCCATAATAATTCCTCTCAGAACCAGAAGAGTGACAAACCCTTGGCAACTGGCTGGCATCACTTGCGTGGAAGCCCCTGTAGTTTTGCGACCTTCGCTTTCGCGAAGTTTGCCCTGAGACAAGGAAGAACTTTAGATTCTCGTCAATCTACATCTAGCTCTCCTCCTTTGTAAAAATTGGTGACCCAACATCGGTTACAGTGCACAAATCCTATGTCCTCACTGTTCCTTTGTTTATATTACTAGCCCTTCGCCCAGCCCACAATATTTACTGTCGATATTCTCATCAGCAGACAACTTCTTCGACAGATTTATTGTTTCAAGTTGGGAAAATCTCAAAGTAGGGCGGAATTCACGAGTGCAAAAAGTTTTATTGTCTAATGAGACTTATCAAAGACATAGGTTACAAAAGAAACATACAGGATACAAAAAACAAAGCTTATAAAAGTGAACTTAAAAACCGATAGAATTTTTAGATATTTACATGACTTAATAAAAAACATTTTATTAATGAAAAGAATTACATGGCTCTTTATTTTAAGAATCTAATTAAAAATATTATATCGATTAACTTTACCAGTCTTCTCCTTTTAATTTTGATATCGAATTCATTTTTAAATATTTCTCAGCTTCAAGCTCAACAATTAACAACCAATCTTTATTATGGCAGACCTGTAAACTACACAATTATTCAAACAAAATCAGATGGAACAAGCACTCAATATAACTTCAATATTTACTATGACACAGATGAAAATGGAAATCCCAAAGGGATTGCTGGGGATTCCTGGGTAAATTTTGAAAGAAATAGTAATTTTGAAAAATATTTTACTAATTTTGATAAAGTCATATTTCAAAAGCTTTCTCAAGTTGAAAAGGAAAAAGTTTTGCTTGCTATGATCGCCTTCAAAGGTTTGCCGTTGGATGCAGACCCCAGTGAAGGAAGTCTCAAAGAAACAAGACGACAAGAATTGTTATCAACTGAATTTTACACCTTGCCTCGAAGTAAACAGGTTGAATTTTATATGAATGCATTAGGAGATTCGTTTTGGGAAACTGGGGCTGATACAAGTTCACTCGTGCGTGAGTTACTTAAAGAAAAAGATGGAATTCAAATTGCGGGGGATCTTCTATGCAAAAACGCCACACAATACATCCAAGGTGTGGATCTTCAATACTATGAATCTGAAGATGCTGAAGTTGCCGGTGATAAATTAAAAGAAATATTTAAAGCAAATCCGAAACTTAAAACTGAGATTTGTGAAGTTCATGGAATTAAAGTGGATTTACAACAAATTGCTAAATCAGCAGAAATTCAGGGGCGGGCTGTCAAAAATGATCGAGCTCTCATGCAAAAAAATAAGATTTCAGAACAAATGAGAGAAAAGCTGAGAGATTTTAAAAATAATCTTAAATGTGACTCAGCTAATTTATCGAGAGTTTTTGATATGTCTGTTTCTTCATTAACTGAAGCAAGTCCTGGTGTGCAAAGTTTCATCGCAGCCAATTTTGATCGATGCACTTTACAGGGTCGCTTAGAAAAAGGAGCTAATAATCAGTATTTTTTTAAATTTGGATTTGGAAATCTCAATGGCGAAAGAATCAATTTGAAAGATTTAGCCCAAGAGTGGGGTTTGAGCATTAAACTGCCAAGTCCTGTAGCTAATCCGATGAGGAAAACTGGCCTCCCTCAAAAGGGCTCTGCTGGTCGATAATTAATTTTTCTTGATGATGCTAAATCAGTTTGCAAGCTGATATATTTCTGTGCGCTTGTATCTTACTGTGCGCTTGTATCTTTCAGATTAATTTTATTTGCTTAAATAAACGCTCTTGTTATTTTTATTTCATAAAAACAAATTTGGTTTATAGGGTTCATATCAGCTAGTTAAGATTTATAAAAGCCATAAAAGCTAAATCGGTTTTTTAGAACCCTAGCTGCCAAATGAGCTTTATAAGAGTTGTAACTACAAACTTGGCACTATAAGTCTTTTGGAAGAGCACAGAATTTATATGCCCTTGACTGGCTATATAACTCATATCTCACATGGGAATACTTAAAAATTTATCATAAAAATATTTCAAATCAAAGATAAGTTTTGCAGTTGTATGCTTGGCATGTTAGACCTTCGGTCATGCAAAAAATGAATCATCGTCAGCAAACTTTATTTCCCCAAAACTACAAACTCGCATATGGTGGTATTTTTAGAAATAAGGTTCGCAATCGAGGTGCCAGGCCACTCACCTTCAAGGGGACCCTGCATGTGGTGATGAGGTCTTCGATGGCTAAGGGGGCATGGTCCTTTCAAAACTCTAAAAATAAATTAAAGCTGAGTCATTTTATTCAGAAATTTTCTAACTCTAAAGGTGTTGAAATTATTAGTTTGGCCAATGTGGGTAATCATTTTCACATGCATGTGAAAGTTCCTAACAGAGCTCTTTATAAAGCCTGGATCAGGGGATTAAGCTCTGGCATCGCCATGCTGACTCTTGGATTAAATGGTTTAAAACAACTTAAAAGTTCAAACAAAAAATTTTGGGACTATCGGCCCTTCACTCGTGTGATAAACAATTTTAGATCCTATATTAATTTAAAAGATTATATTCAAATCAATCAGCTTGAGGGCTTAGGATTTGCACGAATGAAAGCTGTTCTATTAATCAAAGGCTCCCACCTTTATTTTAAAAATTCCAGTTAGGCCCGCTCAATTCACTTAGTGAACTCAATCAATTCTCTTAGATAAGCTGACCTAGCTCAGTTTAATTAGATTTGCAAAAACGGCTAAGTTTTCCCGCAGTTTAGTTTGCTTCTCTTTCTTTGCTAAGTGTTTTTTCCGGTTACCGTGCTCAGTTCAATTTGCCTCGTAGATTTGGCTTAACTAAGTTTGTAGAGACACTTTGTGAGTTCATAATTTATGATATTACCTTGCTTAACAAACTCAACAGAACTGATTTTGCTCG
This sequence comes from Bdellovibrionales bacterium, assembly GCA_046336825.1. Classification (GTDB taxonomy): domain Bacteria; phylum Bdellovibrionota; class Bdellovibrionia; order Bdellovibrionales; family Bdellovibrionaceae. Next base: position 4,201 of record JBKDFX010000192.1, on the reverse strand, counting down.
GCTAAGTATGTTGAGCTGAATTTATAGTGAACACTTTGTTGGCGCTTATTGTTTAACCCATGCTGCAGCTTCTTCAATAGACTGTCAGCCATTTAGGTCACCGTCTCAATTTAGGAGGCCCTAGGCACGTCCTAGAACTCCTCAGCTGCACCTAAATTACAACTGAATCATTCAGTTGCTTGATCAGGCTAATTAAATTCGTAAACAGTCGTCATATTTTTTGCACCCTTTTTGAGTGTCAAAGCGTCCTTAGAAAGGGGCTTAAAATGAGACACAAAATTTGGCTGGTTTTAGTATTAATGAGTTTTGCTTTTTCAGCTCTCGCAGCAAAAAAAAATGAATCTGTCATAGCTCTGAACAAAATTGAAATCTCCTCACCAGCGAAAAATAACGAAGCAATTGAGCCTCTGAAAAAAAACGAAACAAAATTACCTTTAAGCGAAGACAAAGTTGACTCATCAGAGAAAAAACACAAAAGAGCCTTAGCGTCTAAAAAGACCGAAACCTCTAAAAATACCGAAACTTCTAATAAAAAGAGTCAATCTAAAGGTAATTTGGAAACTAAGAGTACTGCGGGAAAAAATAATACAGAAAATTCCACTACACAGACTCACCCCCAAGTATCAAATAAAGTTCTCGAGCAGTGGAATCCTACCTGCAATGGTCTGCTGGACACAGCTGTGGCATCCACAATCAAATTGGAAAAGACTCTGAATAAAAAGAAGAAAAAACTTTCTCAAGCTAAATTCAATGAAAAGATTCAAGATGAATTGATGGTCGTTCAGCTCAACGCTTGGGTTTGTGCCGTTTCCTCAGATCAAACTCTAGCCGCTTCCATCGAGAGAGCTTTCTTGCAAGAGTACGCGCAACGGGTGCAAAAAAACTAATTTCAAAAAAACCCACAGGCTATGTGAGTTTTTTAATAAGGCTAAGTCAGCTTTTTAACAATCTGTTCAAAGGCCAAGGCTTCCACACCCGTGGGGTGGCTTTCCACAATGGGAACACCTGCTTCACTGGCCACTCCCACGGCCGGATGAAAAGGCACTTCACCAAGTAAAGGTATGTTTTTAGATTGCATAAATCCCATCAGGTCCCCCTTGGGGAACAACTGCACTTTTTCGCCAGAATCTGGATTGAGCCAATAGCTCATATTTTCGACCACTCCTAGAACGGGAACTTTGACCCTCTCCCACATGTCCACGGCTCGCTTCACATCAATGAGGGATATATTTTGGGGAGTGCTTACAATAACAGCACCAAAAACAGGAACTTTTTGTGCCAATGAAAGCTGCACGTCACCTGTGCCTGGGGGTAGATCCACTACCAAATCATCCAACTCACCCCATTGGACATCTCTTAAAAATTGATCCATGGCTTTAAAAAGCATGGGACCACGCCAGACAATGGCCGCATTTTCATCCACCATAAAACCAATGCTCATGCATTTAATCCCATAACGTTCCAAGGGCAGAAGTTTTTGCTCGGGAGTGATACCCGGCTTTTGATTCAGACAGCCCATCATTCGGGGTAGAGATGGTCCATAAATATCAGCATCCAATAAACCCACTTTTCGTCCCATTTTTTTTAGTGCCAGAGCCAGATTTGTAGCTACGGTTGATTTTCCCACTCCGCCTTTGCCTGAAGAAACAGCAAGAATTCTTTTTACACCGGGGATGGGGGTTTGTTGTTCAAAGGGATTCATAGTGGCCATAAGAAAATCACTCCATTGCTAAGTATTTGCTAAAGTTCAGAACTCCCGTGATAATCGAATCAGGCGGGGAGAGCCAGTTTTTTTAATGAGCAATGCGTTCTTATATTTCAGCTTAGTTTGCTTAGGTGCCGTGCTCTTTGTGATCTGGTTTATGTCAGGTCGCAAGGGGGGCTATGGTGATCCCACCACTCTTGATATGCGAAAAGGGGAGAAATCTCATTCTAGCAAGGGTCGAAAACCTATCATTATTGAATCCAGTGAAACCCCTCAACCTCAAGTGCGAGATGTCACGCCTCAAGCAACGGCTTTAGACGCTCCTCCCCCCACCCCCAAAGGACCACCACCCCAGGCGCATTTTATTTACAATGGACATGATTGGGATGCTTACGAAGTTTTGGGTGTTTCCCCCTATAGTAGCTTTTCTGAAATCACACGCAGTTATCAAGAGATGATTCTAAAAGCTGAGGCGGGGAAACACGAGTTTTTGCAAGCGGCCTTTTCAGCCATTCTCAAAAAATTTTAAAAAGATCCCATGGTTTTTTAGAGAAAAACAGCGACATCAGAACTGAACTTTTACTCAGGATGCTGCATGACATGGGGAAATCTCAGACGACCCTGATGACAAGTAAAGCAGGTGGCCAAGGATGCTTTTTTGCCATCCATGCCATTTTCACGCAAAACCTGCACCCATGACATGTGCTGTAAGCCCACTTGGTAGGATTTCTTAGAATTGTCCTTAAAATTAGTGGAGGAGTGGCACTCGGCGCAGGTGACTCCCAGCTCTCGAGAAATTTGAAGCATTTGGATGCGAGTTTCTTCCTCTTTTTGCTTAAATTTTTGCGAGGGATTGCTATCTCCAAAAACAGGTCCAAGAAGAACAAAACTAAAAATTAAAAGAGAACGTAGAATCATTTATTTAGGCTGAACTATTTAGCTAAATGCATCAACAGTTTTCGTGTACGACATCGAGCTTCTTTCGCTAGACTGTGAAAATCTATGGAAATACGACGACTGACAGATCTTAATACATTGGTTTCTCTTTCTAAACGCCGGGGTTTTGTTTTTCAAAGCTCAGAAATCTATGGAGGTCTGGCCTCGTGTTGGGATTATGGACCCCTAGGCTCCATTATGAAAATGAATGTGAAGCGAGCTTGGTGGAATGCCATGACACGACGATCAGACATTGTGGGACTTGATGCCGCCATTTTAATGCATCCCATGGTTTGGAAAGCCTCGGGCCATGTCGACGGATTTTCTGATCCTCTGGTGGACTGTAAGGACTGTAAAACACGTTTTCGTTCGGATAATACTGAAAGTTATTTGAATCACAAAAAATGCCCTCAATGTGGTTCTAAAAATTTATCTGAGCCACGAAATTTTAATCTTATGTTCAAAACTCACATGGGGCCTGTTGAAGATTCAGGATCGGCTATTTATTTACGACCTGAAACAGCTCAGGGCCATTTCGTAAATTTTTTAAACTGTCAGCAGAGCTCACGCTACAAAGTTCCCTTTGGTATTGCTGCCATTGGAAAATCATTTCGTAATGAAATCACTCCAGGCAATTTTATTTTCCGCACTCGTGAGTTTGAGCAGATGGAAATGCAGTATTTTGTTGAGCCTGGAACTGATGAAAAATATTTTGAACAATGGAAAGAGGCCCGTTGGAATTTTTATCTCAAGTATGGAATCAAAGCTGAAAATCTAAAAATTCATGTGCATGAAAAATTAGCTCACTACGCACGAGCGGCTGTGGATGTGGAATACAAATTTCCCATGGGATTTAGTGAATTAGAAGGCATTCACAACCGATCAGATTTTGATCTTTCACAACACACCAAATTTTCAGGCAAGTCCCTCGAGTATTTTGATGAGCCTAATAAGAAAAAATACATTCCCTACGTCATTGAAACCGCCGTGGGTTGTGATCGATTGTTTTTGGCCTTTTTGTGTGATGCTTACCGTGAAGAAGTTAATAAGGATGAAAAAGGTCAGGAAGATGTCCGTATTGTTTTGGGTCTTCACCCCGAAATTGCTCCCATCAAAGTAGCTGTTTTGCCTCTCTCAAAAAAACAAGAACTGACAGATCCCGCTGAAAAGTTGCGAGATCAATTGGCCGAAGACTTCGACGTGATTTACGACGAAACAGCCAGCATCGGTAAGCGCTACCGCAGGCAAGATGAAATCGGAACACCTTTTTGTGTGACTGTGGATTTCGATTCTTTACAAGATCAAGCTGTTACGGTTCGCCATCGTGACAAGATGTCGCAGGAACGAGTTCCCATGGGTGGGCTGAATGATTATATTCGTCGAGCGCTCAAGAGCTTTTAGTTTTTAAAGAAATCAAAATTGAAAAATTTTGAGACATCGTCGGCAGCAGGGCGATAGCCCGGCCTTTATTTTTGGATTCCCATTCAAGGAACTGTAAGTATTTTTTAACAACTCCTACTCTTTTGCGAGTCCTGTTTTTTTGAGGTCTTGGTTTAGACA
>JBKDFX010000191.1:0-9332 GCA_046336825.1 Bdellovibrionales bacterium | reverse complement strand
AGCCTGTTCTAGGCAATTGCCATTCACATTAATGACAGGGTGCCAGGAATGTAGACTCAATACAAAATGAGTGGTTTTTAGTTCTTCAGCTAAAACTTGGTTTTCCACTTCACTCATCGGGCTGGGCCCAGGATGGTAGCGCTCCGATTTTACTTCTGGGGACCAATCGCGGGTGGCCATATTGCGATTCAAATCCACACCTCGAGAGTTGGTCCTTCTATTAAGCAAACTGCCGTCGGGATTCATTTCCGGAATGACAGTGACTTTGATTTTGTAGGGAAAGTTTTGTTGGAAGTCAGAAATTAGAGCTTTAGCACAAGCAATGCCTTCAATTTCATCTCCGTGAACACCGCCCAAAATTAAAATTTTAGGACCTTTGTTATTGGAGTCATTGGGGCCAAAATCGTAAGCTAAAATGGGAAGGCCAAGATGAGTGCGTGACAAGGTTCGTAAGTGCATGCTTACTTTTATTATGCCTCATGAGATCTTACAATATGCAAATTATGAACTTTTCTGGAATGGTCAGTCACTCTATCAATGGGTGAACAAATGGAAAAACTCCGGCAAGGAGTTTCCCGTCTATGTTTATTCGCGGAAGATATTAGCTGAGCGTTTTAGAGCCTTTCAAGGTGCTTTTCCCCAGGCTAAAATTCACTTTGCCATGAAGTCCAATCACTGGTCTCCCTTGCTTAAAGAATTGCAGCAAATGGGATCACAGGTGGACGTGGTCAGTTTTGGAGAAGCCCAAGCCGCCATGGCAGCAGGTTTCAAACCGGAACAGATTTTATTTTCTGGAGTGGGCAAAACTCGAAAAGAGCTTCAAGCCGCTGTACAAGCGGGAGTTTATCAAATCAATATCGAAGGTGAAGATGAATTCCAGCGCCTCGTCGATATAAAACAAAATATAAGAATTGGTTTTCGATGGACGCCAGGTTTAGATGCTCAGACCCATCCCTTTATAAAAACGGGCCATGAAGACACTAAATTTGGCATGGGTGAAGAGCTTTTACGATCCTTGGTAAAAGAATCCAGTAAGTACCCCCACCTCCATTTACAAGGTTTGTCCATGCATTTAGGAAGTCAAATTCAAGAAATGTCTGACTTTGAGCAGGGCTATCAATTATTTTATGATTTGATCAAAAGCTTAGATACTCCATTTATCAATGTGGATTTGGGTGGTGGATTGGGAATAAATTATCACAGCCAAAACGTCCAGGAAGACTTCGAAAGATTGGAATCCTACAAAAGAGTGGTTGATAAAATTTGGGGCCAAGAAAAATATTTACTTTTATTTGAACCGGGTCGATTTATCAGCGCCCGAGCTGGTGGTTTGATCACAGAAGTGCAGGCCCTCAAAAAAACTCCGGAAAAAACAATTGTGGTGGTGGATGCAGGCATGCATCAGCTGATCCGACCCGTTTTATATGAAGCCTTTCATGGGATTTTTCCTTTGAAAAAAAGGGGAGAATCAAAAGTGGTGGATGTGGTAGGACCCATTTGTGAGTCCTCAGATTTTTTAGCTCTTGATCGCCCTCTTGAAGTTCCTCAGGTGGGAGATCATCTGTGGATTGCAGACACGGGAGCCTACGGATCCAGTATGTCATCAAGATATAATTTACGCCCTGAGGCAGAAGAGGTTTTCATTGAGGAATTCTCTTGATTGAAGTCTTGAATCAGCCTTTCATCTATTAGGAGGTGATTATGAATCGTAAAGTTTTAGCTTTGACTGCTTTGTTTTCCACTTTGCTGACAGGTTGTGTTGAGTTGTCTTTTAAAGGAACTCTCAATATCGAACAGACTTTAAAGGTAAAAAATAATAAAAATCGGATGATCAATCTCAATCCAGGTAATTACACGGCTAGTATTAATGTTTCTTCTAAGGCTGTGGAAGTTGTGGTGCCTGTCTCTCAAAGGGAAAAACAAATATTTAAATTGAATGTTCCTAAAGGTATGGACATTCCTGAAAATGGTCAATTTTCTCTGACGTCTGCACAGAGTGGTCAGCCATTTCATTTGGTAGCCAATATTAAAACTGAAATCCGTGATACTCAACCACGTCGAGAATTGGAAAGTTGTACTTACCAGCGTTGGGAAGTGGTTTGTGCACCCAATGGTCCTAACGGACAAGTCACTTGCTCACAACAACCGGTTACGGCTTGGGGTCGAAGATCTGTTCTTTATTTTGACCGATTTTTCAAAAGAGACTTGAAAGCTGAGCTTTTTGACAAAGCCGAGCAGACAGTTAAATTGGCCACCAGTCAGGGGTTGAATCAGACTGTGCAGAGGATTGTGCTGCAGCAAGGAACTTGTTACTAGCTTAAAACTGGGCCCTTAAATTGTTGTTTTTGGGCTGTATTTAATAATTAAGCTATTGAAGTTTATGTGTTTTTTAGATCTCTAATAGTTGAATCTTTTAAAACTCAAAGTCGAGGTTCAAAACTATTTCTAAGTATTCGATATCTTTGTTGTTTAATTAAAAGCAACAACACTCAAATACCCCAGTTTTTAAATTACACATGATTCCAGGTTTGGGCCTCATAAGGGCCCAAAATTTTTTCAGCCCAGTTTTTAAAATGCCCGGGTTCATCAGATAAATAGATATCGATTTTGGCGGTTTCTGAGTTTTCTTTTTTCAAACATTGATGTTCTTCCATCAGGACTTGGGCGACGGCAGGGCCACTTTCAATGAGGGGAATATTTTGTGCTGCCCTTTCTAGGGATTTCCGTAGAAGGGGATAGTGAGTGCAACCAAGAATGAGAGAGTCCACGCCCTTTGATACAAGGGGCTGAACATAGCGGTAAGTCACAAGATTAGTGAGTGGGTCATCAAATAAACCTTCCTCAGCAAAGGGCACGAGCAAGGGGGCTGCTTGAACTTCAATTTGCACTTCAGGATCCAAGCGATTTAATGTTTTGGGATAAGCCTGACTGTTCAGAGTGGCGCGAGTGGCCAGTACTCCTAATTTTTTTGATTTAAATTTTTTCAAAGCCATTTTTAATGTGGGCTCGATCACAGTGATCACCGGTTTGCCATTAAAAACAGGTGAACTCCAATGGGCAGAGGCTGAGTTGCAAGCCACCACCATTAGATCCACACCTTGAGAATCTAAAAAGTTGAGATTTTGTTCCGAGTATTTTTGAATGGTTTGAGCTGATTTGCTGCCGTAAGGCAGTCTGGCTGTATCGCCTAAATAAACATAATCACAATCACCTAAATGATCGAGCAGGGACTTAAGAACTGTGAGTCCTCCCAACCCTGAATCGAAAACTCCAATTTTTAAACGACTCTTCATGAGTTGAGGCCGTGGGCTCTGGATTCTCGTATACCATTGGAAGACATTTCAATGAATCGAGCCTTTTCACGGATTTCTTGTAAACTGAAGGCATTGATGTAACTCATGCCGCTGCGAATGCCTCCACAGAGTTCAGACACCACATCTTTAGCGTGGCCCTTGATGGAAACAGTGGTGCTTTCTCCTTCGGGAGCCATTCCCTCGGGGATTCCTCCACGCCAAGAATCCTGAGCTTTTTTTGAGGCCATACCTCGGTAGGCTTTGCGTCCATGAATAATTTCACCGGGAGTCTCGAGAGTTCCACTGAGTAAACTTCCCACCATCACAGAGTCAGCTCCAGCGGCCAAGGCTTTTACAATGTCGCCGGAGTTTCTGAGTCCCCCATCTGCAATCACGGGAACATTATGCTCTTGAGCCACTTCCACACAAAGAGCAATGGCGGTGAGCTGGGGAACTCCACAGCCTGTAATAATTCGAGTGGTGCACATGGAGCCCGGGCCAATCCCGACTTTAATGGCATCAGCACCAGCTTGAATCAGATCATAGGCCGCGTCCGGCATGGCTAGATTTCCAGCGATAAGTTCAACACTTGGGAAAGTGTCTTTTAGCCATTTCATCATCTCTTGCATTTGTACGGAATGTCCGTGGGCAATATCGATGGTGATTAAATTGACACCCGCTTGCACGAGGGCGCGAGCCCGGTCTTTGCTGTCTTCGCCCACTCCCACACTGGCCGAAATGATTTCACAGCCAGCTTCTTTGACTTTTTGAACCTCTTTGACCTGTTCGGGAGTGTTCATAAATCGATGAATAATTCCAAGTCCACCCTGTTGGTGCATGGCCAGAGCCATGGCACTTTCAGTGATGGTATCCATGTTGGCCGATATCACTGGGATTTTAATTTTTTTGGTTTTAGTTAAACGTGTCTCTAGGACTGGATCTTTGCGGGATCTGATCTCAGACTTGGAAGGAACCAGTAACACATCGTCAAAGGTGAGACCGCGGGACTTGTTAGAGATTTCTTTCCAATTAAAAAACAGGCTCATCTTTTACCTCGCTAAGACAATGAACAAAGATTTTTACGAACACAAAAAGACTGATTAAAAGAAGTGAGTAATCCACAGAGCTGGCCAGCAGGCTCATCAAAGGGGTCTCCCAAATTTTCCGGTAGCCATCAAAAAATAAAGCCACAAGCAAGGGGGCCAAAATATAAAAAAATATCAAACTTAAAGTGACTTTTCCCCAAGCCAATCGAAACAGTTGGAACGAGTACTGGAGGGCCTCTTTTTCACCTTCTTGATAGCGTTTGGACAACACGGCCACAAAAGGAACAAAAACATAGCTCAGCCATTTAAAAATACCAGGAACGATAAGAGCAAGACCCCATAGAAAAGTGGAACCCCAGGCCCTCAAGCTTTCGATAATGAGCAATTCAAATTTTTTCCAAGGGATGAGGGCTGAGCGTCCCGTGAGGATCCAAAAGGAAATAAAAAGTGGAGCCAGCATATTTAAAATCACAGACAGAACAGCAAAAGCCCATATCCAGGGAGGCGCTCCATCAGAGGATCTAAAAAGTTTTTCGAGAAAGGAGGTGAGGGCGTTGTCCAGGGCTTGATAAATCAAGAGCCATAAAAAGCCCGTTAAGAGTCGCAATTTAAAAAGAGGATTTTTCAACCAAGACGTGAGTGACACGTGGTGGGATGCTAGCGAATGGGTGAAGCAGCGACAAAGAAAATGCTTCGTGTCAAAGGGACTAGGATTCTTGAGGTTCGAGGTTTTTACCCTTAAGTTAGCAATTCATTTCACATTGATGTGCCTCGGTGGCGAAATTGGTAGACGCACAGGACTTAAAATCCTGGACTTCGGTTAAACGGGTGTGCCGGTTCGATTCCGGCCCGAGGCACCAACTTCTTGATTGATTTCGAAAGGTTGGAGGAATGTGCAAACCCACTTTTTCAAGCGGGTTTTTTGCTTTTAAAAACTCCAAACCCGCCACCAGCCCGCCACTCGTTTTGCGGTTCTTCGGTTCTTCGGTTCTTGCTAAATCTTCAAAAGTCCTGTGCGAGCAAAAAAAAGTCCTGTGCAACTATTTAATTTTTCGCAGCTGAACAACATTTTGATTGGGCACAGAAAAACAAACCACTCCTGCCTTTTTTTCCAAATACCCAGGAGCCAAGTGAGCATACTTTAGAGTCATCATCGGACTTGAATGACCTAGTAAAGCCTGAAGTTCTGCTAAGCTTCCACCGTTCATAATAAAATAACTCGCATAAGTGTGTCTCAAATCATGAATACGGATTGTTTTAACTTTCGCTTTGGCGCACACCCGGAAATGAGTCCTTCTGATCTGTCTCTCAAAATACCGCTCACCTTGCTCATTACATATCACGGGATCGGATGGACTACAGAATCGAGTCGAATTTCTATACTCAACTAATGCTTCGACAACAGAATCATTTAGTCCTAACCAACGCTCCTTATGTCCCTTAGTACGACGATGAACTAACCCGCTAGTTTCTTCAAAAATCTTTGCAATATGAACTCGCCTTTGATCGATATTAAAATCGGAATGATCAAAAGCTAAAGTTTCACTAATTCGAGTCCCCAAATTAAGAGACAAACAAGCAAAAATAAAAAAACTAGGGGATTCGTTTTTTGCTTCCGCAAGGTAGCTGAAAATTTCTTCGGTTGAAGACCAGTAATCCCACGCTTCCATAGATTCTTTTAGCTTCGGAATAATACGGACAGGATTGTTTGAAACTGCTCCCAGTCGGAGACCATCATTATACATTTTGTTAGCAATTGAACGGATTCGATTTCTTGTAGCAGGGGCGACAAGTTCGTCTGCAACTAGGCCATCTAAAAAACATTCCCATTCTTTAGTTGAAATAGTATTCAACTCACGAGGTCCAAATTTCGGAAGTATATACTTCCGAATTCTTGTTTCATCACTTTCCCATGAGCCTAAAGGTTTTCCATTTAATTTTCTTTTCTCTAGCCATGATCCCGCGAATTCATGCAGCGAAATGTCTGTTCTGCTTAAAGACAATCCACCTTCTATTAATTCCTTTTCCCGTTTTTTCTCGAGATACCAACGCTCGGAATCAACTTTACGAGAAAAAGACTTTTCAATCTTTTGGCCCTGAATACGAATTGCCTTTCTGAAAAACTGCACTCCATTTTGTCTTCTATATTTTTTACTGATGACTTTCTTTGACATAACTACCTCTCAAACTTCATAGCTTGAGCCGTTAGCCACTTATCCAAAGTTCCTTTTTTAATTCTTTTTAATCGACCTCCGACGGGTTGAGTTTCAAGTCGGCCTGTATGCATCAGTTCATAAATGAACTTTACACTGACATCCAAATATCGAGCCGCATTTTTTGGCGACAAGAAAACTTCAACCTCGTTGAGAGGATCACGATTACCAATTTCTCCACCTATTTTATTTTGAAAGAACGAGAGTGAATTTTTATTCACTCTTTTATGTTTTAATTTCACCACGCCTCCTCTGAAAAATCAATCTTCGTCATTAGATGTCACTGGAATTTCACTCTGCAAATCTTCGAAACGAATTCGTTCCTTTTGAAGAATTTCCTCTGAAGTTGGTTTATTTTTTTCTTTCCTTGAAGCCTTCTTTTGCTCGAGTGTTGGCTTAACGGGCTTACCTTGAGCCGCTAAATCAATTACCGATAGCTCAACACTTCGAAGTTCAATTTGAAGATCTGCCACAAGCTTTTGATCTTGATTCTGAAGAGCTTCTTTAATTCGTGGCGCAATCCAATTGATATGCCTGATGGGGTCATAGTGATCGGAACGAATCTGGTGAAGCTCTTTGGGGCCAAGTTCTAACTTATGGTCCCTTATCAAGAAGTTGACGATATCTGATTTCGTAAGCGACAAAAATCCTTTTGAAGACTCATGAAGTTGTTTAAGCCAAGCCATGACTTTGTCAGATTCTTCAGACCCAAGAGTGACACGTTCGATATTTTTTGATTGTTTAATTTTTTTCACTTTGAGATCAGTTATCGACTCCATGAAGTCTCCTTTTCAATTCGAAACATATAGTGTCCTTCAACCCATTCTGTGCCACTGTTTTTAATTTCAGGCGGAATCCAGATCTTTCGAACAACGGGTTTTAATAATTTGGGCGGGTCCACTTTAACTTTCTCAGTTGAAACTTTTTTTGGTCCTACGGCACAGGCGGTAAGAATAAAGATAGTGGAAATCAGCAGATGATATTTCTTCATCAGGGTAGTCCTTTCTTAATTATAGAATTTTTTTAAACAGACGAAGTGATTAATGATAGGTACGAGTAGGACAGATAGAGCAGGGCAGGGCAGGGATGATATTAGAGAACTGCATAAGGGGTAGTCAGTTGGAATTTGTTCCCGCGGGCAGAACCAGCTTAAGCCCTCTTTTTTCCTAGAACTTTTCTTGGGTCGTAGTGGACCGATACCTTGGATTGTCCCTGTATGTTTCCCAAATATTTCCCGTAACTGTCCCCGCAGAGTCCCTGCAGATTCTCTCTGAAAGTGCCAAGCCTTTCTGACCGCTCGTTGAGAACTTGAGCATCCCAGCCAGATTTTAAGTAATCTTGCAAATCCACGAACAGATGATAATTTTGAGAAGTATCTTGAATACAAGACTTTGCACGAAGTACTAAATCCTTTACGTAAGGATCTCCGATCAGCCAATAAACTCGCGAGATTTTTTTCATGAGATCATAAAATCGAAGAGTGGTCTCATAAGTTGAAAGGGATTTTGCCCAAAGTTCTACTTCAAAAGCTAGGACTGATTCTTTTTCACCTGTCAGAATTCTGGTGTAGCCATCAGGCCTATGATCCTTAGAGTTTGGCACCCAAGATGGATAGTAGTCAACTCTTCGCCTGCGCATTTCCTGCTCACTAAAATGAGTTACTATTGGAAACTGATGAGTCGCCCACTCTCCTAGTTGAAAAGCCACAACGTTTCGATCATGCCAGTGATTTTCAGATCCGTAACCTTCTTCACAGAGATCTCCAAGGCCTGCTCTGATCGCTTCAAATCCTTTGTCAGTTAAGATCCAGGATGAGAAGTTTTGCTCAAAGGTATAGCGGGTTTCTAGAAATTTATTTCGGGCTAATCTTTCAAGAGCCTTATAGGTCGAGTATTCACTCAGAGGTCTTCCAATGGCCTCATGAATTGTGGCAGTGGAGGCAAGCTTCCATTTCCATAAAAATTGCAAGATTCTATTATCTCGCTCGGTAAAGACCTGGCGTTTGCCATTTTTACCGAAGTTATGATTTCTTTTCGAAATGCTTTTTTTAATTTCCATTTGTTACTCCAATTTATTTTTTTATCCAAAGAGGTAAGTTTGAACCTCCTCAAGTTTTGGTCCAAATTTCCAGACAGCTCGGCCTTTAATGTTCGGGTTAATCTCAAAAGCTCTTTTTGTACCGATGGCTGATACACTTGAAACTTGATTGGCCATCGGAAAACAAAGTACAGCTGGCAAATTTGCTTTAACCGTTTGATCAAAACTTGAAGCATCGGGTTTTTGAGTGGCTACGATTAAATGCACACCACTGGCTCGACCTTGACGGGCTATCCGGTTAACCGAAGCCCTGGCTTTGTTGAGAGATTCTTTCTCGACTTCAGGTTCTCTAGAGTATAGCTGAGCGACTTCATCAATGATGATATAAGTTCTTTTTTCATCTTGATGCCTAACAGTCTCTTGGGTTGCGGTGGCTTTCTTAAGTTTTTTCTTTAAGTAATCATCAAAATTTGAAGCTCCCAATTCAGATAAAACTTTAAACCGCTCTTCTAAGGTCATCCCGATCCGAACGAGTTCTTCCACGCAGCGTTTGGTGCCATCAAAGCACTGAATATTACTGCCTAAGTTTTTTGCATGATTTCTCAGATCTGCTGTTTCCATTCCACCCTTGAAATCAAGAAAGATAATTTTAGCGTCTGGATTATTTTTAGTTAGTACAGTCGTTACAACTTTTAAGAAGTTTGATTTTCCACCACCAGTTTGACCGGCGACTAAAATATGAC
>JBKDFX010000190.1:0-7190 GCA_046336825.1 Bdellovibrionales bacterium | reverse complement strand
ATCCAGGGTCGCGCAGCCAATCCTCGACCCGACATCACCAAATCACAACCTGTCTGTTCTTTCATTCTGTAGACATCATCAATTGTTTGCACATCACCATTACCCACGATGGGAAAGTTCACACGTTTTTTGAGCTCTTTAATTTGCGACCAATCGGCTCGGCCTCTGCGCTTTTGTTCGGCAGTCCGTGGATGTAAACAGATCCAATCTGCACCGGCTTCGCGCAAACCCATGACAAAATCATACAAATATTCAAAGCCCACATCTGAATCAGCCGCACGCAACTTAACAGAAACTGGCAACTTCGTACTTCGACGAGCCATTCCCACAACGGCAGCTGCATAACTAGAATCTCCCATCAGAGCGACTCCGTAATTGTGCCTAAGAGCTTTTTCAACAGGACAACCCATGTTGATATCAATCCCACGGGCCCCCCAATTTTCGAGCAATTGAATACTGTCATGAATGTAATTTTCTTGATTGCCTAATATTTGTGGCATCAAAAAATTTTCAGATTCATGCCTTTTTGTTTCAGGAGTGAAACCCACTTTTTCATTGGGTAGTTTTCGAGAGTTGAGCATTTCCGTAGGCCAGGGGACCACTGCGTCTTTTGGCATGTAGGACTGAACAAGACGGCGCAAAGCCACATGAGTTAAACCCACCATGGGCGCTAAACATAAATCATAGTTGATCCCGAATTGTTTCATCGAGCTCAACAATTACTTGGATTTTCCTTGGAAGACAAAGGGATAAACCACATTTGTAGGAAGCCCATTATCGGCTTTCGGAAACTGAATTCGATCTACAATCCCTTTAATACATGTCCCTAATTTTTGATCATTAAAAGTATTGGTTTTGATGGAATTCAATGTCACTTGGCCCGTGGGACGAATTTGCCAGCTCAATGTCACTCGCCCGTTGCTGTCCTTGGGACGAACAATGGTTAAAAAGTTATTGTAGCAAGTTCTAATTTGCTGAGTGTACTCTCGAATCGCACGACGAACGGACTCTCTATCAAGTCCACCTTGAACCTCAATTTGACTAGCAAACCCAGAACTCAAGCCCTGCCCTAAGCCCGTTCCACGGCCAGAGGCTTTTGCTCCCGCCATGGCTCCGCTGCCAAGAGTACCTGAATCACTTCCTGAAATTCCACCGCCACCGGGCTCAGTCACATAGCCACCTTTAAGCTGAGTGCCTGCACTGTCCAAACTCACACCTTGATTGGTACCACCCTTTTGCCCACCCGCAAGAGCTCCGGGATTACTTCTCGCCACTGCGACTGTGCCCGAATCTGAATCCAAAGCTGACGAGGGGCGACTTGCAACAAGGCTGTCTGCTTTAAGCGGAGTTTTACCACTTGTTCCCTTACGTAAAACTCCTAAAACCCCCGGAGGACCGGGCTTTGAACCTGTATTTTTGGGAAGTTGTTTTTGCAAACCTGGATCAGGAGTGAGGGTGGCTGCAGGCTTTGCTTGTGCCTGGATTTCAGTTTTTTTAGGTGGAGCTACTTTTATTTCATCAGCTTCAGGTTGAGGTTTAGAAACAGCTTTCACTTCAGCCACTTTTTCAAGAACCGGTTGAGCCTCAGGTGGAGGTGGTTCTGGCACCGGAGGAGCTGGCGGCTCAACAGGCTTAGGCAATTCGACTTTCACAATTCTTTGGGGTGGCTTTTTTTCTTCATCACGGGGGATAGTTTTGAGAGCCCATTGTGAAGCTGCAAATGTTAAAAACACGAGAGCCAAAAAAATTAAAATAAAAGGATCCATTGGAGTTCGTTTCCACTGGGGCAAAACTTTAATTTTTGGAACTAAGCGTATGTAATATTGAAACTCAGGGCCTTTTGCTACGACCACATCACGCGGAGTGATCTGAATTTTTTTACCTGATTTCAATTCACCTTCAGAAATAAACTCATCTCGGTTTCGGATTTCCCATTCCTCCGAGGAAGGTAAAAATTCAATTTCAGCCTGAACTGGATCTTGCCATTGAAACTTCAATTGACTGCGAGATCTGATTAACCAACGGCTGTCATGAGGTTGAGAGTACTCAGTGTGGGCCACGTCTTCCACACGTTCAGAATCTGACCTCACACTCACCACTTCAAGGCAAAACCCACCCGGAGAGAGTGAAACGGTGGCATCTCCTTGAACAGCCTCATTCAATTGACCTTTAAGACGTCCTTTTTGAATGGCTTTTTCAATCCAGGCGTCATCAGTAAATCCAAAAGTAAATCTTCCCAGCTGAGTCTTTTTTTGTGACAGAATAAGACCTTCTCCACGAGCTTGGTCTTTTTTCTCGCTGGTCAAATCCATCAAAGTCCAAAATCCACGGCTAGGATCAAATTCACCCTCGCCTACCCACTCAATCAAATAATGTAAAGGCTTAACTCCTCGAACACGCAAAACCACATCACAGCTGGGAGACCTTCCAATAAAAAGTGTGGGCTGATCCAAAATGAATCTTTCGAGTTCTCGACCGTTGAGTTCGATGACAAGTGCCTTCATAAGTCCCTACCTCGAGTCCGGTATGAATCGATTGCGTCTCACTTTATCAATTTTATGAAAATCGTTAAAGTCTTTACGTTGATAAAGAATGTTGTTTAAGTCTAAATCCGGCGACTCGATTTGCAAGTAGAGCATGGGTCGCATGGCCTCACCCTCAATCACTTCCCCTTCAAAATCCAAAGTCTTAACCTTTTGATTTTTATCCTGTGCCTGAGACAAATTAACGAATAAGAATACCAATAAAATTAAAATTGCTCTCACTTTAATGCCTTCCATTCATCTAGAAGATTGAACGCGTTCAGTGCTACCAGCTCCCGTCGAATCAGACTGCGCATAAAATCGTTATTTTTGATGAGTAAAAGAGCACCGCCTCTTAAACGTGCGTAATCCAATTCAGTTAGCACTTGTTGCCCACGACTGGTTTCCAACTTTAGAAGTGTGTAAAAAGCTCCGTGGTCCTTGTAGCTTTGTGAAATTTTTTGGAACTCGTCACCTTGCCAGAACCAATTCTCAGGTTTGATTTCAGGAACTTTCTCGGCCTGTGCTTCTTGCTCTTGCACCCAAATTCGGGCTTTAACATCACCAAGAGCTTTATCATACTCCTCAGCTTGCTTTTCAAAATCCACTGCCGCTTTGTCCAACTCAGCCTTGTAATTATCAAGCTCTTCCTTTGTAAAACCCTCAGGCACAGGCGACTTACGAATACTTTGAGCTATTTTTCTTTCAAATTCAGATGCCAATTCGAGCACATCTTTCTTGGTTGTTTCAGCCAACTGCGAAGACTCTTTTTGAAATTTTGTTTTTACTAGCTTTGAACGATAAATCAGATCTTCTAGATATTTAGAGAACTTTTCAACTTGCATTTTTTCTGTTGGGAATGTGGCCTCGTTAACAATTTTAGTGATTGAGCTGGTATTTTTAAGTTGAGAAAGGCCACTGAGTTTAGAACGAACGAGAGGCTCAAGATTGGGGGGCACGGTTGGGTTCATTTTAGCTTGTGAGACCTGCAGGGCCAACCAAATCATGTCTTTAATAGCATCAGAAGGGTTTTTGGGAAAATTAAGTTGCAACATCTTTTGAGGCTCAGACATGGCCATCAAGCTGAACAACAAAACTTGCTGGTCTTGATTGAGATTAAATAAAGCTTTCTCTGCAGCAGGTGATAGTTTTCTTTGCATGGCTTTTTCAAAAAGAATAATTTTAAACTCACGATTAGGACTGCCTTTTTTCTTTGACCAATGGCACTCCATAAGTGGCCCCAATAAAAACATTTTATCTAAACCTAACTCTTCTGTGTCTAAAATCAGTTTATTATTTTTTTCAACTTCATTAAGCTTAGATCTTTGTAAGCAATATCCGGTCACATCATTTTTAGCCAGCAGACCTGACATGAAGTTGGCTTTCACGACATTGCTCTGTTCTTGAGTAGGATTAAGAGACAAAAACTTTTTAATATTTTCTTGGTAGCTCTTGTCATCACCAGATTGCTGAGCGGCTTGAGCCAACTTCAAATGGGATTCGCGATAGACTTCAGTGATTTTAGGAGATCTTGCAAAAGATTCCAAAATGGGGTTTGACACTACATCGGAGAACTTTTCCATTTTAAACAATGACCAAATGACATTGTAAGCATTTGTTTCCGTTTTTTGAATTTGATAAAGCTGTTGAAGATAGGGAAAAGCTTTTTCATATTGACTGTCGATCATGTAAAGTTCAGCTAAGCGATTCAGTAATCGTGATTTTTCTTGACTAGCAGGGTAGGCACCCAAAAAAGATTCAATTTCAACAATCAGAGATTTTGCAAGTTCACTATTTTTTTGAGTTTGACCGTCAACGATGGCTAGTTTTTCTAGGCGAGCTCTTTCAATTTCATTAACTGGCGGTGGATTCAATTGACTTAAAAACTCCACCACTTCGTTGACCATAGGTAGGCTCTGTTCACGATGAATCAAATCAAGCCAAAGGTTGATGGTGGGCTTTTTGGTTTCTTCAGTCATCAAGTGACGTGTAAAAAAAATCAATTGCTTATGAAGTGTTTCCACCACTAGGTTCTTTTCAAGCTTCATGACTTTATTGGGAACTTTCCCAACGTAATAATCAGAAAAGTTTTGTATATAACCACGCAAGTCAGACTCAAGACTGGATGTTTCTTTAATGAATTCTCGCCAGGGAAGCTGAGTGTTCTTTTTTACCAATGAATCTAAGTAATCAAAAGCTTTTTTTTGCCCTAAAGTGGCAATTTCCCTTCTTTCAAAAGTAATCAGTTGCGCTAAAACTTTAACTTTAGCTTGAGGGGCCTGTGTACGTTTGAAAAGCTCATTAAATAAGCGATAGGGAACCTTGGTTTTATCTATATTGTATGAATTTTGAATCACGGCAGATAAAAAAACCAATCGCAAGGACTCATCGATGAGGGACTTTTTTGCAAATTCGACTATCCAAGCTTCATTTCTATTCTGAGAAACAAGATAGGCCAAAGCTTTGACTGAATCTTCACGAAAACTTTCCGTCTGTTTTTGGTTGGCTACACGCAAAAAATAAAATTGAGCATTTTTGGGCTCTTTCATTAATAGCCAACTCCAACCCGATTTGAAATCAGCAACACTTCTTTGGTTGGGGTCATATTGAGTTTTTAATTTTTGATACCAAGCAAGAGCTTCTTTATAATTTTCTTTTTCAAAGTAAGTTTCACCCAAAATTAAACTCATGCTTGTGGCTTGAGGCAGCTTTGGATCAATTTTTATAGCATTGGCAAAGTCATCAATCATTTTTGACTCGGCCCCTATTTCTTGGTGAATGGACCCTCGAATAAAGAGCAATAAAGCTTTTTGTGATTCTGATAAGACAATTTCTTTTGCTTTTGATAATGATTCAAGTTCAGCCACTGACCTAGAAGCGTCTTTAAAGAACTCACCTTTTGCAGTGGGAAGTTGATTTTGAGAAAGCAAACGCGAGCGACCAATTTTGTAATACAAAAAAACTCGGCGGAGCAAAAGTTCATTTTTACCTTCTTTACGAAGGCGATTGTTTAAAATGAGCTCTAGAGCTTGTAATTCGTTTCTGAATTCTTTTTCTTGCTGACCCCGCAATAGGGCCTGATCTTGCCGCTGTCGCAAGCGATTCAATTCAGATCCAGGCTTAGCAGGAATATTTTTTTGCGCAAAAACAAATGAACCCGCCAATAAAAAACTCAAAAAAGTCATGAGCTTCATTGCTTTTGAGCCTCCTCAGCTTCGCATAAACTTTCGCCAACGAAAATATGACTTCCAATTTCATCTAACCATTCTTCAGTGTCTTCTGCAGGCCACCATTCTATCCCTTTTCCTCTGAGTGTTTCAGGGTCTTCCAATTTGTTCACTTTTCCGATGGTGTTGTCATTTCGAACAGCCAGTGTGGAATAACCGATAACAAGTCTTAGTGATTCTACCAAGTTCGGTTTATTGACTGAAAATTGCTTTTTTAAACGATCATCGATTTTTTTTATTTCTGCAAGCCGCTTTTCTTCACTCACCAAGTTCAGATTCTCAGATTCTTTATTTTTTCTTTCAGTTAAAAGTTGTAAAGAACTCCAATACAAATCACGGCGAGCCCACTCTTGGTAGGTCAAACTTCCACTTTGTAATGCTTTATAAAACTTCTTGATGGAATCTAAAGCCTTTTGAGCCTGTTCTGTTCGGCAAAGTCTTTTTAAAATATAGATCTGAACAAGATAAGTTTCTGGCTCTAAAAACTCACTGTAAAATGCAGATCTTTGGCTGGCCACTGAGCCCAGTGCGACGTCGTAGCGTTTTGCACGAAAGCCTGCCCACATTTTTTCAAATAAAACTTGTTGTGTTTGATAATAACTAGAAGGAATCCAACTGTAAACTTCAATGGCATCATTGAGTCGATTAGCTCCGTAAAGCGCACGAGCCATAGAGTGAAGAACTGAGTAATAAAATTGAACATTGGATCGTTTGATTCCGGCTTTACTTTCATTACGAAAATATTTTGCCACAGATTGATAGGTTTTAAAGGCCTCTTCAAAATTTCCGTTTGTCATTAATTGATCGGCTTTATCGAGAGCTTGAATTGTTTTTGCTGTCCGCTGATCCACTTTTTTAATGGCAGGATGACGATCCCAGGCAGTGACTAGGTCAAAACCCACACTCGGCCTTCGACCCAAAACAGCCCTTGCATGACGCCATTGTGCCAGAGTGATTTCTTTTCTAAAGTGCTCTCTTAATATTATTCTGATGGCCAAATCATCTTTATTTTTTTCAAGGACCGATAGGGTGCTCGTCAGATTGGCCTGAGCCCACAAACCACATAAAAGAATCAATAATCCTAATTTTTTCATTGATTCTCACCTTCAGCAACAAACAACATAGACTGAAATCCACTGGTTCTAAGTAGCTTAACAACATTATAAATCACTCTATAGTTGGTGCTGGAATCACCTATGATATTGACCAGGTCAGACCCCTCAACATTTTGGTTGGCCAGAAGATATTTTTTAAAGTCGCCAATGAGGGGCTCTAAGGTTGAAATTTCATCTTTAGACAGTTCTTCGATGGAACGTGTTTTTTCAATCATTTTGAAAGTGACCGATTCTCGGCTAATTATCACTTGAGGTGCCACTTGACTGGCTTCTTTACTTTGACTTTGCGCCAGTTCAACTCCGGGAGGTAGCACAATGGCCGACTC
>JBKDFX010000189.1:0-3615 GCA_046336825.1 Bdellovibrionales bacterium | reverse complement strand
TCCTTGAATCACGTAATCACTAGCAAGTACAATGTCTTGTCCTTCGGCCTCGTAACTGACTTCGGGTCCGCCCAGCACAATTACAATTTCAGGTGCTACTTTTTTAATAATTTGTATGACCTTCAAAGTTTCTTGGGTGTTCCAGATGTAGACTCCAAAACCCAAAATGAGTGGACTTTCAGACAGTATCTTTTCGGCAATGTCTTCCGGTTTTTGGGCTATAGTAAATTCAACAATGGCGGAATCTTCCCTCAAATCTTGAAGGTTGGCTCTTAAATACCTTAGGCCAAAGGAGCTGTGCTGGTAGGTGGAATTTAAAGTAGAAAGAATAATTTTCGCCACGGGTCTTTTTATACAATATTTCTGGAAAACGCCAAGCCTTGCATGATAGGTCACTCCAATGATCACTCGTTTTGCACTCTTTACCCTACTTACAGTCCTCGGGAGTCCCAGTTGGTCATGGGTCCTTACCCTAGCCAGACCCGGAGAGGACGAAACCCAACGCTATCAAAGCTCAAATCCTGTTGTTTTTCTCAAGGATGTTCGTACGCAAAACCAGGGGCAATCCGAAGAGTGTTACATGTTTGCATTTACCACATCGCTGGAAGTGGCCAATAAGAATGCCTGGCAACGAGAACAGGCTCCGCCCATTTCTGCCGAATTCTTAGTTTTGCAAAAGATAGAAGAGTGGGCCAAGGAAGTTTGGCTTAACAAAGTGGGCTTAGATCAGGGCTTTTATTATCACTCGGGCGGGGATGTTCATCATAGCATGCGCCTGAGTGTCGAAAGGGGATTGATTCCAAGCTCTCTATTTCGAGAAAAAAATCGACCCTATACCGAATGGAATTTTGAGAAATTTTACCAAGACGTTCGAGCCTTAGTTCGTGAAGAAAAGCCCAATTTGAATCGAGCCCGTGATCAGCAGCAATTTAATGAGGCTTATGAAAAAGCCATGCGTCGTCTTCAGGCGAGGCTCTACCGAGATGTTAATTTGCCACCTCAAAAATTTCAAATTTTAGGACGTGATTACACCCCAAGAACTTTTGAAAATGCAGTGGGTATTCGTCGGAATTCACACATTCATTATATTTATCCTGCTGGAAGATGGGATATGGGTGACCCTTGGGATCTTCGACGTGCCTTGGTTGATTTAGTGAGCACATTCAATGGGAACTTCAGGCAAGCTCAAGTGAGTTGGAAAAGAATCTGGAGTTATGTTTTAGACAATTTAAACGCAGGTTTGCCCACTTTGTTTTCGCTCAAATGGGGGAAATCCTATCACGTTCTAGTGGCCACTGGTTATGAGTATGACTCTGAAGGCCGATTGGTCACGATTCGTATGAAAAATACCTGGGGTGATGAATTTGGAACACGTGGTTCGGCTGTCTTTACACCTCAGGATCTTCAAAGAAGCACCCATGGTGTTTGGGGATTTAGAGCGCCAAGTGAATCCTGGCGCTAAGATAAATTAAACTTCTAACATCTTTTTTACAAAGCTGGGCATGGCAAAGGCCGCCACATGCACATCTTCATTGTAGTAATGAAGCTTGTTGGTCTTGGAGAACTGTGCAGCTTCTGAAGATTTAAAACTTTGAATGGGATGCAATGTTTGCTTAGAAGCCATTTGGAAGCTCCACATACCCGTCGGGTAAGAAGAGGCGTAGAACAGCAGTGTGTGCACATTGTTCATACCGAAGATGCCTTTTAAGCAACGATGCAAATCAATAAAAGTTTTTTTATGGAACAAAGGGGATTCACCCTGGGAAACAAGCATCCCATGATTTTTGAGTGCACGAGAGCAGTTTTTATAAAAATCAGCTGTGAATAAACCTTCAGCGGGTCCAACGGGATCTGAGCCATCTACAATAATCAGATCGTATTGTGCTTCATTGGCTTTTTTAACGAAATCAATTCCATCTCCGATAATGAGTTCTAATTTATCATTTTTGAAGGCGGAAGAAAGGCTGGGAAGAAACTCCTGGCTGGCTCTGACAACAGCTTCGTCGATTTCAACCATGGTCACTTTTTTAACTTGGGGATATTTTAGGACTTCTCTGATGGTCCCACCATCACCCCCGCCAATAACCAATATGTTTTCAGCCTTTGGAAGGAGTTGCATAGCGGGGTGAACAATCATTTCATGATAATGGGATTCATCACGTTCAGTGCACATGACCATATTATTGATCGTCAACATTCGACCAAATGAGGGGGTATCAAATACTCGAACCTGTTGGAAGGGAGAGGTTTCATTAAAAAGAACCTCATTGTAACGAAGGCTTAATGCTTGTTGATCGTCCTTATCAGTAAACCAAACGTTACGGCTGATTTTGTACTGGTCATTGGCCGTCAAGGGAGCAGCTGTATTACGTTTTTTGGGCTTGAAATCTTCGCGCTTCATTAAATGAAGAGAGCCGCGGTTCATTTCTAGAGCTGAGTATTTATTCGATTTAAATGCTTTTTTAAGATGTTCAAAGGAAACCCAGGGGTTCACAGTTTCACCACAAGTGAACAGGTCAACTGCGGCATAGCCGAACTCAGGCCAAGTATGAATGGCCAAATGGCTTTCTTGAATAACAACCACACCTGATATTCCCCAAGGAGAAAAGTGGTGAAAAGTGGAATTGATCACTGTGGCGCCTGCTGTTTTAGCAGCTTCCACCATGGATTTTTCCACTTTATCGACATCATTTAAGATATCAGAGTTACAGTCAGTAAATTCAACGAGTATGTGTCTTCCCAAGGCATTCATGTCCCCCTTTTAGGGCCTAGGGGGTGGGGGGTCAAATTAATTTTTCACGAATTTCAAAGCTCGAGTGAATCTGTTTGTCATGAAAATCTTGAGGAATAGTTTCGCCACTTGATTCTCGAATTAAAAAATCAGATTTCAGGCTCTCTTCAAGGCGGAATTTTCTTTTATTAGTAGAAAAAAATAAAACTCCGTTTTTTCGCAGGAGCGGCATACAGGAACGAATCAATTTTTCATGATCTCGTTGAGTATCAAGCACTTCGAGCATTCTTTTAGAGTTGGAAAATGTCGGAGGATCTAAAAAGATAAGATCAAAAGTAGAGTTCAATTCTGGACGACTAATAAAGCGCAAAACATCTTCTTGATAAAACTGGTGATCTTTAAGTGGAATCTGGTTGAGTTCAAAGTTCCTTTTCGACCATTCAATGTAGGTCTTAGATAAATCCACGCTGGTCACTTGGGCTCCCCCGAAAGCCGCAGCTACGCTGACAGAACCTGTATAGGAAAATAAATTGAGAAGTTTTTTTCCTTGAGAGACTTTGAATATCTTATAACGACTAGGACGGTGATCCAGAAATAAACCTGTATCGAGATAGTCGTGTAAATTAACTAAAAATTGAAACTCACCTTCACGAACTGGGAATTCAAATGACTTTTCAGAAAGTTTCTCATACTGCTGAAGACACTCTTGGCTTTGACGTTTTTTAATCACGACTTCTTTTAATCCTGTCGGGAAAAGTCTGTGGACAGCTTCCATCAAAAGGGGGAGATGGTTTTTTTCTGAATCGATCCAGGCCTGACTTCGATCATAAATCACAATGTGAGCAGCGTAAATATCAACGATGTAAGGAAATTCGGGGATATCC
>JBKDFX010000188.1:0-26989 GCA_046336825.1 Bdellovibrionales bacterium | reverse complement strand
TCCTTGAACTGTGACGGGAACTCCGGAAATAGAATACTTGGCCATGACCTCCAAAGCTTCCCGGACATAATGATCGGGGCCCAAGGTGATGGGATCTTGAATCATTCCACTTTCGTATTTTTTTACTTTTTCAACTTCGAGGGCTTGCTTTTCAATGGAAAAATTTTTGTGAATAATTCCCAATCCCCCATTTTGAGCCATCACTCGAGCTAAACGATTTTCGGTCACAGTGTCCATAGCCGCTGAAAGTATCGGAAGATTCAAATACAAATGGCGAGCAAAAAAAGTTTTGGGCTGAACTTCGCTGGGCACAATTTCAGAGTACTGAGGAACAAGTAAAATGTCGTCGAAGGTGAGCGAATATTGGTGATTGAAATTCATGAGTTCTCCTGATTTTCGTACCATGTTTGATAGAATTTATAGTTATCCGCACTTTGTTTCAAAAAGGCGGATTCCTCGGGCTTGAGAGGCCTAATCACTTTAGCAGGTCTACCCAGGATCAACATCCCACCAGGAAACTTGGATCCCTCGGTGACCAACGAACCTGCCCCCACAATACTTCCAGCTCCGATGTGGGATCCATCCATCAAAATACTTCCCATACCTATCAAACACTCATCCTCCACAGTGGTTCCGTGAAGAACACAAGAATGTCCAATGGTCACTCGGGCTCCTAATTTAGTGCCGTATTTTTGATAGGTTCCATGAATCACAGTGTTGTCTTGAACATTACTGTCCTGACCCACTTGAATGGGCATTACATCACCCCGCAAAGTGCAGCCAAACCAAACACTTCCGCCCTCAGCGATTTGCACATCGCCAATGACAGCCGCGTTGGGAGCAATAAAAGTTTTAGAATGAATTTGAGGAGTGAATCCGCGAGCTTTGAATATATTTTGAGCCATAGGAAATTCTGCTCTCAAACAGCAGAGATTGTCCAATGTCTACATGATGTAGGGCTGATTTTTTTGTTCGCTGAGAGTCTTCTTAATGAAATCTTGAGAATAGGCCTCAAGTTGAGCATTTAAAACCTTGGCATTTTGGATATGAGCCGCCGTGGCAAAGATGGGAATACTCATCTCCAGGGCGAGTGACATCACTTCATCAGCTCGCATCTTAATGGAATTCAAACGCGGATGACCCTGCATGTAAATTCTCACAAACTGATGGGCCCCTTTAATTTGTACAAAAACCAACTGCAAAGGACGAATGTCCAAACTCTTCATCAACTCCCGGGCAAATCCGTGGGGGGTCAAAGGAGCAATGGTTCGATTGCTTTGGGTCAGGGTCACACCCGCTTCTAAAGGATTTAAAAAAACAGGAAGAACATGCTCAGCCCTGTCACTTTTTAAAATAAGAAAAGGCCTTTCAATTTGTGGGGCTATGGAGATTCCGTAAGGAAACAGTTGAATCAATTCAGCTTGGTGAAAAACTTCCTCGTCCTCTTGGGAGACCTGAAAACCCACATCTGTTTTAAGAAATGATTTTAAGTCCTTGTTCACTGAACGACGAGCTCCCCACGAAAAACAGAGGGCATGGCCCGTGTGATTTTAACTGGGACAGTCTGCCCAATAAGAGAATCAGGCCCCTCAAAAAATACCAATTTGTTTTGCGTGCTTCGACCTGAAAGCTTGCCCCCACCGGTTTCAATTTTTTCAACTAAGACATCCAGTGTGCGGCCTTCATAGGTTTTAACAAGCTCAAAGGCCATCTCTTCATGCTCAGCAAATAAACGATTGAGTCTCTCGGATTTGACGTCTTCGCTGATTTGTTCAGTGAACTGGGCCGCCTTAGTATTAGGTCGAGGTGAGTATTTAAAGGCGAAAATAGTTTCAAATCCCACTTCTTTAACTAAAGAGACCGTATCCAAAAATTCTTCCTCAGTTTCACCCGGAAAACCTACAATGATGTCTGTCGATAGAACTACGCCAGGAATGCTGGCTTTGATCATCTTAATTTTTTCCAAGTACTCTTCACGAGTGTAACCTCTGTTCATAAGGTTCAGGATACGAGAATTTCCACTTTGAAACGGCAAATGAATGTACTCACAAATTTTAGTCTGATGCTCACGCATAACATCCACTAACTTTTGATCGAAATCTTTGGGATGTGAAGTGGTGAAACGAATTCTTTCAATGTCAGTATCTGTTGCCACTTTTTTTAACAGATCAGCAAAATCTTCGCCGCCATGACTTTCATAAGAGTTGACGTTTTGGCCCAGTAAAGTGACTTCTTTAACTCCTCTTTTAACCAACCCTCGAACATCGGAAATCACATGATCCAAGGGTCTTGATTTTTCACGACCCCGAGTGAAGGGAACCACACAAAAACTGCAAAAATTATCACAGCCTTTCGTGATATTAACAAAAGTGGAAACTCCAGGATTTCTGACAAGAGTGTCCACATGGTATGGTTCACGGTGATGAAATTTAGTGCTGATGACTTTTTCCTTGGGGCTCGTTCGATTCAAGAGTTGGTGTAAAGTTTGAGGCAATTCATCGATGGCATCAGTGCCGAAAACAAAATCAATCAGAGGCTGGTTTTTAATTAATTTTTCTTTTTCCTGTTGGCCCACGCATCCACCGACACCAATCAAAAGATCCGGGCGCTTGTTTTTCAGTTTTTGATAGGTTCCCACTTCAGAATAAACCTTGTGAACAGGCTTTTCTCGAATGGAACAAGAGTTGATGATAATCAGGCTGGCCTCTTCGGGGTGACTCACGGGAGTGAAGTTGGCCATCTCAAGAAGGCTGTACATTCTTTCCGTGTCGTTAACATTCATCTGACAACCATAGGTGCTAATGTAAACACCTCGGCCGGCACCGATATCGTGATTTTGAGCTTGGGGAGTTTCTCGTTGTGTCATATAGGGTTTTTCGTTATAGAAGGAGCTCAGGTTAACTGTCAACGGAACCTGACGAAATTAGAGGAGATTTAGAATGCAGCCTCGCTTAAAAACATCCACTCGCTGGACCCCCCTTCCTCCTGACGTGATTGATCAAATCAAGGCCTTGATTAAGGAAAATTTTCAAAATGAGCTGAAAAACTCTGAAGTCTTTGTGGAAGGTCAAATCTATCCCCAAGAAATTTGTCTACGAGTGGGCTTTCTCGAAAAGGGTCGCTTGTCTCAACAAAACTTTGAAGTTTCCATGGACTACAAAATGAATGAGGCAGGAGATTCCGCCCTCCAGTGTCTTTCCCACTGTGTGGATGTGGCCGGTTCACTGATGGCCGAACACTTTGAAAACACAGACAATCCCCCCGAGCTTCCCTACACTTGGACAGAATCTGATTTTGAAGGAAAAAAAGTATGGGTTCAGTTTTCCACGGAAAATTCAGACCTTGAAAAGCAGGCATCAAAAATCCTGGGCGAAGAAAATGATCATCTTTTGCGCGGAAACCTCGAGGATGAAGAAGGTTTGGTCTCTGAGGATGGGGATGAAGATGCGGATGAGGATAATGGCGAAGGTGACGAGGATCCTGAGGATTCAGGATCCAAAAGAACTTTGCACTAGAATTCGTCGTCTTCCATGCTCGAGCTGGCCGCATCTGAAAGACCTCGAACCTCATCAATGAATGTTTGAGCGTCTTCTTCAAACTCGCCTTCACCAGCAGATTCATCAATTTCAAGCTCCGCAATAGCCGCCATGAAATCCTTGGTGGTTTTGAGATCTTTTCTCAAGACTTCCAAGAACTTATCTGGATAACGAGAAGTTAAATCTTCAACGTATTTTTCTAGTTTTCCATCAATGAGAATGTCTTTACGGATTTGGATTTTTTTCCACAAAAGCAAATAGTGAAACCGGCAATAGCCATCCACCGTGGCCGCTTGATCACAATCTTTAGCACGGCAATAGCGATTACCATCAGCATCGGTCAAGACAATCTCTTCCTCGTTTTCAGAGCCAGATAATTTAGTGTCTTCTTCCAAAAGATCGTCTTTATCGGTTTCAACTTCAATTTCGGATTCTTCTGAAATTTCTAATTCAGCTTGATACTCAAGAAGCTCTTCGCTTTCTGTGACTTCACCGTCATCAAACAAATCCAGTTCTTCAGTTTGAGCTTTAGCTTTGGATTCTTTTTTTGCAGCCTTAGGAGGCTTTGCTCCTGCCGATTTAGGAGAGGCAGGGGCCTTAGCGACTTCTTTGGTCGAAGGTTTAGTGGTAGCTTTAGCTACTTTTGTCACCTTTGCCGCCGGCTTGGCCTTTGGTGACGCTTTGAGTTGTTTTTTTACAGGAGCGGGCTTTTTAACTTTTGTCTTTGCCATAGGCCTCCACGGTTGAATGATTTGATTTCATCTGTCAACTGCTTTTGAGATTTGACTACGAATCACATTCGAGGAAAATGAGCCGATTCAAATTTAATAAGGAGTTCAAATTATGGAAAAGGTTGTCATTGTTGCCAGTGTTCGCACCCCCGTCGGATCCTTTCAAGGAAGCCTCAGCTCATTACCCGCACCACGACTGGGAGCCTTGGCCATTCAAGCGGCTCTTGAAAAATCCCAAGTTAAAGCAGATTCCGTCAGCGAATGTATCATGGGACAAGTCTTAACCGCCGGTTCCGGTCAAGCCCCTGCAAGACAAGCCGCCATTTATGCAGGTCTCAGCCAGGGAACACCCTGCATGACAATAAATAAAGTGTGTGGATCAGGCCTAAAAGCCGTCATGCTGGCCAGCGACCGAATAGCTCTCGGTTACAGCTCTGTTGTTATCGCAGGTGGACAGGAAAATATGTCGCTGGCTCCCCATCTAATGGAAAACTCTCGCCTGGGTTACCGAATGGGCCACGTTCAAATGACAGACTCCATGCTCAAGGATGGACTTTGGGATCCCTACAATAATTGGCACATGGGCAGCGCTTCCGAACTCTGCGCTAAAGAATTTCATTTTTCTCGCGAGGCCCAGGACGAATTTGCCATTAACAGTTATAAAAAAGCTCAGGAAGCTCAGAAAAAAGGGCTCTTCAACAATGAGATCACTCCCGTCGTCATTGAAGGAAAAGAAAAAATCACCGTTTCTTTAGATGACGAACCTGGCAAAGCTCGCTTCGATAAAATTCCAAGTTTGAAACCCGCTTTTGATAAACAGGGCACCATCACGGCAGCCAACGCTTCCAAAATTAACGACGGAGCCAGCGCCCACGTGTTGATGAGCGAAAGCAAAGCCAAAGAGCTCGGACTTAAACCCCTCGCCAGAATTGTTTCTCAAGGTCACTTTGCGCAAGATCCCAAATGGTTCACCACAGCTCCTGTGGGTGCTATGAAAAACGCTCTGCAAGCAGCACAATTAAAAGTGACTGATATTGGCCTTTGGGAAATCAATGAGGCCTTCGCCAATGTCACCATGGCCGCCCAAAAATCTTTGGATATACCCATGGAAAAAATCAATGTTCATGGTGGAGCTATCGCCCTAGGTCACCCCATCGGAGCTTCAGGATCTCGAATTCTCACCACTTTGGTTCACTCTCTTCACTCACGCAATGAACGCTTTGGTTGTGCCAGTCTCTGTATAGGTGGCGGCGAAGGCGTAGCTCTGATCATTGAGAAACTTTAAATTAATACTGAAACAAGGACACTTAAATCATGAGTAAAAAAGTTTACGCCAACGCTCGACAGGCTTTAGAAGGTCTGAAAGACGGCATGACCCTGGTTGTCGGGGGTTTTGGCTTGTGTGGAATCCCCGAAAATTGCATTGCAGCTCTTAAAGAGATGGGAGTTAAAGATCTCACCTGTGTTTCTAACAACGCAGGTGTTGATGATTTCGGTTTAGGGCTTTTATTGCACTCCCACCAAATAAAAAAAATGATCAGCTCCTACGTGGGTGAAAATGCCACTTTTGAAAAACAAGTGATGAGTGGCGAACTGGAAGTGGAACTCTGCCCTCAAGGAACTCTCGCCGAAAGAATCCGCGCTGGCGGAGCCGGAATCCCTGGGTTTTACACACCAACTGGAGTGGGAACTCAAGTGGCCGAGGGAAAAGAAATTAAAAAATTTGAAGGTCGAGAGTATGTTCTTGAAAGAGGCATCAAAGGGGACTTTGCTCTCGTCAAAGCCTGGAAGGGCGACAAATTTGGAAATCTTATTTTCAGAAAAACAGCTCGCAACTTTAACCCCATGGTGGCCACGGCAGGTAAAATCACAGTGGCTGAAGTCGAAGAACTGGTGGAAGTGGGAGAGCTCGACCCCGATCAAGTTCACACCCCCGGAATTTTTGTTCAAAGAATTTTCAAAGGAACTCAATACCAAAAACGGATCGAGCAGCGAACCGTTAGGAAAGGCTAAATCCCATGCCACTCAGTCGTGAACAACTGGCTCTTCGCATTTCAGAAGAAATTCAAGATGGTTTTGTCGTCAATTTAGGAATCGGCATTCCCACATTGGTGGCCAACTACATTCCAAAAAACAAAACCGTTATGTTACAGAGCGAGAACGGACTTTTAGGGTTAGGCCCCTACCCCTTGGACTCCGAGGTGGATCCTGACCTTATCAATGCTGGTAAACAAACTGTCACTGCGGCTCCAGGAGCCTCTTACTTTTCAAGTGCTGACAGCTTTGCCATGATTCGTGGTGGTCATGTGGATTTGACTGTTTTGGGAGCCATGGAAGTCGCTGAAAACGGTGATATCGCTAACTGGATGATTCCAGGCAAAATGATTAAAGGCATGGGTGGAGCCATGGATTTAGTGGCCGGAGCCCGCCGCGTGATAGTGGCCATGCAACATACCGACAAAGAAGGAAATTCAAAACTACGAAAACGCTGCACGCTTCCCCTGACGGGGCTTGGTTGCGTGAATCGTATTGTCAGTGATCTTGGAGTCCTGGATGTCACTCCTGATGGGTTCTTACTTTTAGAATACGCACCTGACACCACTCCAGAAAAGGTGGTGGCCTCCACTGAAGGAAGAATTCAAATTTCACCCCATTGCCGAGCTATGAAACTGAATTTTTAGTTTATAATTTTTAGCGCAGACATTTTTTAAGATCCCACACAAATCGCCAATTTCGCGCCAGTGGTTCTATGTCCTCCAAGCTCACCGTGACGAATATGGCCTTGTCTTGCATGGTCTTTTCTGAGACTAACTTTTTTTCAGTGAGGGGATTCATATCCTCTGCCCGAAAAACATAGCCCAAATCCCGCATGGAATCATTTTGCATTTCAGTCACATTGATTTTACGAAAACCTTTTTCATCGGGCTGCGCTTTTTTTGCATAAAAAACAACAGCCTCTAAAAACTTCACTTCCGTGTCACTCACTGTGACTTTATCTTTGTCTTGCTTAAACAACCAATCATTGTACCAATCCACGAACTTAATTAAAAAATTGGGATTTAAATTCACAATTTTTTGCTGTCCTTCTCCTAGGTCAGAAATTTCGAAAATTTTAAGATCCTTTAAAGCCTGAAGCATGCTTTGCATTTTATTTGTGGGCTCTTGGAAAACCTGAATGGTAAAATTTCTTAAACGATTCTGCGGAAGGATCAGATTTTCTCCGTCTTTTTGTCCAAACATAGAGCCAATCATATTTAAAATCGTCAGTAACTTGTTGACAGTGTAGGGAGGAAATCTTTCAGCATCGGGATTGGCATTTTCAAGCAGTTTAATCTTTTTATTGGCCTCTCGAAGATTCTCATTCATGGTCTTCATGATGGCCTTCGTCCACACCGGCAAACCTTCCAACTGCTTGGTTAAACTGTCATAAGGTAGAACAATCACTTCTGAGTCCTTTAAGGCCTTTACATTGGCTGATCTGGGCTTCATATCAAAAATAGCCATTTCACCCACCATTCCTCCGGGACTTAAAGTGGCTAAAATAATTTCTGAAGTTCCTTTAGTTTTGGTGATGGCCAGTTCCCCAGTTTTTAAAATATACATTGCATCTGGAGCATCACCTTCACGAAACAGATATGAATCCCGTGATATTTTTTTTCCTTCAGCCATAGACCATCCTCTTTGAATGAGTGAATTTAGAATCGCATGGGCTGTAAAGATTGAATAGCACTCACGTCTATCGCCTTGACCATGGTCTTGGCTATGAATGTGCTGAGTAGAACTATCAGTCCAAGGCTAGTCTATTTTAGGAAGATTCTGGCAGCGCAGGGGAAGATCCTGATTGATCAATTTAGAATCTTTTTCCGCTCCCACGATATGCACAAAAAGAGCATTTGTTTTAGAGCCGGACTCAATGGGCTGACCCAATGTCAGGATAATTCGATCACCCGTTCTCGCCAATCCATAATTCACGAGAATTTTATCCACCTGCTTTAAAATATCTTCCATATTTTGGTAGGCGCTGATCAAAAAGGTTTGGATTCCCCAAATCAATTCGAGCTGATTAAGAACATCAATTCGATCCGTCACTGCAATCACTTTGGCCTGTGGCCGAAAGCTTGTGATAATATTCGCCGTTTTTCCAGAAGTCGTGAGGCAAACAATGGCTTTTGCATTGAGCTTGAGAGCTGACAAACAGGCACTGGCTCCAATGGCCGAGGGAATACTTAAAAATTCCTGTTCCATGGAAATTTTGTAGTAGGTCTCCTCACTCTTTTCGACTTCGGTGATAATTTCATGCATGGTTCGAATACAGACAAAGGGATAATTTCCGCTGGCACTTTCTGCACTCAGCATCAAGGCGTCAGAACCATCTAAAACAGCATTGGCCACATCTGTGATTTCAGCTCTCGTGGGCCTGGGATTCTCAACCATGGAGTCCAACATCTGAGTGGCCGTGATCACAGGTTTTTGTAATTGATTGGCAAGCTTGATAATTTTCTTCTGAAAACCAGGCAGCCGACTGGAGCCCACTTCCACGGCCAAATCACCTCGAGCCACCATCACAGCATCACTCAAACGAATGATCTCTTCCAAGTTTTCTAAAGCTTCCACCATTTCAATCTTAGCTACGATTCGAGCTCGTGATTTATTAGCTTCTAAAATTTCTCTTAAAACTCGAATATCTTGACCTTTTCGCACAAAACTCAAGGCTACGTAATCCACATCGTGGGTGATTCCGAATTCCAAATCTTTTCTGTCTTTTTCAGTCAGACAATCAATGGGAAGAGGAACTCCTGGTAAGTTCATCCCCTTACGATCTTTTAAAGTCCCACCGTAAATCACACGGGCTTGCATTTCCGTGCCCCGAGTCTCTGTGATCTCGAGTTCCATCAATCCATCGTCCAAAAGAACACGCACTCCAGGTTTGGCCACTTGTGCGAGCTCTTTAAAATCGCTGGGAATCAGTCCTGGTTTTCCTAAAACATTATCAATCGTGATGGTGAGAGTTTCCCCCGCCACAATTTCAATGGACCCTTTTTCGAACTTTCCCACTCTGACTTTGGGTCCCTGGAGATCCTGCAAAATACTGACGGGGGCCTGGAGCTCCACCGAAAGCTCACGAATACTTTTTAAAACTTTTAAATGGTCTTCATGTTGCCCATGGGAAAAATTAAGTCGCGCCACATTCATACCTGCCTGTATCGCTTTTTTTAAGGCTTCCCGGGATGCCGTGGAGGGGCCGATGGTGGCTACAATTTTGGCTCGTCGCTCAGCTAACATTTTTTTAAGCTTTCCTATTATATTGATTCATTTTTTGAGCTAGATTTCGCATTTCTTGCTGATGCCTTTTTTGCATTTGCTCAAGATTTTCATTGTGCTCGGCCTGCAGAGAAGAAATTTGAGCCTCATACTTCATTTCAATGCTCTGCCTTTCACTTTTGTGACCCTTTTCCCGGTCCTGCCATTTCATTTTTTCTTGAGACATTATGTTACGCATTTCTCTTTCGTGACGATCTTTCATCTCTTGCATTTTAGTTTCGTACTGTTCCACAGCTGAAGAAAGTCTTTGATCGTAGGTCTTTTCTAACTTTCTAAATTTATCATTCATCATCCGATAATTGTCACCTTGCAATTCAATATTACGCTCTCGCTGATCGACAATTTTTCGTTCAAAGTTATCCCGGTTCACTTCTAATGAGTCATTGAAGTACTGTGACAATTTTTGAGTGGTTTGATCTTGAACTCTCTTCATTTTTTCTAATTTATTATCCGTTTGAGATTTCAAACGATGAACACCTTCATCATGAAGCTGAGCTTGATTTTCTAAATGCTCTCGGTACCTGGCCTTATCAATTTGGCTTTGAGAACGGTAATCCATGGTCGCTTGTTTTAAAACACTGTCATTTTGTTTTTTCATACCCGATATTCGATTGGCATTGAGCTCGGTCATAGTGGATTGAATATCTCCCTTTTGACCTTCAAGATCAGCTATTTTATCTTCATAGGCATTTTGCAAATTTTTACTTTCGATGGCTCTGAGCCTTCGATCATTAACCACCTGGTTGTTTATTTTAGATTGCAAAGCCTGTATTTTGGAATCTCGAGATTTCACCTGATTATTCACACGCTCTGAAACAGTGTCTTCAAATGCCAATCTGTTGTTGTCCATGTCTCCGACGGCTTTTTCATGCTTACGACGATAGCGATCTTCAATACTCGCCAGTTCAGCCTTCATCATCTGAGAACGTGTGGGACCCTGATCATTATTAGGATCATTCATCTGTTCATAAAGTGCATTGTACTTCGAGCGCCATGAGGCTTCTTTGAAATCTGACTTTCTTTTCTCTGCATTCATATTGTTGTCAGAAGCTTCACGAGTACGGACTTTTTCTAACTCAGACTTTCTCAGTTCTTGTTCACGACTGTCTAAAATGGCCTTCAATTCTTTATCATGGGACTCTCGCAACCTTCGAGAGTTATTCTCAATCGCTTCTTTTAATTTATCCTGAGCCCGTTCATTGATTTTACTTAAATTGGAATCCCGTTTATTTAGCTCTGATCGCTGATTATTAATCAGTGTGGCCTTTTGCAACTCCCCCACTTCTTCTTGCTTTTCAATTTGATTCTCGTAGGCATTTTTGATTTGAAATTTTTCATTCTGAGCATCTTCATATTTTTTTTGCAATTGAAGAGCATACTGTTTTCTTAATTTTTCAGATTCACTGAGGTGTTTACTGTCTCGACTTTGCAAAGTCTCGGCCTGGTCATCCCTTAATTCAGACAATTGACTACGGTAGGCCTCATTCAGTTTGGCAATTTCTTTTTGATGCCGCTCTTCTGCTCGTTTGAGTTGTTCATTTTTTCTTTTGAGAGCTTTAGCCTCGCGCTCTTCAGCTTCTTCGCGTGCTTCCGTCAATCTTTGGTTTTGGCGAGCTCGATCTGCACTTGAGACAGACATGGCAAAACCTCCTCATCCATGAGTATTGCTCTTCTAAAAATAGCACAATTCATTTGATCAGAGGTTTTTTTCAAGAATCAGCAGGACTAAAAGCCTGACTTAATTACCTAGAACTTATTTATCTGGAAAAGGTGCGATCATATAAAAGTTCTTGATTTCTTTTTCTGACTTCTTGTTCTCGCTGGACTTTGCGTCGTTTTTGCATTTTTTCATCTTCAATGGTGGCAATTTTTCTTGTTACAAGACCTTTGTAATAACGAGAGGCCATATCTTGTTGTGGCCCCCAAAGTCCGGCAAACGATTTAATGTGCTTTTTAAAATCTTTTAAGTCCCCCTCCCAAACATATTGCAGTCGAGACATGTGAACTTTTAGATCTATGGGCGTAATCATACCCATTTCATTTTTTTTATCGCGATTCAGTTCCGAGATCCAAACCTCAAATCCAGCTGGCAATAACAGTTCTCGACCATCCCGAAGGTTTAAACGTAGCTTCCCCCTGTGATTGAAAACTCGGATCTGATTTTTATTATAGTGGATAAAGTAATCGCTGTGCTGAGAGGTGGCTGTAAAATGAAGAGTCTTTATTTCTGATAGGCTCTGACTTTTTTCCCATAAACAACCTGATTTCAGTGTTTTGTCTTCAAAAAGGGTAGGTGAACAAAGATCGAGTACATGAGACTCTGTATTTAAAAAAAGGAATAAAATAATTAAAATTGCAGTGAAGGAGTTCACCGCTGTCCCCCGATTCTTTCCAAAGAATCCGAAGCCTGACTTGAAAGAGTTTTGTCTCGACCGAACTGATTAGCAACAATCCTGTAAATTTCTGAGGCCTCTTCTTCTTGCCCGTGAATTTCATGAATCTGAGCAAGCCTCAGAAGCTGGAATCCTGTCAAAGCTGCTTCAGGGAAAAGTTCTGTCATATGAGTGGCACATGCTGTGAATTTTTTGAAATCTCGAATTTGAAATAAAATTTCACAGCGGTAGTAAAAAGATTCATTGATCCATTTTGAATAGGGATATTCTTCGACAAGTAAGTCAAATTGTTGAAGCGCTTCTGAAAGAGATCCCTTTTTAAATAAAACTCGGCCACGTTCATAGAGGGTTGAGGACAAATCGAATGTCTCACTGGCTGGAAAGCGATAGGAGTTCTTTCTTGCCTCTGGCCAATGAAGAGCTGCATTTTGCCTGAAGTCCTCAAATTGATAAACAATTCTACTTTTTTCTTTTTCAATTCTTTGAATTTCACTCTTCAAGCGTTCGACTTCAAATAAAGCCTCCGGCCGTGAAGAAAAATAGGCTTGAAATTGACCATGGGTCCAAATCAATCCCGTCATCAGCAACCAACTAAAAAAAATGAAAATCCAATTTTTACGATTTTTCACTCTGAATTTATCGGCTTAACAAAGCTGATTCTTGACGCCTAAGTTGACTAAATGGCTACATTTGCTCAGGGCATTTGATACCCAAAAGACCCAGACCTTCAGAGAGTACCTTTTCAGTTAGATAAACCAAATGCAATCGTCTCATTTCGATAGCGAGGGGTTCATCGAGAACTCGGTTTTCATGGTAAAAATGACTAAATTGTGAACACACCTGCAACAGATATTGGGCCAAAAGATTGGGCTTAAACTGTTGGCAACTGGCTTTCACCGTCTCAGCAAATTGCGAGAGGCGGAAAATAAGACTCAACTCTGACTCATTCCAATCCTTCGCCGAAAAGTGGGGGTCAAATTGATAGCCCGGTTTTTTTCGAAGTAAACTTTTGCAACGAACAGCGGTGTACTGGACGTAAGGTCCACTGTCTCCTTCGGTGCTAATGGCTCGGTCCCAATCAAATTCTACATTCTTTACACGATCATTCATTAAATCATTAAATATAACGGCACCAATGGCCACATCTTGGATAGTGGTTCGTGAATCCTCAATATTTCTGCCCTTTTCTTTAAAGACACCTTCTACCAATTCGATGGCTGTACTGAGAACATCTTCGAGGTGAATCACCCGGCCTTTTCGGGTGGACATTTTTCCTTCTTTAAATCGATAAAGACCAAAACTGACATGATGACAATTCTTAGCCCAAGCAAAATCACACATTTCCAAAACTCGAAAAACTTGTTTAAAGTGAAGCGCTTGATCTGCCCCCACCACGTAGACGAGAAGATCCCCTTTGAGATCATTTTTACGAAATAAAGCACTGGCCAGATCGCGTGTTGCATAGAGTGAGGCCCCATCACTTTTTTGGATCAAGCAAGGACTTAAGTTTTCATTTTCGGGAAACTTAACGACTCTGGCGCCTTCACTTTCAACTAAAAGATTTTTTGATTCTAAGAGCTGAATCACTGACAAAAGACGATCATTGTAGAAAGACTCCCCGATTGTTTTTTCGTGAGTCACATTGAGAATTTTATAAAGCCTAGAATAATCTTCAAGTGACACTTCAACAATTTTCGTCCACAGTTTTTTAATTTCCTGATCGCCACGTTCTAGGCGCAAAAAAGTCTCACTGGCCTCAACTTCCATATGGGGATGCTTTTCAGCTTCGTCATGAAAGCGAACATACAATTCAAGTAAGCCTTCGATGGTCCAAAGTTTATCTCCCAGCTCGCTCCCCCACCGCTTAACGGACCAAGCTAATTTTCCAAATTGAGTTCCCCAATCACCGAGATGATTAAGACCCACCACTTCATAGCCACAAGCTTTGTGCAGATTGGACAGAGCTTGACCTATAATGGTGGCTCGCAAATGACCTACGTGCATTTTTTTGGCGACATTGGGAGAAGAAAAATCGATCACCACCGTTTTGGCCTGGCCCAAATCATTTTTTGAAAGCTGAGTGGAGTTCGAAAGAGCCTTAAAAAGACTTTCATTTAATACTTGCGGAAGAAATTTAAAGTTAAGAAATCCCCCCACGACTTCGATACTTTGAATCTGCGGCAAAAATGATGACAGATCAGTTTTGAGCTGCTGAGCCACTTCGTTGGGATTTTTTCCTTGAGCTTTAGCGTAAGAAAAGACAGGCCAGGCCAAATGACCAAAAGACTCAT
Organism: Bdellovibrionales bacterium; assembly: GCA_046336825.1. Taxonomy (GTDB): domain Bacteria; phylum Bdellovibrionota; class Bdellovibrionia; order Bdellovibrionales; family Bdellovibrionaceae. The sequence goes on along the minus strand of JBKDFX010000188.1, from coordinate 12,716 downwards.
TCTTAGGAACTTCCAGTGATTTATAAATGTCAAGATGGGACAGACCCGTGGCCTGATTTATTTTTTCAGCCAAAAGTGTCTTTAATTGTGCAAGCATGTCAAAAGTCTACAGTCCTCTTGACCCTCGAGCAAGTGAGTTTTACTTTTCCACCTCGACATTTTGAAGTGCTAACATTTGCGCTAGAGGGCTCTTGATGAACAAAGCTGAATTCATTGAAAAGTTAGCTGAAAAATTAAAAATTCCTAAAAATCAAACTGAGAATGTTCTCGACGCCACTCTTGATCTTATTCAAAAAACTGTTTCAAAGGGCGAAGAAGTGAAACTCGTGGGATTTGGATCATTTGTTCGCACTCAAAGAAAAGCTCGCCCGGGTCGCAACCCTAAAACAGGTGAATACGCTGAAGTTCCAGGCATACCTGTACCTCGATTTAAACCTGGTAAAGAATTCAGAACTCGAGTCTGCAAAAAAACTAACTGATAAGCTCTTCCAAGCTTTGCCAAACCTCAAAAAAATGTTTGGTTCCAGGTTTTTTAGACAAAAAAAGTTTCAATGACTTCTGATTTATTTTCCCTTCGCGGTAGGCAGAGTATATTTTTTCACCCAACAACCCAGCTCTCCACGTCAGGCCCAAAAACCGAACTCGATCTGAGGGGGTCCCCTCAAAAATATTACTGACTCTTCCGGTTTGCTCTTGCAGCGTCAGGTGGATGACAAGTCTTGCCGCTTGTCGCTCAAAGGGACGAGAGGCCTTTTTCGCTTGGGCCTGGATGTCTAATAGGCTCGGTGTCCTTCGGTGGGGGTTGTGCAATTTGGATCCAAAGTAACTCCAGGCAAATATCCACGTCAGCTGCAACCAAGACTCCCGACTCAGCCTTGAGTCCGCAGGCCAGCTTAAGTGAGAGCAGTTGTAGTGCCATAAAATCAAAAAGGCTAAAGCTCCCACTTCATTGCTGGACAGACGAGACAGATAAGACCAAGAATGAGAGAAGCTTGTAAAACTCAGTTGCTCTTGCACAAATCTCTCAAAAAGTTTTTTCGTCTGTGAATTTTCAGCTTTCATTTTTTGCCACAAAACATGGTCTTCAGCTCTGTAAGCATGAAACCACTGAGGTAGACATTTCCATTGCATCTCATTGGCCATAGCTTTGGCCACATCAAATAGATGATCACTCACTTCAATTCCTTCATCCAATTCAAACTCGGCTTGAGTTTCTAAAAAAAGAAGATAGGACTGCCACTTAATCCAAGGAGCTACGGCTTGTACGCAGAGATACTCATTTCCTAAACGCAAAAACTCAGCGGATGAGTTGTGGTTTTTAGGTGGAAGCTTGAAGTAAAGGTCATCAAAATTTTGTAAAATAAATTCTGTGCGTGACCGCTCTTTCCAAAATTTAGGAAATCCTCCCGGAAGCAAATGAAACTCGCCAAAGAGAACCCAAATTCGAGCCTGGGGATTTTTCTTGGCTTCATTTTGCAATATCTGACTGGCGGCTTTTTCCCTCAAAGATAATGATGTGTTTGGGCCCGTTTTGTTGAGTGCTAAAACGCGAAATCCAGACTGTTTTGCCATAAGGACTAAGGGGCGGTAATGTTCCCAAGGGAAGCCCCAATTTTCTTTCCATTCTACTTTCTCTAAAAATTCTTCTTCGGAAATTTGATGATTTAAGAATTCATCGATCCACTTTTGCTTACTAATAGGCAAACACTCTAAACCCAAAACAAACCCATTTAAAAAAAACTCAGGTTTTTGGTTTTCAAGATGTCGCAATAAATTTCGAGGGTACTGACGCACTCCATGAAAATCAGCCCAGAAGACAACCTGAGCCTCACTCAGTCGTCGATCAAATGATTTTGAATTCATCCGCTGCCAGGGCCTACGACTTAAATTTTGCATCTTACGTTCTAGCTTTTTTACTTCCAGATCTTGACTTGAATGGTGATTTTGAACTTGCTCAAAAACGCGCGCGTACAGTTCTTGTTTAATTTGCTGCGACGATTTCATTGCGTTCCTTGTTAATTCATGATGGTATTAATCCATTATGTTTAAAATAAAACCCATCGTCATCAATATTGTCTTATCCGTTATCGCCCTCGGTCTCCACGCCTATTTGACTCAAAAGTTTTTTGATTTACAAAATGGAGCCGCCTCAGGTCAAAGTTTGTGTAATGTCGGGGCTCTTTGGAACTGTGACGCTGTCAGCACTTCGAAATACGCCCAAATTTTTGGTTACCCTTTGGCTTTATGGGCTTTCTCAGTTCACCTTGTATATATCGTGACCCAAATTGGGCTTGTCTTTAATCTCGATTCTCCTAGTTTTTGGTCCGCTTCCACTCGATTGGGTTCAGTTGTCATCGCCGCAGCCTCTGTCATTATGCTTGCGATCTCCCTCACTCAGCTCAAAAACTATTGCCTCTTTTGCTTTTTAGCTTACGGCATTTCTTTTTTGAGCCTCATCCTCATTCATTTCTCTGGATTGAAACTGACGGGCTTATTCAAAGATTTACCCAAATTATTGTCGGACAAAACCAGTTATGGATTTTTAGTGAGCATTCCAGTCCTCGTTCTTTCGTTGGCGAGTGCTTGGGGTGGCCCCTTTGCAGAATCGCGAGTGAAAGAGCAAATTCAAGATCAAATTTTAGCTTGGAAGGCCGCTCCCGAACAAAGTTTTGACCTCAGCCTTGGCTTGCACATGGGAGCCCCCGTCGAAACAGCAAAAATGGTCATTGTTGAATTTGCAGATTTTCGCTGCCCCCATTGTAAGTTTGCAGCCCCCACATTGAAAGCTTTCACCCAATCTCGCGACGATGTGGCCCTCCTCTTCAAACCCTTCCCGCTGGATGGAACTTGCAACCCCAGCCCGGCATTTAACGGTCAAGGTGATGGAATTTCTTGCCGACTGGCCTCGGCCGCTTTCTGTTCTGAATCTTTAAATCAATCAGGTTGGGCGATGACTCAGATGATATTCGACAAACAAGAAGACTTCCGTCAATTTTCCAAAATTGAACAAGTTGATGAACTTTTGTGTCAGCTTAACTCCAGTACAGATTGTGAAAAATTAAAGTTGTGCATGTCCGAAGAAAAAACCAAAACTGAAATCCAAAAGATGGCTCAAGAAGGTTTACAGGCTAACATCCGCGGCACTCCCGCATTTTTTGTAAATAAAAAAGAGCTCGGCGGAGGGCAGTACATGCCCATATTACAGGCCGTAGAAAAAGAACTCTAAAGTCCCAGCAGCGTAAACAGGGCTTCCACCGCCCTGTTTAATAGATCCTCAAAAACAACAGTGCTTGTCAGAGCCAGTCCGTTAAAAATTTCCATCATGAATGCTAAAAGTGCAATTGAAGCCCCCGCAAACCAAAGGGCACGTATGATGTAGATGGTGGATCTAGCATCTTGAATTCTTAAATCAATTTGAATTTTTTCAATTTTTTGAAGCACCATTTGTAACTCTTTAAAGTGCTCCTTAAATTTTTCACGAAGCTCCTGCTGTTTGGCTCGGGTTAAACTGGAGAGCCCTGGAAAGTTACGCTTAGCTTTGATGGCATAAACTAAATCTATTGAGTGAGAAATGAATCTCTCGACCCTTTGATGAAAGGTGGGGTACTCAGAATCTCGATTGGCAAAATCTTTTAACTCTTGAATGGCACGATCATACTTTTCATCAAGCACCCAATTGAGAATATTGTACCGAAGACTGTCAGCCTTACCGAAATCCACTGGATCATTGTTCATCTCAAAGAGTTTTTTTTCCTCTTTTTCCTGAGCAACGGTAATTGCCTTTTCCAGTTGAACCTTATCTACTTTGAGCGCAGATCCTGCCATAATTGGCTTTTCGGCTAAAGACCAGCTCCTCTTGATAGCCCTTGGTCCAGGTTTCTAGCCCTTGATAGGGCTAATTTTTGCAAGTTACGTATGAATTTGAGACGATAAGTGTATGGATTTGAAGCCTTTATTACAAGACCATGAGTTTTCCGAAGAGACCTCAATCAACATGAGAAATGGCAATTCTTATGTTTCAAAAGATCTCATCAAATCAGCCACCGTTGAGAATTTAATTTCTCAAAATGAAGACCTGATGGAAAGACTTAAAGTTCTTTCAAGACGCTTAGCTTCGCTTGAAGATCTTAATCAGGAATTACAATCTGAAAATTTCAATCAGAAAAACCAGATTATGCATTTAAGTGATCAAATTGAAATTATGAAAGAAAAAGATTTAGCCTGGAAAGCTAAAGTTGATGAACTTGAAGGCGACAAAGAAAAGCTTTCTGAATCACTTCGAGATCGCGAAGAAGTTCAATTGGAAGTGGACCGATTCCGTAAATACCATGAAAAGATACGTCTTCAAGTTAAACCCTACATCGCAAATTTAAAAAAGCACCGGGATGAATTGCTTAATCAAAGCGAATCCCATAAAAACCAAATTACACTAAGAGATAATCAACTCAAGGACCTGCGACTACAAATGCAAGAGGTCTTACGCCAATCGAAAAATCAAATTGATGAAATGCAGAAACAAAAAAATCAGTTGGTTGAGGTGATGGAAAAGCAAAAAGAAATACTCGAGTTTGAAAATCGATCCCTTAAGCTTGAAATTAAAGAGTCTCGTACAAAACTCAAAAAAATGCAGGATCAAGCTCAGATTGCCATCGAGTTAGAAAACCAAGTCATTGAACTTGACAGATCCAAGTCTGAACAAAAAAATTCTTTGGAAACTGAAATTCTTCGATTGCAAGAGAAGCTCAATCAACAAACGGGAGATCTGGCCAGGTTTTCAATCGAAAATAAAGATTTAAAAGATTACTTACAAAGTCAGCACGATTTCAAAATTCGACTCGAGGAAGAGTCCCACCAACTTAGACGACAACTGGAAACCATGCGATTTATGTGGAACCAAAAGAACGAAGAGTCGGAGCGGCTGACTCAGTCTCTGTCGGCTCTTGAGAAGTTGAATCTTTCATTGAGCCACAAGATTCAGGAGATTCGAAGTCCAAATGGCTCGAATTAAAGGCGTCTTCAAGCCGAGCGAAAATTCGAATTTGAGCCGCCGCAGACACAGAAACAAATCGTTTGAAGTCATCTGAGAGTCCCACCATGCCTACTGAACAACCTTTTTCTTTTTGCATGTCTGCTAAACATTGAAAAAATTCAGTCATTCCCGTGCTTCCAACGAACTGTAAGTGCGACATTTCAAAAACCACTTTTTGGGCTTCAAGCGCACGCATACAAGCCTCACGAAAAGCACCTGCTTTTTCGAGTTGAATACGTCCCTTCATTGTGACCACCGTCCATTCACCCTTTTTTTTCACCAATGCCTGCACATTCAACTCCTTGTTGTGTCGATATTGGACTCATCGGTCACTTCTTCATTTACCACAGGCGACATAAGACCAGATTGCCATAGATCCCTCAGACCTCTACACTGGTCCGGATGCCCATGGTTCAGTTTATTTGCTCTGTATTATTTCTTCTCAGCTTTCCATTTTTTACTTTGGGGCAGCCCTCATCAGAACCACAGGCGCGTGTTCAAGGCCTCACCCTGCAAGCGGATGAGATGCTACGGGATCATGAAAGAGAAACCATTGAACTTTCGGGTCGTGTACAAATAATCAGAGGTGAACAACACATCATGTGTGACCATGCTCTGATTTTTCTGAGATCTAAAAAGCTTGAGTTGCGTGGAAATGTCCAAGTGACAAATCAAACTCAAACCCTTGTTGGCCAAGAAATATTAATGGATTACGAAACAGGAACTGGAATTATAAAAGATGGCTATGTCAGTTCAGGAAATGTGACTTTTGAAGGGCAGCTCTTGCAGAAAATCGGCGATGAGGAATTTTATGTGGCTGATGCCAATTACACTTCCTGCACCAACTGTCCTTCCACTTGGAGTTTTTCAGGTCAAAGTATTCGAGCGGAGCTCGGGGGCTATGCTTATATTAAAAACTCAGTGATGCGAGTGGGAGGAGTCCCCGTTCTATGGTTACCTTATTTAATCGTTCCTCTAAAAAGCGATCGTCAATCGGGATTACTCACTCCCACTTTTGGATCCTCCGAGGACGGGGGAGCCGAGATAGCTCAAAGCTACTTTTGGGCTATTGATCGCAGTCAGGATCTCACTTTTACCTTAAAGAATTTTGAAAAACGTAGACTTATGGCTCTCACCAATTACCGTTATGTCATTTCAGAAAAATCCAAGGGAGAATTGGATGCTGCCTGGATCCGGGACCGAGTTTTTGTTAAATCAGACGGGAGATTACAAAGATTTAGAACCAATCCCAATGACTTTGATCAATTCAGCCGGTGGCATTTGCACTACCAACACCATTTAGAACTTAAAAATGGGTGGACACAGCGACTCCAATTGCACAACGCTTCAGACTTACAGTTCCCTTTGGATTTTGAAAAGGAACTTTTTCAAAGGGGCCTAGGGGACTCTGCCCTTGAAAACAGAATTAACTTTAGTAAAAACACTGATTCTCTCCATGTGGACGTAGACTCTGCTTATTACGTTAATTTACTCCGAGCCGACCCCTTGTCGAACAACGAAGATGCCATACATCGAATTCCGGAAGTGAATGTGTCACGAAGTTCTCAACCCCTGGGAAATACCCCTTTTCGTTACAATTGGGATTTACGGTTCTCAAGTTTTACTCGTAGCTTTCAACCCTACGATGATTTAAGTTCTGGCACTATTAATGGCCAAGAGGTCACCTTTCCTACCAATGGAACCAACGATCCACTCTGTGAGAACTCACCCAATTGTCAGTACACTTACGATGGTGTTTTTAACGAAGGAACAGATCTCATCCGCGTGGGGCAAAGGCTCGATTTCAAACCCCAAATCACAGGCTATTTCAGATTCAAAGAAGCTCTCGATATAGTTCCCAAGCTTTCCTACCGTGAAACCCAATACTTATTTCCCGTCGGTAATGATCAACAAGTGGCCCGACGTTTTTTAAAAACTGAGCTCACTGGTCGACTGCAATTTTCACGGGTGTACGGTGAAACTTTGATGGAATCAGTTCGCTATAAACATTTGATAGAACCTGAAGTCACTTATTCAAGTCTTCCTTGGCTTGAACAAGATCGAAGTCCTTTTTTTCCATCTAAGTCATTTGTAACCCCCTCCGTTGGGTCCAGCACTTCAGTCAGTGATGGAGACATCCGCTCAGGCCTGGGTCTTCAATTTGATGAAACAGATCGAATTTTAGATCGCAATTTAATTACTTTTTCTCTCAACAATCGTTTGATTCAAAGATTGTGGTCTGGGGAGTCTTCACAGTACCGCCAAGTTGTTCAGTTTCGACTTTCGCAAAGCTATAACTTGAGTGAAGAATCCAAAAGCAGCGGGATCGGACCCTGGTCTGACCTTTCAGGGCTTCTCACTGTGAGATTTAATAATATTGAAACCAACACTAATTTTAATTACTTTCCAAAACAGGATGTGACAAACATAAAAACTCGTACGGCCTTCATCAACGACAACGGTCAATTTTATGAAGTGGGTTTGGAGAGAACCTTCACCATCGTTCAGGGGCAGGATGTGGACATCAACAAGCGAGTGGAAGACATCAGTTTCGGCTGGGGATTTTCCACGGGAGCTGCTAATTTTGTTGGTCAGTTTGTCTATGATAACAACTATCGAAATTCAGAAGATAAAAAACAAATTAAATCCTGGGGCTATTTGGCTCAATTAAAACCTCCGGGTGAATGTTGGCAAATTAACTTTACTCAAGATCAACAAGTGGGCGGAGACATTCGCACACTCATCGGCTTTGAATTCAGCTTTGATGGAGTTCCCAGGCCTGCTCCTCCCCGATCCACTTTAGATCAATTTAGAAATTGATCAAAAATCGCCCAACTGAACAGGAAATCTATGCACAGTCGAATTTTTTACAAACACAATTTCAAGTTTTGCTGAGCGGGAAGTTCTAACCAGTATCCATTCATGACACCGTATGAGCCTTCTCAACTGAGCTGATGACAGCCTGTCAAAAGTCCATCCGAGCTCAGGAATCGATTTAACTTCTATGATGGAAATATTTTGATTCTCATCAATAAGAACTAAATCCAGCTCTCCATAGGGGGTTCTCACTCGATGAAAGATTTTATGAAAGTGACTATTTTTTTGAATGAAATTGGCCGCATCAATTTCAGCCTTCAATCCATTTTTATGTTTTTGATTTTGACATTTCTTGTAGGTTTCCAAAAGTTCTTCGGTGCTGAGGTGTGAGACCCCACTCAACAATTGCTTTTCGATGCAGAGCTGTGGCGTAGCCTTTATGAATTTCAAATCCATACTTGGGAAACTCCTGGGCCAGCTCTTTCATAAACGTATCTCGAGCTACTTTTGCTACTATGGAGGCTGCAGAAATCGGAGCTAACCGCAAATCTCCTTTTACAAAAGTCTGCTGCTTAAATTTTGAATCAAGATTTGGAATTTTTTGATTCCCATCAATCAAAACTTTACCCTCAGCATGACCCAATCCCAAAATGGCTCTTTTCATTGAAAGCAGACTGGCCTGTAGAATATTGAGGACTTCAATTTCTTCAACACTTGCAACCCCCAAAGACACCTGAGCTTCTGCCCAAATTTTTTCAGACCAGTACTGCCGTCGAGATTCGGATAATTTTTTTGAGTCCGTGAGGTCTTGATCCCACTTGTGATGATGCAGAATAACAGCTGCTGACATAACAGGCCCTGCCAAGCAGCCTCGCCCCACTTCATCGCAGCCCAAAACAAAAAGCCCTTCTTCTTTGAAGGGCTTCCAGTCGATTTTTTCAATTTTCACGAGGTCGAGCAAAAACTACTCAGCCGCTTTTTCAGCTGCAGCAGAGACACTTGGAGGAGCTGCTAATTCAGATTCAATTCGAGCCGCTTTTCCATCCAAACCACGCAAGTAGTACAGCTTAGATCTTCGTACTTTACCTGTGGCTACAACTTCCACTCGGTCAACTGAAGGGCTGTTGTAGGGGAATGTTCTTTCAACACCAACACCAGCGGAAATTTTTCTCACGGTAAAGGTCTTGGTCGCTCCCTTACCTTGAATTTTAATAACAAGTCCTTTGTAAAGCTGAACGCGTTCTTTATCGCCTTCTTTAACTTTCACATAAACGTTAACGGTGTCACCAGAGCGGAAAGCATCATTAACTTTAGTTGATTTGGGAGCTGTTGCTCGTCGAACCAAGTTAGTTTCTACTTTTGGTGCTGTGTTTGTTTTTACTGCTTTTTTCTTAGCCATGGCTTTACCGTCCTTAAATCAATATAACTGTAGTCAAGGGTTTGGAACTACCATGCTCCAAGCAATCGGTCAAGAATGATACTTACTGCCGAACGAACTGAAAGATGTCGATAATCCTGCTCACCCACTCCCTTGATGCTTTCTAAAACATTTCCATGAGATCGCATAAAATCGTCGGTAAGCCCAAACCCTGTACCAAAAAGGATAAAAACAGGGCGATCACCTGTATGAATAAGAGTTCTCAGCTCTCGAAAACTCCAAGTTTTACAGCCTGAAACTTCCCTGGCATGGGTCGAAATAACAAGTGGATCCTTCTCACCCCACTGCTTCAAAGCATCTTCGATATTCACTGCGGTCCGCACGGGGTTTAAAGCAGTCCTGCGCATGCGATTGAACTTAGAGCCTACCCCCACACGCCAATGGTCCAAAACTCGATCCACAAACATGCGCTGCTCAACCACTGGGTGAATCATAAAGTACTTTTCAATGGCAAAGACAGTGGCTGCTCGAGCAATATCATGAATATCAAAATTAGTGATATTGGTGGCCACCACTTCTTTCTGGGAATCACATATGGGGTAATGGACCAAGGCGATGGCCACCCGAGGTGAAGGAGTGTTCATTTTGGAAACTCCAATGGCAAACCACAGGCTATTTTTTCTTCCTCAGTAAGGGAATCAAAAAAAGTCTGCAATTTTTTTATATTTTGTGCGTGAGATTGAAATAATTCGGGACGTTTAAAGTAGGTCATAAGATCTGAGATGTTTTTTCTCCATCGGGCAATTTTTTTATGATCACCTGAAAGTAAAATGGGAGGAACTATTTCGTTTTGCCAGATCTGAGGACGAGTGAACAAGGGCCCCTCTAATCCTTTGCCAGCCGCAAAACTGTCAGAATCTGCGGATTCAGCATGCCCCAAAACTCCTGGTAGTTTTCGTGCCACGGCGTCTATCAGACAAAGGGCGGCAAGCTCTCCCCCTGAAAGTACAAAATCTCCCAACGAAATTTCTTCATCCACATATTGATTTATAAATCGTTGATCCACCCCTGCATAACGCCCACAAATGACGGTGAGACATTTTTGTTGTGACAACTCAGAAACTTTTTTCTCATTTAAGGTTTGGCCTTGAGGGCTCATGTAAATCACATGATCTGCATGACAAGGTCGCGCCATCAATGCTGTGCTTAGAACTTGCGGGAGCATCACCATGCCGTCTCCCCCGCCGTAGGGACGATCATCCACGCTCCGATGGATATCTTCCGCAAAATTTCGGGGATTAATAAGATCAAGACCTAACATCTTTCTCTTAAAGGCCTGACCCACAACTCCTTCAGATAGAACTGATTCGATTAACTGCGGAAAAAGGGTAAGCACCTGAAAATTCATGATTTTTTATTGAGCTCCATAAGCTCAGAGGGAAAGTCCATCATCACTTTATGATTTTTAAAATCCAATGACACGATGAAATCTTTCACAAAGGGGATTTCAAAAATATGTTCTTCATTTCTCACCATCAGCAAATCCTGAGCGCCATTGGAGCTCACTCCCTGTACAATCCCAACGCAGGCTTCTTTTAGGAAAACTTCGAAACCCATAATTTCAGAAAGATAAATGGTTTCCCCAGGGTTGGATTTCAAAAGCTCTTCATCTACGTAGAAGTCCCAGCCCTTGAGCGTTTCTGCTTTATTTCTATCTATGACTTCTAAAGTGGATAGAATAAGACCTTCTTTGTGTTCACGCGATGATTTGATAGTGAGACTTAAGCTTGAGTCTGAAAATGGGTCTCGGATTTTTGCATTTTTGAGCTTTTTTTTCCAGCTGGTGTCGCCAGAGAAAATTAAAATAAAAAGCTCCCCACGAATACCATGGGGAGCTTTAACTTTTCCTACTTTTAATTGATTCACGGGAACTCTAAACTCCCCGATTTTTTTACTCAACGATATCGAGGTGGTATCGTTTGTTGAGCTTTGTTCCAGCTGCACGAATGATGGTTCGCATTGCAGCTGCTGTTTTACCTTGTTTTCCGATTACTTTTCCCAAGTCATCTTTATCAACTTTAAGAGCTAATAAAGTGGTTTGTTGTCCGGGGATTTCATCAACTTCTACATTTTCAGGCTTATCAACTAAGGATTTTGCCATGAATTCCACTAAGTCTTTTAGATTATCCATTTTGTCCTCACCCGTTGTTTCCAGTTTTATACTGGGATGCTTCGCTTCAGTTTTACCAATCAGAAATTTCAGTCTGTTTATTTTTTATGGCAAAAATGTGAGAAATCCAAGCTTTATTTAGCGCCTTGAGCCAGCTTAACAACGTGTTTAACACGATCGGTGGCCTGAGCACCTTTAGCTACCCATGCGTTGTATTTCTCAAGATTAACAACAACCTTTTTATCCTGCCCTTTTGGAGTAGGAATGTAATATCCAAGAACTTCCAAATACTTGCCAGTGACATATCGGCGAGAATCCGCGACGGTGATGCGGTACTTGGGAGTGTGTTTTGTGCCTGTACGAGCTAATCGAATAACAACCATTTTAACCTCAAGTCTAAAAAGACGAAAAGAATTCTTAGCTAAATTTTCTCAAGCGATCAAGTTTAAAATGGAAATCGGGGTTTTCCCATGCCCTTTAAGCCCCCAAGTCCCATTTTCATCATTTGGCTCATCATTTTCTGAGTCTGTTCGAACTGTTTAACCAATCGATTGATGTCCTGAACTTGGGTTCCACTCCCTAGGGCGATTCTTTGGCGACGGGAGGCATTTAATATACGATGATCACGCCTTTCTTTGGGGGTCATAGAACGTATAATGGCCTCTATTTTCTTCATTTCATCATCAGGAGGGGTCATATTTTTGAGTTGTTTTGAAACCTCTCCAAAACCGGGCAAAAACTTCATCACGCCTTCGATTCCACCCATTTTCTTCAAGGACTGAATCTGATTCAAAAAATCTTCCAGCGTAAACTCATTTTTAGCCATTTTACGTGCTGATTCACGAGCTTCCTTCTCGCTGACCACTTCTTGAGCTCTTTCTACAAGAGTCAGAACATCTCCCATGTCCAATATTCTTTTTGCCAATCGGTCAGGGTGGAAGATTTCTAAGTTAGCAATTTTTTCTCCGACACCTAAAAATTTTATGGGTAAACCTGTGACTTCACGAAATGAAAGAGCCGCACCACCACGGGCATCACCATCCACTTTAGTTAAAATAAGCCCAGTCAGCTGCAGTTTCTGATGAAATCCCTGGGCCACTTGCACAGATTGTTGGCCCGTCATGGCGTCAGCCACAAGCAAAACTTCAGCGGGATCATGATTATTTTTAAGCTGACTCAACTCATTCATAAGAGCTTCGTCAATTTGCAGCCGACCTGCCGTGTCCACGATCAGTACCTGAATATCATTTTGGGCGGCCCAAACCTTGGCTTTTTCCAAACGAACTTGTGGGGAGTCTTGCAACTCAACGGGATAATAAGAC
>JBKDFX010000187.1:0-15208 GCA_046336825.1 Bdellovibrionales bacterium | reverse complement strand
GATTTGATCGTTACTTTTTAACAAATTTATTTTAAAGGAGTCCTTATATGATTAAAAATTCTGTTACTAAAATTATTCTCGCTGCAGTTTTGGCTTCGACAAGCACAAGCTTTGCTCAATCCGTTGACGTGGCTGGTGCCCTCGCTATTCAATCACAAAAAGCCAGTGAAGCCATGATTGCCAAGCACTACTCTTCGATGGTCGAGCGTCAAAATCAAATTATTGGATTAGCTGCCGATTTTAGCCAAGCCAGAAAAATCAAGGGCGGAGTTCAAATTGCCTATAAGGGCTCTGTTGTGACCAATTATGTTGCGGGAGCCGTGGTTATCCCCACTTTCTTTTTAAAAGCAGTTCTTAATCTTATGCCAGAAACATCTGCAGCAAGAGGTCTTTCTCCAGGTGTTACAAAAAATCTTAAGTTTTTTGGTGCCATTTTAGCCGCTTCAGTTCTTATAACGACTGCAGGTGATGTCGTGATTAATATTTCCGATTCCGAAATGATGAAGATCGAAAAGCAAGTTCAAGCAGCCAAACAGGCGGTTGCTAACGATCAAGCCATCATTATGGCTCAGGCTTCAAAACTAGGCGCAAATGTAAACCACAATTCCATGACTATTTCAGGTTTACCAGAGGGTTTGACCACACTTATGAATGGTGCTGGCGGTGTTGTATCGCTTCCGCAAACTAAGTAATTTTTTATATTAGTTAGTGACCAAAAAGCCTGGCCTAGCGCTGGGCTTTTTTTTGTGACTCCATAGCTTCCACAAATGTTTTCCGCCTTTCGGCCTTAAGCCTCTGGATGGGTTCTGAGTTCTCATCCATTGTATTTCCCACTTTTCTTAGTTCTTCCATGTAGGGACGCCAATCAAGAATTTCGAATCGCTGTTCCAGTGGCATCTGTTCAACTTTATTTCTTTCCACAATTTTTCCCGTAAGGCTTTCAATTATCATTTTGCTCTGCAGAGATTGTATTTCTTGGTGAAGGCTCACCGTCATGAGCACTGTAAATACACTAGTATAAACAGCTCTTAAGTATCCCCAATTCTTTTTAAGGTTGAGTTTTTTTTCTTCTGATAGTTTTAGTGATTCAACCCCTGCCTGAAGCCCTTTTTCCTTCAGCACTTTTAAATTTTCTGCTGTCACTTCTGTCTTCAGAAATTGCTCAAAAGAAGGTAAAAGGGGTGGTGCCTTATTTATTATGTTCGTTAAAGTTTCTGTCCCAGGAGGTGCAAATAAACTGGTGGCCGACCACAGTGAAAACACTAAAGCAGAATCAATCCAGCCTGTATTGGCGGAAACTAATTCTAGAAACTTTACTCTCAGGCTTGGCTCTTTGATCACCACTGAAAAGGTTGATTCCAAGCCCTCATTAAGCAACTCCAGCTCTAGCCTTTCTTGTATTTTGTAATCCTGCAGTTTTGCGATGGCCGAATTGAAGCTTTTATGTTTCCAAAAAGAACTTAAAAATCGAGGCTGACCATGGGTAAGTCGGTAAATTTTAATAATCAATTTTTTAAAGTGATATAATGATATCTGATCACTTTTCTTTGTCGTGCTGAGTGTTTTATAAATTTTTTTGAGTTCTTTATCCGAAAGATCGTTGAGTCGATTTGAAAAGTCGAGGCCCTGATAATTTTCAACCTGCGATAGGGCCTCCAAAGCCGCGAGAAGGCTTTCTGGATTTTTTATAATTTCTAAGATTTCACGCTCCTCAAAAGATCCCTTTTTGTTTTTGTATTGCTCAAGTAATTTTTTAAATTCTTCTTTATCAAAGGTCGATTTGCCAACTACAGATCTGCAATTGGTAGAATTAAAAATTCCAGCTAAGCAACGTTGGGACTCTTTTGGAGTGTCCTTTTCAAAGCTCCAAAAGAACGATAATAAAAATGTGGCTAAGAATACGCCGCTGGCACTCAATAAATGCATACTTACATATCGGAATTTTTAGGCTTGTTTTCGACTAGACCAATCTCGATTTCGTCTTTGGTGATTCTCTTAACTTCTGACTGAGCCCATGAAATCTTACACAGTTCGGAGCCTGAAAAATACAGCTTCAGCAGTTTGCCTTTTTTTAGGATTTCTTTATTGAAGTACACATAAAAATTTCCCAAGGAATAGGCTGTGCCCAGACCTTCGTTGAGCTCTATGGGCTGCGCTGTGTGGGGATGGTGTCCGATAACAAACTTAAAATTTTTAAGCTCATCCAAACGAGTTTGTTTTTGCTCAGCAAGGGGAAAGTGCGAAAACTCAACACCCCAGTGCAAATACAAAATAGGGTACTTATTGGGTGATATGATTTCTTTTTTCAGATCCTCGAGAAAGCAAATTTTATCTGTCGGGGAATTTGAAAATGTAGTGGCCGCCCAAACCTCAATATCACCTATTGAGATCTTCTTTTTCTTTTTGGTGCCAAACCACTGTGCGCCCAGGTTTTCTATTACATTTTTTGTCTTGGCCAGACCTTGGTCTGCATAATCGTAACTGTGGTTATTGGCTAAACTAAATATCCATTTGTTCAAGGGTACAAGGCCAGACAATTCTTTGATTCTCTCTTCTGAATTGTGCTGCTTAATAAAAACCAGGTCATGACTGTCCCAGATAGGCCCTTCTAAGTTTCCAAAAACATAATCGCATTCAGCAGCCCACTCGTTCAAGTCTTCACAAATACTTAATTTTTTCCCAGATGTCCCCATGAGGTCGCCAATAAACAGAAGACATTTGTCATAGGGCTTATTTTCTAGGACTACTTCATGGGGTAATTCTTTCAAATTAAGTGAGTTGTCCGTATTTCCATTCCTCAAATAATCGTACAGCCACATTAGGCTTTTTATAATGCCGTAGGGGGATTTTATTTGCCTCAAGACACTCTTCATTTTCTCATGCTAGAACTTTTGCTGGCTTTGGTCTAATATAGAATTGTGCCTGCAGACAGCGGAAGCGAACTTATCATTTATGCAGTTCCAGTTTTTCTCTTCCTTATGCTGGTTGAGTGGCTGTACTTTCGAAGCCAAAACAAAAATGTCTATTCTGCTAAAGACACTCTAACAAATATTTCCTGCGGTGCTGGGCAGGCCTTGTTTGACGGCTTAGCGTTAATTCTTTTGTTAAGTCTCTATAATAAATTACAAATCTTTTTAGGCATTACTCCCATTGCCATCACTCCTCTAAGTTTTTTTATTTCCTTTATCGCAGTTGATCTTTCCTATTATGTTTACCATCGTCTTTCCCACAAAGTTCCTTTTATGTGGGCCATTCATGTGGCCCATCACTCAAGCTCTGAGTACAATTTTTCGGTGGGACTCAGACAGGCTTGGTTCCATAAGCTGACAGCCTTTCCCTTTTACTTGGTTTTGGTTGTAACGGGTCTTCCAGCCAACCTTATTGGAATTGTTATTGCCACCCATGCCTGCTTACAGCTTTTGACTCATACAAAGGCTTTTAAAAAAGAAATCCCTTTATTGCGCTGGATTTTTGTGACTCCCTCCCATCACCGAGTTCATCATGGGGTTCAAAAGCAATATTGGGATAAAAACTTTTCTGGAATTTTCTCTTTTTGGGATCGTCTCTTTAAATCCTACACCCCAGAGACTGAGCCTGTTCAATATGGAATCTCACCGCAGCTAAAAACTCACAATCCTTGGAATATAAATACTCATTTTTGGAAAGAGCTCTTTCCAAAAAGTGCTATGTTCACCCAAGTGTCTGCATCGAAGTTACAGTTTTCGTTGGTTTGGCTTTTTTTATTTTTTCTAGGTTTGTTTTTTATAACTTTACTGTTTTTGTTTTTTCAAAATCAGATGACTTTGTTAATGCGAATAATATGCACTGGATTGTTGATGGCAGCTTATGCATTCTGGGGCGCCCTTATGGACACCCCAAATAAAAATATCAATTAGCGGTAAGCTATCTGTGTAATATCAAATCCATATTTCGTATAGCTCTCGTCTGTGGTCATGACGATTCTCACTTTGTTTCCAGGTATGGGATAAGAAAATGACTCATCATTATTTCCTGAAAGCTTTTGGATCAATTTTCCTTGAGCATCATAGAGCTCTACAAAATCGTATCCATTCTCTGTATCAAAGCGTGAAAAGTAGAGGCTTATTTCATTTGCTCCCGGAACTTCAATTGTCCATTCGGCCTTAAACTTGTCAGCGTAGGGGTGGTCTGTGGAAAGAGATTTGTCAGTACGAGACCAGAACTCAGGATCATTTAAGTCCGGCTCTGGTGATTGGTTCATCAACGCCAAATAAGCGTTTGCAACGCCTTTGCTTTTCACTTTTCTTTTAAGGGATGCAATTGGCTTTGCAGTTTCCATGATCCGATTCTTCATTTCTATTCCCGACATATTGGGATCTTGTGAGGCTAAAAGAACAGCAATTCCGGAAACATGGGGAGTAGCCATAGAGGTGCCTGACCAGGATTCATAACCAGCGGTTGTTATGCTCACCACATTTACTCCGGGAGCGCCCACATGAACTTTATTTCTTCCATAGTTTGAAAATGAAGCCAACTGACCACGATTGTTGATGGCAGCCACCGATAGCACATTGTCCACTTCGTAATTGGCAGGGTAGGTAGCTGATGAGTCGTTATTAGCTCCATCATTGCCTGCAGCCGCTACAAATAGCGTTCCCTTTTCATTGGATTGATCAATCACATCTTTGAGCGCTTGGGAAAATCCACCACCGCCCCATGAATTAGATAATATTTTTGCACCCATTTTGTTGGCGTAATTAATGGCTTGTACGGCACCCTCAAGAGAGCCGCCACCGCTGGCACTCAAAAACTTGAGTGCCATGATTTTTGTATTCCAAGCAACACCCACAAGACCTTTACCATCATCACCTTTGGCTCCAATCGTGCCTGAACAGTGAGAACCGTGTCCGTGATCGTCCATGGGATCACCTGTGGGAGCCGAGGCTGTTACAAAATTAGCTCCGTGAATATCATCAACGATACCGTTTTGATCATCATCAACTCCGGCTTGTCCATTTTTTTCGACTTCGTTAACCCACATATTGTCCACTAAGTCGGGATGGTTATAATTCACACCTGTATCAATAACGGCAACAACAACATCAGATGAGCCTGTTTGAATATCCCAGGCTCTTACTGCATCGACATCGACTCCAGCCACCCCAGTCGCGCCATCTGAGTCCGAGGCGCCTAGATTTTGTAAACCCCAAAGTTGACCAATCATGGGATCATTCGGTGTTTTATTAATCCTATAAATAAAATTAGGCTCAATGTATTCAACTAATGGGTTGTTACTCAAGTTTTCGATAACAGAGCTTTTAGTTTCAAAAACGGGTCGCTTGATAACAACCAAATTAAGATCTTCGATTTGATTTTTAATATAGGATTTAAGATTTTGTCCCAAAATATCTTTTGTGAATTTAGCCTGTGCCACATGCGGTTTGAGTTTGACTACGAATTCGCCAGGGACAAACTCTGGTTCTTTTTGTTTTTCACCCTTAGCCTGAGCCGAGAATCCGACCATTGTTGAAAGAAAAATGACTAAGAGCTTGACGGTTCGTCCTTGAAACCGAAACATATCCCCTCCTGTGGTGATTGTCGCTAGTTCCAAAATGGTACCGCCACCAAAGAGGGCTCAGTATCTTAATTTATTTCTGCTTAAAAATTCGGCTCTTTGTCGAGTGCTACCCGACCTTTGTCTCTTCATCAAAATCAAAGCTCAATTGTTCAGGAAGTGCCTCGAGCTTTCTAAACTCCCACTGATCAGGTTCCTCTGGCTCAAGCTCAAGCAGAGGTCTCGCCTTAAGACCAGAGACCCGCGACAAATACTTGATAAATGCAACTTGAGTTTCAGTTGATCCTTCGGGGTTGAATCCCATTTCTCGCATAAGGTCTCCGACTTTCTTCATACACCCTTCTTCTCAGGAGACCTTGATGAGACTGCCAAATGTGAATCTGGCTCCTTATCTTTATTGATTCATGGGGAGCTACTTGTCGGTGAGTGTCATTGTCTATTTTTTTGTCAGTTCTATTTTGATTTCACGGAGGGACTTCAGACGCGGGATATTATGCGGCCCTGTGCTATAAATTCTCTTCGGAGGACCCCATGAAATCGCCTTTATTTTTCGGAATTTTTGTTTTTGGAGCTCTTTCTCACGCTGGTGTTTTTGATGGCTCACCACTAGATCCAAGAAACCCCGTTGAGGTCTGCCAAAAATATGTGGATTCAAACTTTTCATCAAACCCAGAGTTCTTATCTGCCTGTGGAAAAATCACGACTCGTTTTGCTTACAAGTGCATCGAAAATGTGAGTGAAAAAGTGGGTGGTCTTTCTGTTTTAACTATAAATAGTTGCAGTTTCGTCAATAATAAAGAGTCCCTATTGGCACTTCAGTCCTTGATAAAAAACTTTCCAATAAATAATGAGCTCATTGTGGCGGCTTCATTTTCTAACACTCCTGCTGAGAGCACCTGTGTGGTTGGAATCGCCAATCGGCTTTCTGAAATGAGCCTTCGAACTGTCATGAAATGCAATTCTGAATCTTTGATTGATTACGGTCTTCGATGGACAAAAGCTATTACTTTATAATCAATGGGCTAATCTTTAAGCCCAGCGATCTCGCCCTGAATATTTGATATCCGACTTGTGATTGAGTTGATCTCATTTTCGCTGGAGCGGATGATGTTATTCTGCTGAGATATTTTTGATTGTAAGTCTCCAACCTGAGATTGTAGATGAGCGGTCTCAGGAGCTGCAGAATTGCGCGCCTGTGCACTGGCAAGTTGTGCAGAATAAACAATTTTCTGCCCTTCTAAAAACATCAACTGAGATTTAGCACTGCTAATTTGATTTTGCTTTTGCTGAATCTGCTGCTGGAGACCCGGGATTAATCCTTCTAAATACCCGCGTCGAGCTTTTGAGTAGGCTGATTTAAATGCAATTTCTAAATCTGCAGGACAAATTGAATTGAACTCTTTTCCTGAAGCCCCCAACTGCTTACCAGATTCTGGAGTGCAGTATCCACGGACTCCCTCCGCGTGTTTTCGCAATAAAGCTTTTCCTAAACTTTGATCACAAATATCAGTAGCAAAAGTATTGCCCTCTTTACCGGTTAAAAAGGCTCTCTCGGGAGTGCAGTAAAGATCTCGTCCTCGCTTGAATCCTAAATCCAACTGACTTTCATCAATGTCGGCCTTCACTTTTCGACACTCTTTTAGTTGTGGATCACTTTGTGGATATTGACCCCGCAAAGCCAAACTTTGTCCGCGCTCAAACCAGTTTATTTTTTCGCATCGACTGCGAGTGAACATTGAGCAACCGGTAAAAAGGACTGTTGCTAATACTAAGGTCAATAAACGAAAAATCATGCCATATCTCCGCCCTGAACCTCAGGTTTTTGATTTAAGCTAGCTTTGATAAACTCACGATTCATTAAAGCAATATTCACAAGACTGATTTCTTTGGGGCAAGCGGCAGAGCAAGCTCCCGTGCTGGTGCAAGATCCAAATCCTTCGGCATCCATTTGGGCCACCATCCGAAGGGCTCTTTTTTCTCTTTCGACTTCACCCTGAGGAAGCGCGGCCAAATGGCCAATTTTTGCAGAGGTAAAAAGCGCAGCAGATCCATTTTTACATGAGGAAACGCAGGCGCCGCAGCCGATGCAAGTGGCATTGGCAAAGGCCTCATCAGCATTTTGTTTAGGAACTGGAATGGCATTTCCATCTGGAGCATTACCTGTATTGACTGAAACATAACCCCCAGATTTAATGATGCGGTCAAAGGCAGTTCGATTCACTGAAAGGTCCTTGATGACGGGAAAAGCACTGGCCCTCCAGGGCTCTAGAGTAAGTGTTTCTCCGTCAGTGAAGTTACGCATATGAAGCTGACAAACTGTCGTCGACTTGAGTGGCCCGTGGGCGTTGCCATTGATCATGAAACCACAGGAGCCACAAATTCCTTCTCGGCAGTCGTGTTCAAAGGCGACAGGGTCTTCCCCTTTTTTAATCAGCTCTTCGTTGAGTTGGTCCAACATTTCCAAGAAGGAAGCATCAGTAGACACCTTATTGATTGAATAAGTCTGAAAGCTCCCTGGCTCAGTCGCTTTTTTTTGTCGCCAAATTTTTAAATTTAAATTGATCATTTTTTCCATTGGCCAATCCTATTTATAACTTCGAGTTGCGAGTTTTACGTTTTCAAACTTGAGTTCTTCTTTGTGGAGATTTTGTTTTTTATTTTCGCCTTGCCATTCCCACGCAAAGACATTGCAGAAGTTTTCGTCATCGCGCTTAGCCTCTCCATCAACTTGAAACTCTTCACGAAAGTGTCCTCCGCAAGATTCATTTCTTTCAAGGGCATCTCGGCACATGAGCTCACCCAGCTCAATGAAGTCTGCCACTCGGCCTGCTTTTTCAAGTTCTGGATTAAGATAGTTGGCCTCTCCGGGGACGCGAACGTTTTGCCAAAATTCTTCTCTAAGCTTGGGGATTTCTTCGAGTGCTTTTTTTAATCCCTTTTCGTTTCGGGCCATGCCGCACTCATCCCACATGATTCGACCCAGCTGCTTGTGGAAACTTTCAACAGTGCGAGATCCCTTTATGCCCATCAGTTTTGTAATCTGAGCATTTGTACTCGCCTCGGCTTCTTTAAAAGCTTCATGGGTTGGCTGAACGGGTTCAAGCTTTGTGTTCGCAATGTAATCACCAATAGTATAGGGAACCACAAAGTATCCATCGGCCAAACCTTGCATAAGCGCCGAAGCCCCCAATCGATTGGCTCCATGATCAGAAAAGTTGGCTTCTCCGGCCGCAAATAATCCGGGAATAGTTGTCATTAAGTTGTAGTCCACCCAAAGACCACCCATGGTGTAATGTGGTGCTGGATAAATTTTCATTGGCTGTTTGTAGGGGTTTTCACCCGTGATTTTTTCATACATTTGAAAAAGATTGCCATAACGTTCGGCAATTTTATTTTCACCGTTTCTGTTAATGGCGTCTGCAAAATCAAGGTAAACAGCTGATTGGCCTTCAATCACGCTATGGCCTTCGTCACATCGATACTTGGCCTGACGAGAGGCGATGTCTCGAGGAGCCAAGTTTCCAAAGCTGGGATAAACTCTCTCAAGGAAATAGTCTCGTTCGCTTTCAGGAATGCTCTGAGGAGGTCTTCGATCATTTTTAACTTTAGAGACCCAAACTCGTCCGTCATTTCTAAGGGACTCGGACATGAGCGTTAGTTTAGATTGATTGTCTCCATGAACAGGAATGCAGGTGGGGTGAATTTGTGTGTAACATGGGTTAGCAAAGTACGCTCCACGCTTGTGAGCACGCCAAGCTGCTGTGACCGCGCAGGCCATTGCATTCGTTGAAAGATAAAAAACATTGGAATAGCCACCCGTTGCTAAAACCACGGCATCGGCTTCGTGTGATTCAAGCTCACCAGTAAGAAGGTTTCTTACGATGATACCCCGTGCGCGACCATTAACGACAACGAGGTCTAGCATTTCCCTGCGCGTTCGAAGCTCAACGCTTCCCGCATCCACTTGTCTCATCATGGCCTGATAGGCACCGATTAAAAGTTGCTGGCCTGTTTGTCCTCGGGCATAGAAGGTCCGAGAAACTTGAGCGCCACCGAAAGAACGATTGGATAGCAGTCCGCCGTAATCACGTGCAAACGGAACCCCTTGAGCCACGCACTGATCAATGATTTTCACAGAAAGCTCAGCCAAGCGATGGACGTTGGCCTCTCGGGCTCGGAAGTCTCCGCCCTTAACCGTGTCATAAAAAAGCCGATAGATGGAGTCACCGTCATTTTGGTAATTTTTTGCCGCGTTGATGCCGCCCTGAGCGGCTACCGAGTGCGCTCTTCGAGGTGACTCGTGAACACAAAAGGCTTTTACTTTATAACCCAGCTCACCCAAAGATGCGGCAGCACTGGCGCCGGCAAGACCAGTTCCCACAACAATTACTGAGTGCTTTCTTTTATTCGCGGGGTTGACCAGCTTCATGTTAAACTTGTGATTGGTCCATTTAGATTCGATAGGTCCACTAGGAATTTTGCTGTCTAAAGTTGCCATTTAAAATCTCCTTAGTGATTTAAAAATAGGGCTATTGGGTTAGATAAAAAGCCAAGCGTTACAACGACCGCATAACCCCAGCTCGCCATTTTAATTTTTGACTGGTAGGCCGGGTGTAAAAGTCCAAAAGATTGAAAAACTGAACCAAAACCATGGCTCAAATGAGTGCCGAGCAAAATTAATGAAACAATGTACCAACCCACATAGGCCGGTTGCGAAAAGACTTCAGTCATCAGTTTGGCCAAGTCACGCATAACAACACCATCAACGGTTGTTTCATAATACTCACCAAACTTGAAAGTGATCAGATGCGTGATGATAAAAAATAACAAGATAGTTCCGTGAATGATCATGGATCGAGAGGCCAAAGAAACACTTTTTGCACCATTGGTCGGGGCCGAAGGTTGTATCCCTTTGGCTTTTCTGTTTTGTAAAGTGAGGTTAAAGGCCAAATAAACGTGTAACAAAAGTGAGGCGATCAGAATGGCTTCGGTTGCATACAAAAGTGGTTTGTTCGAAACAATGGCATGCCCATATTGATTGTAGAGGTCATTGCTTATGAGAATGGTCAAATTTCCAGCCATGTGTACGAACACAAAGCCTGCCCAAACTAATCCCGATAAGCCCATGAGATACTTTTTGCCTACTGTCGATGAAAAAAAGCCTGACATAGCGAGTGAACCTTTCAGTTATTCTGCTTCCCATTTTTGATTTTCAATTTACTTTCAATTTGTACTCTTTTAGATTGCACTTTGTCCATGAAAGATGAGGCCAGTTAAATGAAAATCTTTGTTTGTATTAAGCAGGTCCCAGACACCGAAACAAAAATTAAGCTTAAACCCGACGCCAGCAATATTGATTTGTCAGGAGTCAAATGGGTTGTGAACCCCTACGATGAGTTTGCTATCGAAGAGGGAATAAAATTGCGAGATGGCAATCCCGGCTCTACTGTTTACGTTGTAACTGTGGGCCCAAAAGAGAGGGCCGTTGAAGCTTTGCGCACAGCTTTGGCCATGGGAGCAGATGAGGCCATTGTTGTTCACTCTGCTGAATTGCTAGACGCTTCTGCCACGGCTAAAGCCCTGGGCTCTGCCATTAAACTTGAAGGCGGCGCTGATCTTATTCTTACCGGAAAACTCTCAATCGATTCAAATCAGTCCTCTGTCGGCCAAATGGTAGCTGAGTTTTTACAAGTCCCACATGCCAGCGTAGTTTCGAAGCTCACCGTTAGTGGGGGATCAGCCCAGGCCACTCGAGATATTGAAGGCGGAGCAAAAGAAATGTTACAAATTTCTCTTCCTGGTCTAGTTGCAGCCAATAAGGGACTCAATACTCCTCGCTACGCAAGCCTTCCAGGAATTATGAAAGCCAAGAAAAAAACCATCAAGGAACTCGATCTATCTGCTCTTGGGGTTCTTGCTGAGGATCAAAAAGTGGTTTTGAAAAATTTCTCACTTCCCGCAGAAAAGCCTCCTGTGAAGATGCTTTCTGGCGATGCCAACTCCCAGGCCCAACAACTCGTCCAACTCCTTCGCGATGAAGCGAAGGCATTATAGGTGGTTCTATGTCTACGACTTTAGTCTTTGTTGAACATCAAAATGGCACAATTAAACGAAGCGCTCTCGAGCTTTTACAGGCCTCTTCTCGGGCGGGACGAAAAACTGAAGCTGTCATTTTTGGTTCTCAATCTTCGAGCGCGGTGACTGACTGTGGAAAAAACGGTGCAGAAGTCGTTCATGTCTTTAAAGATTCCAAGCTGGATCTTTATAATTCAGAGCTTTTTGCTTCAGCCCTTTCATCTCTTATACAATCAATTAAGCCAGATCTTGTTTTGGCATCTGCCACCTCAGTGGGAAAAGATGTTTTCCCACGTGTTGCAGCAAAAATAGGGGCTGGAGTGGTGAGCGACGCCACCATTCTCAGCTTTGAAGGTTCTGAAGTGAAAGTAAAAAAACCACTTTTCGCTGGAAAGTGTTTTGCCGAGGCTGAGTTTAAAAATTCTTCGACAAAAATCGTCCTCATGCGTGCCAATCAGCTGCCTGTTGAATCTGTTCCCGCCAAATCAGCTCAAGTAGTTGAACATTCCCTTCCTGCGCTTGATCTAAAAACAATTGTTCAAGAAGTCGTTAGAGGCGCTAGCGCTAAGCTGGATCTTACCGAAGCTAACATCATCGTTTCTGGTGGCCGAGGATTAAAAGAGGCTGGAAATTTTAAATTATTACACGACCTGGCTGATGTGCTTGGCGCAACTGTAGGAGCATCTAGAGCCGTTGTTGATTCTGGCTGGGTGGGGCATGACATGCAGGTGGGACAAACGGGGAAAACTGTGGCTCCAACGCTTTACATCGCTGTCGGCATTTCAGGAGCCATTCAACACTTGGCCGGAATGAGCGGTGCAAAAGTCATCGTGGCTATCAACAGCGATGCAAATGCACCTATTTTTCAAAAGGCTTCTTACGGAATTGTGGGTGACCTCTTCGAAGTTGTACCTAAACTCACCGAAGAATTCCGCAAGGCCCTTGGAAAGTGAAAAGTTGGCTCCTTAGTCATCTGATTTGGGTTTTTTATCGACTTCTATCAATGACTTGGCGACTTGATTTGCGCGAAACAGAGGAAATGAAATCCCTTATGGCTAACCGTAAAGGATTTTTACTGGCTCATTGGCACGGAGACGAATACTCCATTGTTCAATTTGCAGGTCGCTATCGAATTGCAACCCTAGTGTCTAAAAGTAAAGATGGCGAAGTCATGGCTAGATTTTTTAAGCTTCTTGGTGGAGAAGTTTCTCGTGGATCCTCTAGCCGTGGTGCCGTGGGTGGCTATCTGGGCCTTGTACGTTTGCTCAAGAGGGGTTTTTGTTCAAGCTTTGCTGTGGATGGCCCGCGAGGTCCTCGCCATAAAGCTAAAATCGGAATTGTTGAGACCTCTAAAAATTTTCAGCTCCCCATTTTTTTTGCAGGAGTCGCCTGTGATCGCGCATGGGTTTCAAAAAAGTCTTGGAATCAAGGCTATTTACCAAAGCCTTTTGCCAAACTTTGCGTTGTGTGGAGTGGGCCCCATCAGCCTCCATCAAAAGATATAATTCTGGATGATTCTTGGTTGAAAAAGATTGAAAATGAGCTGTATGCCGCCCAACAGCAAGCCCAGGGATTCATTGCTGAATCATAAAGCCGATGCTAGCGTTTTGAGTGTACCTATGGATGGGGGCTATATGAAACTTTTTGTTCTGTTGTTATTGGCATTTGTTCAACTTTCTTACGCTCAATCGAGCGGTGTAATTGCAGATGTGGCTGGTAGAAAAATCTCAGTTGATGATTTCAATAAAAAATATAAAGAGGTTCTAGAGGCCGTCAGCATGAGTGGTGGCCCCGCCCCTTCTAAAGCTGAGTTCCTAGAGGACTTAGTCAGATACGAGCTTGGACTTGTTGAGGCTGAAAAAAGAAATGTAAAAAATGACCCTCTCTTTCAAGAAAGAATGAAACAAGAACTCTATAAGGTGTTGCTAGAAAAAGAGCTCGGTGCAAAAACTCAAAAAATTCAGGTTTCAGAAGGCGAAATGAAGGCTTGGTATGCAAAAAACCCTTCCATTCGTTATAGCAATATACTGATTGATGTCCGCCCTGGAGCGACTGCTGAACAAAAAGATGAGGCCAGAAAGCGTGCTAAAGAAATCTTTGCTGAAGTTAAAGCCTCTAAAAGACCCTTCGAAGAACTTGTAAAATTATACTCTGATGATGCTTTATCAAAACAATTTGGCGGTGATGCTGGCTTGCAATCTTCACTCACAGTTATGCCGCAAGTTTATGCTGCTGCAAAAGCTGCTAAAATCGGTGAAATAGTTGGCCCCGTTGAAACGCTTTTCGGCTTTCACATTATGAAAATCACGGCCCGAGCCACATTCGAACAAGCCAATCGAATTCAAATTCGTCAAGCTGTGTTTAATGAAAAGCGTCGCGCCCTTCTGGATGGTTTTTTTGCCTCTTTGAAAAAGCAGTATCCTGTTAAAACCAACCCTACCTTGATAAAATAGTCCTATGAAGATGGCCTCCGTTTTTTTAAAAATTATTTTGGGGGCCTTTTTATTGCTACTGATATTTTCCTGTACGCCAAAAAATAAAAACCTTTCTCAACAGCCCGTTATAAAAGTAAATGAACGAACCCTGAGTTTATCAGAATTTTCCAATCTCCTTGGAAGGAGACTGAAAGAGCTCGATGCTCTATCAGCAAAAAATGCAGAAACTGTGGGTTTTTTAAAAGAGGAAATAATCAAAAACTTCATCACTCGATCGCTTGCTTTGGATTACGCTTCATCAAAAAAGCTTGTTGTTCCAAACGAAGATCTAGATCGCGAAGTTGAAAAACTTCGATCCACTTACCCCGATGACGTCACCTTCAGAAGGACCCTTGCTGACGAAGGAATTTCTTTCAGCGAATGGCGCGAACAGCTGCGAGCACGCCTAATAGAAAAGCAGGTTTTTACTAGCATTACACAAGACATAAAGGCGCCTACCACTGAAGAACTAAAAGCCCACTACCAACAAAATATCGAGAGCTTTAAAACAAAAGAGCGACTCCTGATAAGGCAAATCGTTGTTGAGGAAAAAGCAAAGGCAGAACTTCTAAAAGAATCTTTAAAAAAGCAAAAATTTGAGCAGGTGGCCAGTCGGTATTCTGTCGCGCCTGAAGGCAAGGCGGGTGGCCTTGTCGGTTGGATCGGAAAAGGAGAAGTGGATTTTTTTGATGTCGCATTTTCTTACCGCATCGGAGTGCCTGGCCCAGTCTTTCAAAGTCCTTTCGGATTTCATATTGTATTGGTTGAAAAAAGGGCCGCCGCAGGTACGCAGTCTTTCGAAGAGGTAAAGTCGCGTATTGATCGTGATCTTCGAGCCCTTCGAGAACAGGCTCTTTTTACTGAATGGCTTGATGCTCAATTAAGAAGCGGGCGCGTCTGGCGGGACTATAATTTGATCAACTCTGTCCGCGTTGATACAAAGTAAGAATGTCTATTTTATCTCTATTTTTATTTGCCTCCATGGCTAACTCAGAAGTCTCCATTGATCGGATTGTGGCCGTGGTGAATAATGAACCCATTCTATCCTCTGATGTTCAGGATCTACTCAAGAAGGCTGATCAATCTTCACTCATTGAAGATATCC
>JBKDFX010000186.1:0-17484 GCA_046336825.1 Bdellovibrionales bacterium | reverse complement strand
GAGTTATCCCTTTCGATAATTCCTGGTTCAAAGGGTGAAACCGTGTCTCTTTTTTGATCGAGATGATTGTAGTCGGCGAGCAAGATCCAATCATAATTGGAATGGGCGCCCACTTTTTTTGCCTCCGAGTCCAGCTTTGTTGTCTCGAGAGCTTGATAGGAGGAAGAATTTTTAATCGCAGCTTTCAAAACAAATTCGAGGCTCAGTTGTTGACCGGGAATTTGTTGAAGGGCCTCTTGTAAAACTTTTTCACTGGCCAGCAATTGGTGGGGAAATAAAAACATGAGGATTAGAATGAGTAAGGGCATAAAACCTCTCAAATGAAGTGGCTTTATATTTCAATCGGATTAAATAATTTAACAAGAGACCTTTGGACTTAACGCGAAGCTTTATGTAGGGAAGCAACGAAGGCTGCTCCGATTAAAACGATGTACCAAAATATGAGGATATGGAGCAAAAATAAAGGAATGGCCGCCATAGATCCGTATATTTTATTGATGACAAAAAAAGTTTTCATCAAATAGGCAAAGGTGTTTTTTAATACAATAAGACCTATTCCGGCCAGAAGGGCTCCGATGAGAGCCTTTGATGTTTTGACTTTAGCCACAGGAATCCATTTATAAATAGTAAAAAGCCCCAAGATGAGCAAGGAGCTGTCTAAGATATCTCGGTAATTACGGGTGATGGGTTTTAGCATATCCACAGAGCGTAAGCCTGCATAAAGTGCGAGGGCGAGGGGAATAAGAATCAGAAAACCCCAAGCCATGAGCATTCGACGATACAGAGGGCTGGGAGTTTTATGCCACATGCGATTGATTCCATACTCCATGTCTTGAAGTAATCGAGTGCTTGTGAAAATAAGAAAAAGAGCAGCTGCTGTGCCTAAGGTTTGGGGTTTAATTTGTCCTAAAATAAGTTTTAAGTAACCTACGACTTCATTGCCAAAAGCTTCTCTGAAGTAGCGAAAAAAAAGTCCCTGAATTTTGGGAAGAAAGCTTTCGAAATCGGCAAAACTCTGAAAAATAGCAAAAGTGAGAGCCAAAAATGGAATCATTGAAAGCAAAGTAGAGAAGGCCAAGGCGGCCGCCACCAAGCGGAGTTCGTTTTCTTTGAGTCGACGATAGAGATCCAGAATCATAATTGCAGCCGAGCAGACACAGTGAAATCAGCACCTTGATTTTGCACCAGAGCTGCATCGCAAAAAGGATCATGTTCAAAAAATAAGTACCATTTTTTTTCAGCGGCCATTTGTAGTAATCGCTGTTTTTCTTCGATCAACATCATAGGAGACAAATCATATCCCATCACCCAAGCTAATCGAACGTGGCTGCTCGTGGGGATCAGGTCAGCACAGTAGACAAGAGAATTATTGTGATCAGATATTTTCACAATTTGTTGACCTTGAGTGTGTCCATTCGAAATAGAGACACTGATTCCTGGAAGTAAATTTTCAATTTCCCCATCCAAAATGGTGAGGCAATTGGCTTCTATCAGTGGTTGGAAATTGGCAGGAAAATAACTGGCTTTTTCACGTAGGTTGGGTTTTTGAGCTGTTTCAAGATTCTTTTTTTGAATGTAATACTGAGCCTTAGGAAAAGTGGGCACTAATTTGCCGTCAACGGCTTTGGTTCCTCCACCTGCATGATCAAAGTGTAAGTGAGTCAGTATCACATGGTGAATATCCTCAGGATTAAGTCCATGGGCTTTGAGTGATCCTAAAAGACTGGGGCCTGAATCATCCACATTGTACATTTCTTGAAATTTAGTCCCCAATTTTTCACCGTACTTAGCAATAAAGTCAGAGCCGTTTCCGCAGTCGATGATGACATTATGACCTTGTTTTTTTAAAAGCAGAGCTCGAGCTTCCATAGGAATTCGATTTTTATCATCGGCCGGGATATTTTTTTCCCAAAGAACTTTGGGTACTGTTCCGAACATGGCGCCGCCATCGAGACCAAATATTCCTGTGGGAAGTGGGCAAATTTCATACCCATGAATTGTTAATTTCTTTTTTTCAATAGTTGAATTCATAGACTTTTTTCCAATTTATTTTCTTCAGTTAAAGAATTGGGAGCTACCGTCACGACCCATTTTTTATAGGCTTCATAGACATCTTCAATGGGTCCAGGAGGATGCACAGGTCCCACATGAATGGTCAGTTTCCCTGGCTTTGCCCATTTGTAACCTTTTGGCATCAATTTAGAATTTCCATCAATGTAAAGAAACAGAATGGGGGTTTTTGTCCTTTCAGAAAAAATACTAACACCGCGTTTGAATTCTTGAATTTTCCCATCTTTTGATCGTGTGCCCTCTGGAAATATAATGAGCCAAATGCGATCGAGCTCAGTTAAAAGGCGCAAAATAAGATTAATGGCCTCACCCTTTCTATCTTTTCGATCGATGGGAATGGCCCCTAAACAATGTTGAGAAAAAAACGTAAAAAATGGATTAGAGAAAAAATAATCTTTTGCGGCGGCTATATAGAGATCTAACCAATATCTTTTGGGTATGGCAGCAGCAATACTGGTGGCATCCAGATGGCTGGCGTGATTTGAAATAATGAGAAGTTTAGGATGGTTTTTATAAAGATCGTGAAAACTCTGTCCTTTCACTTCAAGGCGAATGTAAAATTTAAAAACAAATTCTTGTAAATAAAAAGACCACAGATAACGAAAAAAAATACTGGTTAAATCCACATGGCGCGTGAAAAGAGGCAAGTGCTTGAGATAGGTGGGAAGCTTCGTCCATTGTTCGTTTTCAAAAGACCAATCTTTCATATCAAACCACGTAATTCATAACATAGTAGTAAATGGGAGCCACAAAGATGAGTCGATCCATCCGCTGGAGAAAATCACCACGACCCAGAATAAAGCCTCCGACAATTTTAACTCCGGCATCTCGACGAACCACAGTCATAACGAGATCCCCGAGAACTCCACCAAAGGAGGCCACAAGTCCAGCCGTCAGCCAAAACTTCTGTGAAGTGTCGGGAAGCAGCTGGCGCATGGCACCGGCTAAGGCCAGGGTTAAGAAAATGGAAATAAAAGTTGAAATAACACTTCTGCGAGGCTCTATGTTCGGGAGAAAACGCCAGCCCTTGAAGTAGCGGCCTATGGCCAAATTGGTGTTATCACAAAACTCGGTGAGAATCAGAAGGTACATGATTTGGTAAACGCCATTGGGCATGTAGTAGACCAGTCCCAAGTGCATGAAGGACCAGCCTAAAAAGATAAAAGAAAGTAATGTAACGGAAATGTACTGAATCATGCGTTTGTAGCTATTGCGAGCTAGGGGAACTAGGCAGGCCGCCCCTAAAACCAACATGGGCATCAAATTGTAAAATTCGATTCTTCGAAAATAGCAGGTCAGAGCGAGAGCTAAAATTCCAGCATAACAAACCAAAACAAAATTGGAGCGATGGAACATTCCGATAATTTGGAAAAATGTTTTAGCTCCGTAAATAGCCACGAAGGTGAGAAAAATCAGGGGGACAGGTTCTGGTGTTGAGAACACTAAAAATAAAATGGGAGCAGCAAAAAGCCAAGATTTGAGAGAGGCCCAGGCCGATACAAAGTAGTAGCCTGACTTTCTTAAAAAGAAAATGAGAACTCCAGAAACAAAAAGAACGGATAGAACAATGAGAGTTGTTTCGCGGTAGGCTTGGTCAAAAAGAAGGGGAAAAATTTTTTCTATCACAGGTCAGCCTTTGTCTTAAGACCGTAGTCTTTAATTTTTTTATAGAGATTCGATTTAGAAACTTTGAGACCCATTGCTGCCTTTTCCACATCAGGCTCAAATTTTAAAAAGTTTTGAATGGCATGGGCTTCAAAGTCTTGGACCATTTTTTCAAGCCCCAAGGTATAGTCCCAAGTGATGTTTTCTAAGGTTGCGACGGAGCGAGGTAAATGTTGGAGTACGTCTTCAGCTCGAATGATGGGAAGTGGAGAGTACAGAGACAACTGCTCGCAAAGCCTTTTTAGCTCACGAACATTGCCTGGCCAATTGTGTTTTTTTAATGCTTCGAGACCGTCCTGCTCCCACTTTTTATTCCTGCGTGGCTTTTCATTTTCTATGAAATACTGTGCCAGTAAGGGGATATCGTCACTTCGTTCACGTAAAGGCAGCAGTTGAATTTTTGTCGAAGCCATTCGGAAATACAAATCCTCACGGAACTTGTTTTCTTTAACCATTTGTAAAAGTGAACGATTGCTGGCCACAATCACTCGGGTTTGGACTTTTCGATTTTCCTTTGCACCCACTGGCCTGATTTCACCTGATTCCAAAAAGCGTAAAAGTTTGGCTTGGTGAATTTCACTGAAAGCTTCGATCTCATCTAAAAAAAGATCACCTCCATGGGCCGCTTCGATCAGACCGATTCGATTTTGATCGGCTCCTGTGAAGGCACCTTTGATGTGACCAAACATTTCGCTTTCGAATAAACTGTCAGAAATGGCCGAGACATTCACTGTGACGAAAGGGCGAGTGGCTTCTTGTTCATTTAAAATTTGTGCGATCACTTCTTTGCCGGTGCCCGTTTCACCTTCAATTAAAATGGGGCTCCATTCCCCTTTTTGTTGAGCAATGGATTTTCGAATAGAATGTGAAAAAGTCGAGTCTCCCACCCACTGGCGTCGGGCTTGGGAGGATTGCAAAGTTCGGATTCTCCAGAGGGCTTCAACTTTTTCTAAGTGGGATAAAATCTCGTCAGGAACCCAGGGTTTTGCAATAAATTTTTGAGCCCCCTTTTTAAGGGCCTGTTCCCAGAGCTCGCGGCTCCAGTCACCGGAGGCTCCAAAAATTTCAAGTCGAGGTTGAGACTCGTGGAGTTTTTTTATGACATTGAGGCCCACGGGCGTGGGGTCATTTTTATCGAGGTGCATGTCCACGATGGCCAAATGAACAAATTGGGAGTAGGGCACAAGATCTTCGCGCTGACAGCTGATCACTCTCCAATGAGGTGGTAAAATTATTTTCAGTGATTGATGGATCAGAGGATCATCATCCACGAAGAGCAGTGTGAATTCAGCTTTGACTGACATGCCCCATTGTCGATATCTGCCAGCCCCTTTGGAAGTATTATTGCGCAGGGTTAATAGCGAATCTCGGAGCTGTAGAGAACTCCCCAGGAAGTTGTGGATAAGTCATTCGTGTTAGCTCCCTTGGCTTCTCGGTAATAGGGACCCACGCCCCACTTGAAATTATCATGATCTTTGATAAATCCCAGCGTCAGGCTCTTCTGGGCCGCTTGATCAAGATCAGCGGCAGAAACAGCTGTGGAAATTGTTCCCCAGCCACCAACGTATTCAAAGGCAAAACGAAGAGTGTTCATCCCTGAACTTTGCCAGTCATGGGAGAGAATGTAAGAAAATCCCTTTCTTCCCAACCGTAGACCCGTTTCAATTCGATGATCATGACTGATTTCAGGTTTTAAATTGGATTTAGTATCTGTGTAATTGGGCGCTCCTGTGGGAAGAGCCGTTTGAGTCGAACGAGTGCGAGTTTTTCCCTGACTGCTGACAACAGCTGGTGAGGACACCCATTTCATACCTAAAACAAATTCATCAAGCACGTAGAGTGTGCCCAGCACTGCTTGTATTTGTTTGAATTCCTGTCGAGTTTCTGAAGTGGAAAATATTTCAACTGTAGGTGCTGAAACAAAACTTGCATTGGCGAATTGAATTTGAGCATGGGACAAAATGAGAGCTCCACCCAAACCCCAGTTTTCACCAATTTGCCAACCGGTGGAGATTTGTGCGGCCAAGGCATCACCTAAAATTTTAAAATCAGTGAGGCTTTGCACTCCCGATGTGTCAGCGATGAGTTCAGATCGGTACTCGAAAGGAGCGTTGACTATCAAAAGAGACCAGCCACCGTACTGGGTGCTAAAAGCAGACCCCACATACAAAGGTTTCATAGTGAAGGGTCGATCTTCTTCGATGGAGTTGACTCCTTGAAAATCAAAATCTGTTTTATCAAAAGAAGTGACACTGGCTGAAAATCTTTTTTCTCTGCGAATAAAGGCCAGACTTGCGGGTTGGCTGGTGACCCCAGTCGTTGAGGTGACTGATCCACCATTGAAATCCTGGTCGACTCCATGGGAGAAAGGAGCCAAAAGCAATAGGAATGAAATAAGACCCAGAAAGCGATTCAAGGCTTTTATTATGGGAATGAAAGTCCCAACAAGCCATGGAAATTTTTAGTGTTTTAGAATTTCATTTTGCGCAATTCGTCAGGGGTGCTAAAAGATGACCAATAGGGCTTCAGTGGATAGGATTCTGACTTTTGTCGGAGGAAAGCATCTGTGAAAATTTTGTTAGTTGAAAACATTCATTCAGTAGCAAAAGAGAGACTTGAAAAAGAAGGCTTTGATGTGGATCTCATCAAAGAGTCACCGGCACAAAAAGATTTAATAAAAATGCTTTCTAAATACGATGCTGTGGGTATTCGCTCAAAAACTGAAATCACCGACGAGGTCCTTGCAGCCAATCCTCACTTGGTGGCCATCGGAGCCTTTTGCATTGGCACCAATAAAATTCGATTACATGCAGCAAAAAAAATGGGACTCCCTGTTTTTAATGCTCCCCATGCCAATACACGTTCTGTGGCCGAGCTCGTCATTGCAGAAATGATTTCACTATCTCGTCAATTGGGAGATCGAAATACTCAAGCTCACGAAGGAGCCTGGGTGAAGTCGGCTGAGGGCAGTCATGAAGTGCGTGGTAAAACTTTGGGCATCATCGGCTATGGCCACATTGGAAGCCAGCTTTCAGTTTTAGCTGAAAGCATGGGCTTACGAGTGATTTTTTATGACATTCTTAAAAAATTACCACTGGGGAATGCTAAATCCATGCGGTCCATGGAAGATGTTTTAGAGAATTCAGATTTTGTGACCTTGCATGTACCTGAAACTCCAGAGACAAAAGATATGATTGGTAAAAAAGAGCTCAAGTTGATGAAAAAAGGCTCCTATTTGATCAACGCTTCACGTGGGACTGTCATTGTCATTGAAGATTTAGTCCAGGCTTTAAAATCAGACCACTTGGCTGGTTGTGCGATTGACGTTTTCCCAGAAGAGCCTTCAAGCAATAAAGAAAAATTTAAATCTCCTTTGCAGGGAATTTCCAACGTGATTCTCACTCCTCATATCGGGGGCAGTACGGAAGAGGCCCAGTACTCCATTGGCCTTGAAGTGGCCGAGAGTTTTCGTAAATTCTTAGAGTTTGGATCCACCTATGGCAGTGTCAATTTTCCACAAATTGATCTGCAGAAATCCAGCGGAGTGAAAAGAATTTTAAATGTGCATCGAAATGAGCCGGGAGTTTTGGGTGAGATCAACGGAATTGTGTCCGAGGCGCAAGCTAACATTCGAGCCCAGTCTCTCAGCACAGATGAAAATATTGGTTATCTAGTGATGGATGTGGAAACGCGTAATTACAAATCTTTGGCTGAAGAAATTGAAAAATTAGATCGAAGTATTCGAACACGGGTGGTTTTATGAAAAATATGAAATTAGGTTTAGTTCTTTTTATTTTGTTAGCCAGCCAGTTGGTACTTGCGGGAAGATCCGCTGTACGTCAAAAGGGTGAAAGCTTTCGAGCTGCGGCCAAGAGAACTGCTTTTATGGGGCAAGTGCCCTCCCAGCAGCCTCAGATGGGACAGACCCCTTGGGATCGAGCGCAGGATTTGACGAAGATCAATTTTAAAACTGTGTCCAATTTGGGAAATACGGAGGATCTGCAAACCATTTTTTCTTACGTCCGAGACACTCGATTTATTGAAAACTTTCAATCCCCTAAACAGCGACGAAAAATTTCTTGGAACTATCCTGATGATGGATGTTTTGTCCGTGCTGAAATGATGGCTCGAAAAACCCTCGAACGAAGAATGCCACCTGTGATGAAGCTGTTTGTGTTTGGGAACTTAGCGGTTCGTAGTCAAAACCATCCTGACCAGATTGTTCGTTGGTGGTATCACGTGGCCCCCGTTTACCGAGTGGGCAGCACAGTTTATGTTTTGGATCCAGCCATTGAGCCACGTCGACCCTTAACAGTTCTTGAGTGGCGCCAAAGAGTCAGTGAAGAGTCAGATATCCGCCAATTTGCATTGTGCAGCACTCACTCCTTTGATCCCGATGATGGCTGCGATCAACCTCGCCAGCTGGACGATGATTATTTGGAAGACTACCAACGCCAGTACCAAAATTTCGAATGGGATCGTATTCTTTATTTGGGCCGTGATCCCTACCGCGAACTCTAACGTGACAGGTACGTAGATCGTGACGGTGTGTCGGACGGAGTCTCAATAAAATGAAAAAAAGAAAGTTTTTAACTTTACTATCTTCGGTGGCAGGTGTGGCAGCCCTGGCTAAATACTTTGCTAATTCAAATCCAAAATCCCAGGAGGCCTCTGTGGTCAATTCTCCAATTCTCAATCAATTTCCCTTGGATTTTCAGTGGCCCACAATAGAGCCCTTCTTATTTTGTGTTCATCATTATGATTTTTATCCCATGGGTAATGGTCAATATGGGCCTGAAAGATCTTTGTTAAAGGGGCGCGATCTAGGATCTGACTTTCAAGCTAAAGATGGCTTTCGTATGTACCATGGTGAAGAGGTCCCTGGATTTCCAGTTCATCCTCATCGAGGGTTTGAAACCATCACGATCGTTCGAAAAGGTTATGTGGATCATGCGGATTCCATGGGAGCTGCGGGTCGCTACGGTCAGGGAGATGTTCAGTGGATGACGGCAGGTTCAGGCGTGCAGCACTCAGAGATGTTTCCACTCTTAAAAAATGACTCTGAAAACACGCTTGAGCTTTTTCAAATCTGGATCAATCTTCCTAAAAAAAGCAAAATGGTAAACCCTCACTTCAAAATGTTGTGGAGTGAGCAAATCCCTAAATTGAAAATACAAAATGACAAAGCGGAACTCACCCTTATCGCAGGAGAATGGAAGGGAACCCGCCCCCCAAATCCACCGCCAGACAGTTGGGCCAGTCAGACTGAGAGTGAAACTCTTATTTTTCTTCTCAAGCTTCAACCTCACACTGAGTTTGAGCTGCCCATAAGCCAAAATGCAGTTTCACGAATGCTTTATTTCTTTGAAGGTGAGGGTTTGGAAATCAACTCGCAAAAAGTAACCAGCAAAACTGGATTTCAGATGAACGGTCAGATGCCTACAAAACTTAAATCCTTATCACAAGAAATCGAAATCCTGATGCTGCAATCAAAACCCATTGGAGAGCCCGTTGTTCAGCATGGCCCTTTTGTGATGAACTCTAGAGAAGAAATTGTACAAACCATTCAAGATTATCAGCGCACTCAATTTGGCGGATGGCCCTGGGAACGGCATGATATGGTTCATGGATCTAAAATTGAGCGATTCGCTAAAAATGCAGATGGTAAAATCGAAAAGCCGAGTTAAAAATTGAAATTAAATTTAAAATTTGTTTTAAATATTTTATCGCCAATTTTTGCTTTTTTTAAGTCTTCTGAGGTTTTTCTATAACGTTCATTAGATTGATCTAACATTATTGCCTGTTCTAGATATGTTCTGGTTAATTCGGGATTATTCATTTTCCAATAGGCACCAGCTGTGTAGTATCGCCCCAGTGAAGACTGTGGATACATTTCAATATAATCAATAAACTTTTCAATCGGTGATTTATTAATGACCAAGTACATCAGTCTTACTTCTTCCAACCGCTGGAGTTGATCAAATTGATCTAAAAAATTATCTGTTTTGTATTTAAAATCTTCTTGTTTTAAGAAATCTGGATGACTCAAAGCAGTCATTACAACAACACTAAGTAAATCATCTAAGTCTGATGGACCATCATCTCTCATACCAAGCTCGATAGATCTATTAAAAGTTTCATTCAATATATTTATGTCGCTTATATCTTTCGAAACAAAAGAATTTAATATTTTTAAAATCAACTCCGTTGTTTTAAGCCGATCTGGTGATTTTTCATCAACTTCAAATTCACTTAAATAGTTAAGTTTTGAAACAGAGAAAAAAACAGTGCATTCACGGAAAACATCAGTATTGTCATCAAGTTCCTGAAGGCATGAGTTAAGAAGTTGACTCGTCTTTTGTGGAAACCAAGATTTTTTTTGGCAATTAAGCGCCACATTTTTATATTCTTTAAAAAATATTAATTTATTGTCTATGGAATCAATCCGACTCAACTCAAACGAAAAATTCAAACAGTCTCTGGTGGAAGGGTCTTTTACTTCGGGTAGAGAAGTAGGTTTAATTTTTTTGAAAGTAGAAATAATAGTCTCTGTCTGGGGTTTATTTTGAGTTGTAGGCTGGTGAGGTTGGTTTGGGCTATGATTTTTTTTCAAGGCTATAAAAATAAGAAATATTAATGCCGTTAAAAATAGCGTTAGTATTAATCTATTATTGAATTTCCATTTAAAATTCATCTTATCCCCCAACCGAGTTAAAAAACTTTTCCAGGATTAATGATTCCATCGGGATCAAAAACTTTTTTGATTCCCTTCATAATGGTGATTTCTTCCTGCGATCGGCTGTAATGTAAAAAAGGTTTTTTGGTGAGAC
Organism: Bdellovibrionales bacterium; assembly: GCA_046336825.1. Taxonomy (GTDB): domain Bacteria; phylum Bdellovibrionota; class Bdellovibrionia; order Bdellovibrionales; family Bdellovibrionaceae. Next base: position 6,919 of record JBKDFX010000186.1, on the reverse strand, counting down.
CCACGCCATGTTCAGCACTGATGCTGCCTTCGTGGCGTTGAACGGCTTCAAAAACCTGAACATCCACTTTTTGACATTCTTTAACAAATTCTTCTTTGGTCATTTCGGGCGGTCGTAAAATATTGATATGTAAGTTGCCGTCTCCAATATGACCAAACCAAACCACTTCCCAGGTGGGATAGGCTTTTTTTAGGACATCCTCCACACCTTTCATAAAAGCAGGCACCCGAGAGATTTTAACGGATACATCATTTTTGTAAGGTGAGCGTGGACTTAAGCTTTCACTGATATCTTCGCGGTAGCGCCAAAAAGTTTGAGCCTGTTGAGCGCTCTGGGCCATGGCTCCGTCAGTGATGATTTCATTTTCCAAAAGACTTTCAAAAACCTTCAGGATTTTTTCTTCAGTGGAAGCTGAAGGAGCTTCAATTTCAGTCACGATATAGTAGGGCGACTTTTGAGAAAGAGGATCACTCAGATGGGTCGATTTTTGAACATAATTAAGGGCAAGGTCAGAAAAAAACTCAAAAGCCACCAGAGTTGTTTCACGTTTGAAAGCCTCGTAAACTTTCATAATGTGGCTGAGATCTTGACAGGCTAAAAGGAGAACTCGGCAGGGGGCTGGAGGTGCCGTCAGCTGAATCAATGCCTCAGTCACAAATCCAAGAGTGCCTTCACTGCCAATAAAAAGTTGTTTAAGATCATAACCAGTGGCGTTTTTAATTAGTCCATTATTCAATTTTAAAATATCACCAGAGCCCGTCACCACAGTCAGTCCTGCAATCCATTGGCGGGTCATGCCATAGCGAACCACTTTTATGCCTCCAGCGTTGGTGGCAATGGTTCCGCCCATCTGAGCGGATCCCCGAGCAGCAAAATCCACAGGGTAATAAAGATTTTTGCTTTCGGCAAATTTTTGTAAATTTTCAGTGATCACACCAGCTTCAACGGTCACGGTTTGATCGGTGGAATTAAAATCTTTGATCTGATTCATTTTATCAAAGCTCACCACCACTTCACCGTTGAGGGCACAGGCAGCACCGCTCAGGCCTGTTCTGCCACCTGAAGGGACAAGAGCCACTTTGTTGGCTCTGGCCCACTTGACGATGGCGGCCACATCTTCGGTGTGTCGAGGAAATAAAACATGGGAGGCTTTAATATTGAAGTAGGAAGTCCAGTCTTTTCCATACTGGGCGAGAGATTCAGGATCAGATTTAATATGACTGGCCGGTAAAAAATCAGGAAGTGAAATTGAGTTCATAGAGTTTTGATCTTAAGGAAGGAATAAAGGGGACACAAGCCCCAACTGGAGGTGAGCAGCAGATAGACGCCGCCCCAGGCCCAAATGGGTCCTCCCGCAATGGCGTAGGTCAGAAGCAGGATCGAAGTTAGAAAACGTAAACCTCGATCCCAATTGGCAAGGTTGCAGCGCATTTACTTTAAAAGATCTTTCAATTCGCCCGATTGATACATTTCCATCATGATATCAGATCCACCCACCAATTTTTTATTGATGTAGAGTTGGGGGATGGTGGGCCAATTGCCGTACTCTTTGATGCCCTGGCGAATTTCTTCGTCTTCGAGAACATTCACGTCTACGAAAGAAACTCCAAGGTCTTGCAAGATATTACAAGCGCGGGCTGAAAACCCACACATAGGAAAGCTTTGAGTGCCTTTCATAAAGAGAACCACTTTATTTTTGTCGAGCAATGAATCAATTTTTTGTTTAACTTCAGACATTTGATCTCCTTAGTTTTTTGGAATTTGAGTTTTAATTGAAAGGGCGTGGACTTCACCTGTTTTGAGTTCAGGTGCGAAGCAAGCCATCACGTGTTGATGTTGTTCAATCCTTGTGAGTCCTTTGAAAACGGGGCTTTCCACGTGGACTTGCCAGTGGTCAGAGGTTCCTGTCAGGTCAACAACCTGAATGGGACAATTGGGGTAATGGCTTTTCAGTCGATTTTGCATTTCTTCTTGCGTCATGGAATAGGGTTTAGCAGAGGATGACCCTGCCAGCAAGAGCTGGTAGCGTAACTGCTATGTCATTTCGAATATTTTGGCGCCTTGGCTTTGTGCTCTTGCTTTTTTACACCCTGCAAAGGGGGCTATTTTGGTTTTGGAACCGAGATTACTATACAGATTCAGCCTGGCAGGACATCCTTTTGGCCTTTATCTATGGTATCAGGTTTGACCTGGTAGCAATCAGTTGGATTTTACTATTGACGCTTTTATGGGCTTGGGTGGTTCGAAGGTGGACTTGGTGGGTTCCGGCCCTTCTCAGCTTGGGTTTTTATATTTTGTCCATCGTCGACAATGAATTAAATAAATTTTGGGCACGTCGATTGACGTTTTCACTGGTTAAGCTGTTTCGTGAAGCCGATGGAAAAGTGGCCGGATTGGCAGGAGATTATCTTTTTTGGTTTTTGTTGGGTTTGGCGCTGAGTGTGCCTTTTTTATTTCAAATCCACCGGCTCTTCCGTTTCGAGGTTCGTCATATTTCTCGGGGTTTAGTTTTTTGGCTCAAGCAGTTGGGTTTCGTTTTGATTCTTATTCTTTTGTCTCGTGGGGGATTGCAAAAAAAGCCTGTGAGTATGATTCATTCTCAAATTTTTGATCAACCCGAATTGAATCTTCTTGTCCTTAACACCAGCTTTTCTTTAATGAAGTCTTTATCTAAAAACTCGGGAGTCCAAAGGGTTCGCTTAATGCCCGAAGAAGAAGCTTTAATAAGGTCCAATCGTTATCAAAAAGCCGAGACTGTTCAATCTCCGATTAAAAATACAGAACGACCTAATTTGGTTGTCATCATTTTAGAGAGTTTTTCCAGTGAGTACACTCGCCTGAACCCTCAATTGAAGTTGGAGTACACTCCTTTTTTTAACTCATTGATGCTTCGAGGATTTGTGTTTCCTAATACATTTGCCAACGGCCGAAGATCCATTGAGGGTGTGGCGGCCATCCTGGCGGGTATTCCTGTTTTGATGGAAGAACCCTTTATCAGCTCAGAGTATTCAGCTTTGAAGATATCAGGAATCGGTGAGTCCTTTAATGAGAGGGGTTATGACACTTCTTTTTATCATGGTGGCGATAACGGAACCATGACTTTGATTCCTTCATGAAAAAACTGGGAATCCGTCATTATTATGGTCTTGATGAGTACCCCAAAAAAGAAGACTTCGATGGAGTATGGGGAATATGGGATCGTCCGTATTTAAAATATTATGCTGAAGAATTAAATAAAAAACCTGAGCCATTTTTTAGTGTGATTTTTACCTTGAGTTCCCATCATCCTTACCGTGTGCCTGTCCAAGAAAGTGATAAATTTCGAGAGCGAAAAGAACATCCCATCTTGAAGTCTTTAGAGTACACAGACTCAGCATTAGAGGAGTTTTTTCAAGCAGCTCAGAAGCAAAGTTGGTACGACAATACTATTTTTATCTTAGTGGCTGATCATGTGGGGCCGATAGTTTTTGATAATCCTAAAGACCCACTTTCGAGCTATCGAATCCCCCTCGTTTTTTTTAGTCCACTTAACATTGATTGGTCACAGTATTTTGAAAGTCGCGAAGTGGTTCAACAGGTTGATATCCCACCCACCATTTATGATTTATTTAATATGAAGAATGCAAAAACCACTCTATTTGGAAGGTCTTTACTACAAAAGGGACCACGATTATTTTCGACTTGGTCCAATGGAACAACTCTGCACACCAACGGGAATCAAGTGGTTATTTTAGGTGGAGAAAAAAATAAAGCCAGCCCCTTTGGGAGCTGGTCATCAAATGTGGAGCCCGAGGAAGAATTGGTGAAGGATGCTCAGGCTCAAATACAAAATTTTGCTGAAAGTCTTTGGAACAACCAGCTGTATCGTTAGCGAACCACTTTAAGTGATTCAATATCCTGAACCACGATGTGTTCTTGATCAATAAATGAGTAAGTTCTGTAATAGATTTGACCTTGCAATTTAACTTTTAATCCAGGGCGAATTCGAGTTCCTTTAATGACAATAAAACTTAAAGGTGAACTGAAAGAATCAAAACCTTTGGGTTGAAGAACAACTTTTGATTTAATGCCATAACCTGAAACTTCGGCATTAACTAAGGAAACCTCAGTGTAGGCCTTTGATTTTGGGCACCCCAGGGCTGCACAAGTGGCTGTCCACTTGGTTTCAAATTTAACTGTTCCTGTTACGGTTCCATTGAATTCAAGGGTAGAGGATCGAGCTTGTGCCAAGCCAGAGATGAATAAAAGTGAGAGAGCTAAAAGTTTCATGAAACATCCTTTTGTTTAGAGTTCATGACCGAGTTAGCAAAGAGCTGAGCTTTAGGGAATGAGATATTAGTTGTTTGAAAAATCTATTGGCGTGGTACTGAATTGGCATCGAGTCCTGCGGCTTTAAGTGCTGAGCAGAACTTTTGAAAACCTGCAACTTGATTTTCAAGTAGTTTTAGCAGGTTAGCATCTTCAAGGGCTCCATTTTTTAAGACTTTATGGATTTCCTTGAGATAGACTTTCTGCGGAAATTGATAGGCATTTCGATAACCAAATATTTGCACCAAATGATCAATGGGATGAATGGCGCCCCACTGGCCTGCAGAAACTCCCACATAGCAAACGGGACGGGACTCAAAACTATCTGGAAATTTCCAAAAATCGATGAAAGTCTTAAGGGCCCCGGGCATGCCCCCATTGTACTCTGGGCAAACAATAATCAGACCATCGCTATTTGTAACAGAAGCTACTGCTTTTTGAAGTTCGGGGGGAAGAGATTTTTTTCCAGACAAATGTTCGGGGCCCAGTTGACCGAGTTCAAGTTCTTTTAGATCAATGAGACCAACGGTCTCGCCTGATCTCGCATAAAGTTTTTGTATCAATTGGCTGACAAGAAAAGAATTGGACTCAGGTCGATTGGTACCGCAGATAATGTGTTTCATGATCTAAATGAAACTTAGGCCACTTTCGAAGTCAAATTAAAGCCACACTCTCCACAAAATTTTTGTTCAGGGACATGGGAGGCGCCACATTGAGGGCATGCTGGTCCCGATGAAGCTTTCTTTTTTACTTCTTCTTTTTCATTGATATCCACAAATCCACGTTCGTTCCATTTATTGATTTCTCGAATGAGTTTCCAAGAGTAGGCCACATTGCGATACTCTTTCAAATCAAAATCAATCATCACCTTATCAGCTATTGTTCGGCGTTTGCTGAACACGCCTTTGTTTTCCAAACGCACAAAGTGATCAGCTGTCAGTTTAGTGCCCAGTTCCTCTTGTATTTTTTCTGCAAAAACTGTGTATTCAAGACTGACAACTCCAAAGCGATCCGGTGTCATGCCCTCTGAACACTTGAGCATAAGATTGATCAATTGCATGGGAGATTCTTCAACTTTCAGAAGATCTGATTTTCCTGGCTTGTAATAATAGTACTGAAAAAATTCAAAAAAAGCCTCTACAGGTTGCAGATCAAAAAATTGCACTTTCATTTTTTGATCGGGTCCTTCAGGATCTTCTGGAGGTTTTCCCATGATGTATTGAGCCAACTTCATCTTGACGAGGATATCCACAGCACCTTCAACACGTTTGAGAGATTCACCCATGATACGTTGACAGTACTGTCTGAAGACTAACCAATCGACTTCTAATGTTTTACCATCTTTAAGCTTTTCGCCTTTGTGTTGGGCTGTAAAAAAAATGGCAGCAAAAACTTGAGGAACACTGTCATCCGGACAAGGCGAGCCATCGGCCTGCATTTTGTGCGAACGAATTTCTTGTAGGGCTTTGTGAAGACGATCACCAAAGCTTTTAATGAGCATTTTTAAAAATTGGGGAGCTGATTCAATTTGCTGTTTAAAAGTCTCAACAGGAACTTCTAATGTTTTAGTTTCTTGGGTGGCCACTGCAGCCGTGTTGTAGGTGGGTACACCTGCAAGTCCTGATTCTCCTAAGACGCTGTTGGGACCACAAGAAAGCAGCTCAACATTTTTTTTATTTTTCAATAAAGACTGTTGGACGGATCCACTTTGAATAAAAATGACATGGGTGACTTTGTCGCCTTCTTTATAAAGAACTTCACCTCTTTTGTAGGTTTTTTGCAGCGACATTAAAGTGAGCCTCCCTGAACTAAATGACTTTTATTTTATCGGCTCTACGGGGAGGGATCTTGATTGAAAAAAGGGTTTTGACCATCTTGTTTTGAGACAAAGAGAATAAATTGAGACACTTACAAACTGAATGAAAGTGAGTGAAAGCCGTGCTACAAGATTCCTATGTCAGAATCTTCTTTCTTTACTCCAGCTCCTGAAGCTCACCAAAAAAAAGAAAAGGCCAAGGCCCGCGATTTGCGCCAAAGTGCCTGGTGGAAAGGTCAGCTGGGAAAAGGCCGTTGCTATCACTGTGAAGGCTCATTCAAACCAGCGGATTTAACCATGGATCACCTGATTCCCATCGTTCGGGGTGGCAAGTCTGACAAAAAAAAATTGTGTGCCGTCCTGCAAAGATTGTAATTCTAAAAAGGGCTACAAGACCCGAGCTGAGATGGCGATGGAGGACTTGTCGCTTAAAAATTCAGCAGAAACTGAAGAAAATTAACGCTACGAATAATCTCAAAGTGCTTGCCCGAGGTCCTGTTTTTCCCCTTAATCGTAATTTATGGCACGTCAAGAAATCACCAAAAGTAGCACAGCAGAGTATTTTGCCAAGAACCTTCAGCAAGTGGGATTCTCATCTCCAACTAAAGCTGTATTGACCACCCTCAAGGAGGCCGTGGACAATTCTTTAGATGCTTGTGAGCAGGCTGAAATCCTTCCCGAACTTCATGTGGAAATTAAAAAAGTGGGAACGGGCTCTTCTAAAAACACGGATCTCATTAAAATTATCGTTGAAGACAATGGTCCCGGAATCGATGGCGATGACCTGGCCAAAGT
>JBKDFX010000185.1:0-7727 GCA_046336825.1 Bdellovibrionales bacterium | reverse complement strand
TTAATCCATTCGTGCTTAAAACAGAGTTAGATAAAAAATTAAAGTGGTTCTTCAGAATCGTCGATATACGTAAAAAACAATCTCTGGCTGCAGGTTAATGACCCACAGCTCCTGAGTATCATTTATCTATGGTTCAATACGTTTGTCTTATTTTGAAACACCCAGGACTGAGAAAGCCGTAGTGACAATATTCTTTTTTTCAAGAATCCATTCTTCTTCAGATCTTACTTCAGTGGCTCGCGAGATAAGTCCACCCGTTACAAGAAGTTGAATATGTCGAGCCAGCCACTTTGAATTCTCTACATTGAAATGAAAAATCCCGGCCTTGTTCCCACCTAAAATGATGGCCTCTATTCTTTGGGTGCCCAGATTGACCCAGTCAGAATTGTGTTTCATGACTTGTTCGGATACCGCGCATTGATGAAAAAATAGTAACCAAATAGTTCCATGTTTAGGAAATACATCAACCCAGCTGAGAGAGCTCAATATGTAGGCCTCAATCATATCTTGAGGTGAGCGACATTTAGATACGGCCTCGATAACTAGTGATTGAAATTGAAAACGAATATAGGCACTTGTAAAAAGAAGTAAGTTCTCTAATTTTGGAAAATAACTGTAAATCACACCCCGTGAAATTTCACACTTTGAAGCCAGCTCTTCATAAGAAAATTCAGATAAACCCTTTTCGTGAAGCAATTCGATGGTTGAATTCGCAATTTGAATTTGTCTTCGAATTCCCTTTTTGGGGGCCTTCAAAAGAGTGGCAAAATCAGTTTTTGCAAATATTATAGAGTCCACTTTATTAAGTATAATCAATTATTTGAATACAATAAATGACAAAACGTCAGAAAATTATTGAAGAAACTAATGCATTGCGACAAAATACTGTTTCATTTTGAGAAAATGAGGTTTTTTATGAATTTCGCACTTTCCCTGACTTTCGTTATTTTGTTTTCATCGCTCTCTTGGTCTAACCAAAGTTGTCGAGTAGCTTTATCTAAGAGCACAGAATTTACTGAAAGAAATTTCGTTGAATTTTTAAAAGATTACGATCAGAGGTCTTTTACAGTAGCAAAAAATCTGGGTGCAAAAAATAAGAATTTTGTCGCAGATTTTGCACAGTGGTTTCAACACATACAAAAAGACAATCTTTCAGTCATCGAATTTACGACACTTCAGCTTGCTTTGAAAGCTGACTATCTAAAAGATGCAATTCCTTCTGAAATCCGAATTGAAGGACATAAGCAATTGGAAAAAAACTGGTTTAAATATACGGGTCAAAAAATTGAAAGTGAGAGATTGCTTAGCCGAACTTTTCCCAAAAATGTTCTGCAAACACAAGATTTAAGAATCCAAAGATTTCATGAATTGGCGAGCTCTATAAATCCTAAGACCATGGAACTTGAGCCCAACATTCCTCATAAAATACTAAATAAACTTGCACCTATCGGGCTGTTAGTTTTGGGATTAACTGATACGGGTGGAAGTGCGCTTACTGGGGCCTTAATTGGTTATTCGGTTTCACTCGCTGCGGAATATTGGATTCATCGCTGGGTTATGCATTCGGGTAAAACTAAAGAAAAGTTACCTTGGTATGTCAACTTAACAGACTCTACCTCTACAAGTATGTTAGATCTGGCTCGACTTCATTTTAGTCACCACCAAGAATTAAATGCTCAAAAATATAAAAAACAACCCGGATCAGATGTTATGAATTCTGAGTATGTAAGAACTCAAGTTATTCCGAGACTTGAGGAGAACGGCATGACCCCAGATCGACAGGAAGTCTATGTTGTAGAAACTAAACATGCGACCATTATGGAGAAAAAAGGCTGGAATTCAGCGCATATCACTATGGTGCCTGCCTCCATTGCAATTTCTGCCTATGTAGCTGCCGACCCTGTCGTAGCCTCATTAACTGCAGCTGCTATGGCTTACTCTTTTATTTTTCATGTGAACTACGTTCACCCACTCATGCACCAATCACGAGGTAAGGTGGAAGCTTTTGGTTCTAAATTTGATAAGTGGTTTTCTGAAACAGATTATTTCCGCTACATTGCACGCTTTCACTTTGGGCATCATGCAAAACCCAACACAAATCTAAGTGTACTCCCACTTGGATATGACAGTTTGCTTGGTACAGAATCGTACCTTCCGCTGAATCGCATTTTAAAAATGATTGAGGAAGATTTGGTATATTAAACTATTCAATTTCACCGGGTATTGGAAGAAGATCCATCAAACACTCTCTCCAATACTCGGGAGCCTCTTCAGAATAATCCACAGCAATATGAAACCCGTCTTTTCCTAAAAATAAAGTGCGCGCCACTGTTCCCGAAAGTTCTAAATTCATATCATCTAACCGAATCAGAACTCTCTCTCCTACAAGGTCATCAATATTTAAATTTTTTCGTAAGTTGCTAGCAACAAGCTCATCTCTTTTGACATGAATTAAAAGGCCTGATGAAGAGGCCTGAATTATTTGTGCCTGCTTGGTGAGCTTTGATAGGTTTTCCATTGATGCAATATAAGAAACATAAACAGGCGTTGTTTCCTTGCGTGGAGAAGATCTTTGCTTAGTGCGGGGGGCCGGTCTTTTGGGTGCTCTTGCTTGGGGTTTCTTTTTCATAAACGACCTCTGTCTAGTTATACTAGATCTATCGGCCATAACTGGACTCAAATTGAGGATTTTTTAATGGCAAGAGATACGGTGATTCCCTGGATGATACCAACCCAACCTGAAAACACGTTGTCAGAGAAAGAAAAGATCCCATTGTGAGACACTTTCCATTCTAAAATATGAGTATCTGAAATGACTTTGAAATTACGATGGGCTTTGAAAAGAGCCTCTTTAGCCGACCAAATCGCAGGAAGATTATTTGTTAACTGAAGTTCATTTTTATGGCAGATTCTCTCGACGACCTCAGGTTTAACTCTGGAGGCCACTTCAATATCAAGACCCAGCTGTCGATTTGACACTGCAAAAACACCTACTTGAGGACAATGAGATATGGAAATAAACCCATGCTTAAACTCTGGCAATTTTTTTAGGTCGAGAATATTATCAAAATTTTCAAAGTGAAATTTTTTTGACAAATACTTAGCCAAGGCAGTTCTCAGTTTTAATCTGTGATCAAGGGAGCCACTTCTCCACTCCAAGTTTTCTTCAACATCCAAAATCAAATTTTGATCTTGGCTTTTAGCTAATTGAATGAGCTCATCAAAGAGACTCACTTAAAGCCTTCAAATTGGAAGGTTTGCGGCCAAGTGACTTGTTTGCCGGAGGTGATGCTCATCATTCGATCCAAAGAAACCTGTGCCAAATGACGGACATTTTCATTCAGCATAACTTGAGGTTGAAGTGTCTCGAGGGCATTAGCAATTTTTTCTAAATTATTCATTTTCATAAAGGGACAGTTGTTGCAATTGCAAGTCCCGTCATCAATGGGGGCCTGAATAAGCTCCACATCAGGCCGTGCTTTAGCCATTTGATGAAAAATTCCTTGTTCAGTCGCCACAATAAACTTTTTAGCCGGATTTTTTTCAACTTCTTCAAGTAAGCGCGAAGTTGATCCAATAACATGAGCGTACCTTAACACAGCGTCTTCACACTCAGGATGGGCGATAACCACAGCCTCTGGGTGCTTCAATGTGAGTTCATGTAATCTTTGTGCATCAAACAAAATGTGAACTTGGCAGGCTCCTCGCCAAAATTCCATAGGTCGGGAATATTTTTTAGATAAGTACCGACCCAAATGTTGATCAGGTCCGAATAAAATTTTTCTTTCCTTTGGAATGGCATCTAAAATTTGAGCAGCGTTACTTGACGTCACAATGACATCGGAAATCGCTTTTACTTCAGCAGAAGAATTAATATAGGTTACACAAATGGCATCTAAATTATTTTTTCTCCATTGAAGATAGTCCTCAAATGGTGAGCTTTCCACCAAAGAACAGCCCGCTGCCATGTCAGGAACTAGTACTTTTTTTGTTGGATTTAAGATCTTCACACTTTCAGCCATGAAAACCACTCCAGCTAATAAAATAACATCAGCTTGGGATTTTTGCCCCATTTTGGCTAGATAAAAGCTATCACCAACATGATCTGCAATATCCTGAATATCACCATCTTCGTAATAGTGAGCTAAGATGACTGCATTTCTTTCTTTTTTTAAACTTTGAATTTTAGAAACTAAATCTTGTGACATAAAAGCCTCTTGGCAGAGGACTTTAGAGGGTGGCTCCGCCTTTAAGAACGTTAATAATCGATTTCGAGACACTGTTCAATGCTTCAAAAACACCATTTCCAGCTTGAGCCGTGGCTTCAAACTCAGGGGCATTGAAGTGATTAAGAGCTTTTCGGAGTTCGGGTAGGGTGGCCACATTGGGCAGATCCCGTTTGTTATATTGCATGACCAAAGGAATTTCCCGAATGTTATAACCTTGCTGCTCTAAATTTGTTTTCAAGTTGTTTAAGGCTTCAATATTTTCTTCCATGCGTTCTTTTTGGCTATCAGCAACAAAAATCACACCATCCAAACCTTTAAGAATCAGCTTCCGAGAAGCATCATAAACCACCTGTCCAGGAACGGTGTAAAGGTGAAAGCGTGTTTTGAAGCCACGGATGTCGCCCAGTTCAAGAGGCAAAAAATCAAAAAAGAGAGTTCTTTCAGTTTCCGTATTGAGATTCATGAGATTGGATTTTTGATCTGGCTGAGACTTGGCATAGACCCACTGAATATTAGTGGTTTTGCCTCCTAGAGAAGGTCCATAATAGACTATTTTGCAGTGGATTTCCTTGGCGTTATAATTAATGAACGACATTAAATCTCCACACGATTTTGAAGTGCTCGCCCCATGGTTCTATCATCCACATAATCAATGTCGCTGCCAATAGGAATTCCTTGGGCAATTCGACTCATGCGAACTCCCTTACCTTGTAATAGTCGGCTGATGTAGAGAACGGTGGTGTCACCTTCAAGGTCAGAATCAAGTGCAAGAATAACTTCTTTAATTTCTGAATCTTCAATGCGTTGAACCAGCTCCTGCAGCTTGAGCTTTTCTGGGCCTATTCCTTCGAGTGGGGAAAGGGCACCATGGAGGACATGATATCGACCTTGGAAGGCCCGTGAAGACTCAATTCGGTCAATATCAGAGGGCTCTTCAACTACACACAGCAGTTCATTTCGCCGATTCGTATCTGAGCAGTAGCGACAAATGTCAGAATCGGTAAAATTAAAGCATTGAGGACAGTCATGAATTTCAGACTGAACTCGAGTTAAGCCTTCTTTAAGTCTATCTGGATATTGATCTCTGTTTTTTAAAATATAATAAGCCAGCCGTTGAGCCGTCTTAGGGCCAATACCAGGAAGCTTTGAAAGCTCATGTACAAGTTTTTCGAGAGCCGCAATTTGCAACATGGTTAATTAGAACATTCCAGGTATACCGAGGCCACCCGTAATCTTTTCCATTTCTTCTTGAGAGGTTTTTTTAGCTTTTTGAACGGCATCGTTAACAGCCGCTTTGATAAGATCTTGAAGCATCTCAGCATCACCTGACTTCATAACTTCAGTGTCAATTTTAGTGGTGACGATAAAATGATCTCCGTTAACAACAACGCTGACAGCTCCGCCGCCAGCAGTTCCTTCGTATTCACGTTTAGCCAACTCTTCTTGGGCTTTCTTCATCTTGTTTTGCATTTGGTTGGCTTGCTTCATCAACTGAGCCATTCCGCCGGGCATTCCGCCTTTTCCAAACATGGGCAACTCCTTATATTAAAATCACCTTAGCGTCGATTTCGATCCGTGGGGATCGGTTTCACTTCACCTTGAAAAATTTTTTGAGCAGCCTGAACCGTGGGATGATTGCGAAGTTTATCTTCAATCTCACGATCCTGAGCTTGAGTCTTTTTTTCAGCCATTTTTTGAGCTGATTCTGCTGGCGCCTCAAGCTTTTTTTCAGCCACCACCTGAAAAGTGTAGTTTTCTCCCCAGAGAGAATCAATAAAACTCTGCAATCGAGAGCGGGTATCAGCTTCTTTCATGGTTTCAGACAAAAAAACATGTTTCGCGGAAACAGAAAGTTTAACAACAGAGTTTTCTTCAGAAACAAAAAGTAAATTTTCAATCTTGGCAGCAAAAAGTGGGTCTTTCGATTTGATGTGGTTAACAAAATTCAGCCATTTATCAGAAGGATTAGCACCCTTCAAAAAGACTTTTTTGGGTGCAGGTGGAGGAGTTGATTGAGAAATCGGTTGCGAAGTGGGTGTCGCTGAGTCTGAAGAGCTGAAGGATAATCGAGAGAGTTCAATGAGTTTGGACAAATGAGCCATGCGTAAAAGGCCCATTTCGAGAACGATCTGTGGATCTGAGGCTTTGGCCACATCTTGAGCCATCTTGAGCGCCATATCGAATAAATAGTGGAGGCTTTCCTCTGTTGATTTAACTGAGAGCTGAGCCAGAAACTGTAATTCAGATTCAGGTCGATCAATGATTTCAAGCTCGGCACCAGCCACTTTAACCAGAGTCAGTGTTCGAACGCTTTCCAAAACCTCACGGGCAAAAAGTTCTGGGTAAATTCCAGAAAAGTTTACTTTTTTTAGAATATCGATGATGGCATGCCGATCAGAATCAACTAGTGCTGACAGTGTTGATAATAAAAGTCCGCGGTCGGTGAGTCCTAGAATTTCAGCTATTTGCTGAGCCTTTAAGGGTCCATTTGAAAAACTGATAACTTGATCGAGAAGAGTTAATGAGTCCCGCATACTGCCATCGCCTTGGCGAGCCACAATCCAGAGGGCCTCTTCTTCAAATTGAACCTGCTCTTGGGCACAAATAGATTTAAGCTGATCGACAATTTGACGAGTGGAAATTCTTCGAAAATCAAAACGCTGACAACGTGACAAAATAGTTTGTGGAATTTTGTGAGCTTCCGTTGTCGCCATGATAAAAACCACATGATCTGGCGGTTCTTCTAAGGTTTTTAACAGGGCATTAAAAGCAGAAGACGAAAGCATGTGAACTTCGTCGATGATATAAACTTTATAACGACCTGTGTTGGGTTGGTAGGCCACCGTATCTCGAAGCTCTCGGATGGAATCAACTCCGTTGTTAGAAGCTCCGTCTATTTCGATAACATCCAGTGATCGAGACTCCGCAATTTCAATGCAAGAATTGCAAGTTCCACAGGGAGTGAAATTTTGAGCATTGGGGCACCTGAGGGCTTTAGCAAGTATCCGAGCCGAGGAAGTTTTTCCAGTTCCTCGAGGGCCCGTGAGAAGCAGAGCATGGGGCAATCGATCATTTTTTAAAGAATTTTGCAGAGTTTGAGTAACATGGGATTGGCCAATCAATTCCTGAAAAATCTGAGGTCTGAATTTTCGGGCAATCACTTGATAAGACAAACACACCTCAAGTAGAAAAAGCGGCCCGTCACTCTGTCGCAGATGCCCTGAGGTACCGTTGCTTCCTTTCGGACCTAGCGGAATTATTCATTGCGATCTCGCAGAGGACGAGCCACTGGTCGGTCTACCCTATCCGTGTGACAGGTACATTAATCGTAACGGCGCGTTAAGCCACCTTAAAAGGGAGGGGGTGCGCTGTTTTGTGGGCAAAGCCCTTTTTGTATGTCGTGTATTTGCGAATATCTTGAGTAAAGGCTCGCTTGAAGGAGGTTTCATGACGAGCAAAAACCTTTTCAAGCCAAGTGTAGTAGCAAGAGTAAAGATG
>JBKDFX010000184.1:0-18927 GCA_046336825.1 Bdellovibrionales bacterium | reverse complement strand
GCCCCAGACCGCCACTGTGGTCGTGAAATATCGAGAAACCGTCGTGGCCACGGCCAGTCTTATACAAGATTCTAAAATTGGCTTTTATTCTGAAAAGTATTTTTCAACAGAGATTCAAGATTTAAGGTCCCGTCAGAAAATGTTGCTCATTGAAATGGCTTCCATTGCCATCGATAAGGGATTTAAGAAACAAACTCTTATTCTTTTGCATCTTCTGATGAAATTCACCATCAATTACACAAAAAAACATCTCAACTTTGACAACTTGATCATGGCCGTCAATCCTGCCATTGCGCCTTACTTTGAAGATCACTGGCAATTAAAGCCCATCAGTCCCGTGGTTCGCTACAACTCCAGTGGCCAATCGCGCCTGACACTGATGCATCTTGACCTCTCGCATGAAAGTCATCGTTTTCACCTGAGGCTTGTCCCCAGTAAAAGCATTCGAGAAAATCCTTCCCTGTTTATAGCAAAACGCGACACTCGCTTTCAATATCCTGAACTTCCCAAGGGACAGATTTTATTTCCTGTTATGACTCCAGAAATGCTCAGTTATTTTTGCATTGAATCCTCACGTATCTATGAAGAATTTGATTTACAGACGCGGCAATTTTTTCTTGAGATGTACATCCAATTTTATGGTTTTGAAAAAATGCAGTGCTTTTTAAATATTGAGTCTGAAGTAAAAATTAAAGAATACCGATTGCCCATTCAGACTCAAGTCTCTGTCAGATCCGGTGAAGAGTATCTCAGAGGGGTCATGCGTGATCTTTCCAGTACAGGTTGTTTTTTTGAGCTTCCTGGCGGCCTTCTGCTGCAGCATGAAAAGGTGCATCTGACATTTAAAATTGGAAGTCTTGAACTCAATGTTCACGCCCAACCCATTTGGAGAAATCGTAATCAGCATATACGTTACGGCGAAGGCTACGGAGTTCAATTCGACAATCCTCTTTTGCAAATCAGTGAAGAAATGCGGACTTGGTCAACTCGCTTGCACAAAAATTCTAGAGCGTATCAGTAAAAGAGATAGGGCTTTCCCCCTCTTTGATACAAATCACTTTAAGGCCATTAAACAAACTTTGATCTTGGTAGGTTTCGAGTTGAGCTCGGCAAATGGATTTGTCCTTAAATTTTAAATAGATCAACTGGTGAATATAGGAAATTGATTGAAAGCTGTCGACTTGAAGAGAAAAGGGATTGGCTGGCAAAATTTGTGTTTCTTCACTTTTACCTCCCCTGTTTTTTTCAATGAGCTCGATGGCCTTTTTAATTTTGGGAGTGTCTATATTATTTTGTTTTTGCTTTTGCTTTTTCATAAGCAGTTCAAAAAAATCACTTTGTAAATCGGCAGCAGCAAAACTTGAAATAAAAAAAATAAAAATAAAAAACTTCATAATCTAAATTATGGAAACACTTCAGTGGGATCGTCGAGTCAACGTGCGTCGACAGCTCACAGGGCCACCCGTCGATTCAATATGGCGACTGATGAGTCCCGACCAATAGGCTAATTTTTTTCCCTCAGGAGCTTTTCTCATCTTCATTCCTTCTGTGTTCAACTCTAAAATATTTCCCTGATGGGCCTGGTGCCAGGGAATTTTCAGAGCTTGCCCATCTCGAGTGTTGGGATTTCCTGTGTCACTGAAATTACTCCACATTTTGATCATGGCTGAAGACAGTTTCATTTGTTTATTAAAATTTTGTACAGAGTGAAAGGGATTGTACCATTCATTATTCGTCATCAAAAGCAGGGCTTTGTTTTGAAATGTATAGCCCAAATCCAAAGCATGCCCCGCCCCAATAAGAGGTGCTTTTTGAGTAAAAAGATACTGGTAAGTGGCCACTGAATTTTGACTGCGGGCCATGGCCCGGGCCACATGGCCTGCATAAGAGTGAAATAACCCATCTTCAACCAGAGCTTCCATGGCCTTTCGATTGGTTCCGTACTTTTCTTTTGTGTATTGATTGCGAGCGGCTTCGTCAAAGGGAACTCCGATAAAATCCCTGACAAACTCAGAGTAAGCTGAGTCTGAAAGGTTATCCGGGAAGCCTCGTAGAAAAACAGGAGACAGCACTCGCATTTCTTCAGCATTGGTACCAATGATCAAGGGGACAGCGTTGTGCTGATTTTTTAAAATGGTTTGTAAAACAGGCTGAGGCAATAGCGAATCTCCAACAATGGGACCAAAAGTAAATCTTTTTTCTCCATACTTAACCAACATGGGAAGTTCACGAATCAGCTCTTCACCAGGAACATTTTTTAGCTGTTTTAATGTGAGTGGTTTTTCAGATGTTCCTAAATGTTCTGATATACGATTTCCTTGCTCGAGAGCCTTTTGCATAGGCATTCCATAATCAGGTCCGCTTTGGACTATAGCGCGAGAAAAAAGATTTTTGGCCTTGGGAGATGCGATCAGCGATAAGATACTCGTGCCCCCAGCGGACTCGCCAAAAACAGTGACTTTTTGAGGATCACCACCGAAGCGAGAGATATTATGCTTCACCCATTCGAGGGCTGCTATTTGATCCATCAACCCAAAATTAACAGCTGCAGGTGCTTTTCCATCGATTGACATCTCGGGGTGGGCAAAAAATCCTAAGGGACCCAAACGATAATTGGCTGAAACAACAATAACATCACCTTGTTTAGCTAACTGCTTACCGTCATAAAGATCCACAAGAGCTACTTTTTGATGACCAGAGCCTATGACAAAGGCTCCCCCATGAATCCAAAACATGACTGGCAAAGGGGATCGTCTTTTGGTTTTGGGCACCCAAATATTGAGAAATAAACAATCCTCAGAACCTGTGATCCCACCTGTCAGAATATTGGGCTGAAGAGGCTCAGATCCTTTTTGATGGGCTTTATAAACACCAGTGAATTTATTTAAAGGTTGAGGTGGCTGCCACCGTAGGGACCCTATGGGGGCTTGAGCAAAACGAATCCCAAGAAATTCAGCCACATCGGATTCGAGCTGTAAAGTCTGAGACCGAGCGTAGCGTCCTTCGACTACTCCTTGGACGGTTTCCACTTGGGGGGCACTGCCAAATGATTCAAAAAAACCGGCATGGGTTTGTATTGTAACTGAAAGAACCAGGAACAAAATAAACTTCATAAATAGAGAACTTTGCAATTTTAGAGCCCGTTTCAATTTGAGATGGCCTTAGTCTCGACAAGGTATTACTGTATTTAAATTATGTCGCTCAAAGAACATATTAAATCTGGAGATCACATTTTCGTTCACGGAGGAGCTGCTACTCCCTCTGTTTTAATTGATCAGCTTCTTTCTCAAGCTCATGAACTGAAAGATGTGACACTCTACCATTTGCACACTCATGGTGATGTCCATTACGCAAAACCTGAGTACGCCAGTTCTTTTCGAGTGGTCAATTTATTTGTAGGGGCCAATATACGTCCCTATCTGGATTATGATCGAATTGACTATCTTCCGTGTTTTTTATCTGAAATCGGCAGTCTTTTTAGACAAAAAAAAATCAAATTGGATGTGGCGTTTATTCATGTGTCTGCACCTGACATTCATGGTTATTGCTCACTGGGCACCAGTGTGGATGTGGCGCGTGCAGCGGTGGATTCAGCTCGGGTTATCATCGCTCAAATCAACCCTCAGATGCCTCGAACTCATGGTGACGGCATCATTCATATTTCTCAAATCACTCATAAAATTGAAGTTAATCAGCCTCTTTATGAGTCTCACTCCTCTCAGCTATCCGAAGCTGAACTTAAAATTGGGCGCTACATTTCTGAATTGGTGGAAGATGGTTCAACACTGCAGATGGGAATAGGCGCTGTTCCAGATGCAGCCTTAGTGGCTCTAAAAAACCACAAAGACTTAGGAATTCACTCCGAAATGTGGTCCAATCATGCGCTCAATTTGATTCGTTCAGGTGTGGTTACAAATTCCAGGAAAAAGGTTCATCCCGGCAAAACCGTGGCCGCTTTTGTGACTGGAAACAGAGATTTATTTGATTTTATCGATGATAATCCATCCACCATTTTTTTAGAGGCCAGTTATGTCAATCAACCCAATGTGATTGCGAGAAACCCCAAGGTTGTCGCAATCAATTCTTGTGTTGAAATGGATCTGACTGGGCAAGTTTGTGCTGACTCCGTTGGTCCCAAAATAATTTCTGGCGTAGGTGGACAAATGGATTTTATGCGAGCTGCCTTTTTATCCGAGGGCGGCAAACCCATAATAGCCATGACCTCCCGTTCAGTGAAGGGACATCCCAGGATCAAGAGTCACTTGAGCCTAGGCGCAGGAGTTGTCACCACAAGGTCTCATATTCATTGGGTGGTCACTGAGTACGGCCGAAAGGATCTGGCCGGCCTTTCCTTAGGTCAACGTGCAAAAGCGCTGATTGAATTGGCTCACCCTGATGATCGTGAGCAGCTCTCCCGCCATGTGACAGGTACATAGATCGTAACGGCGCACTATAAATTCTTATTAAAAAAAGTCTAACTCGCCGTTACGATCTATGTACCTGTCACATGGAGAAAAGGTGAAACCTCAAAAAATTCAGATTTTATTAGTTGATGATGAAATTTCACTTCTCGAAACCATTGCAGAACTTTTTCGAACTTTTAATCTCAATGTGGACACAGCAACTGATGGTGATTCTGCTTGGGATCTCTACCAGAAAAATCAATATGATTTGGTTATCACTGACATGCGTATGCCCAATGGCGACGGAATTGATCTTGCTAAAAAAATTAAAACTCAATCCGATAGAAAAACTTGTTTGCTTTTTATTTCAGGATTCACTGAGGCCTCCCATGAGGAAATCTACAGCCTCGGAGCTGAAGGAATTTTTGCAAAACCCTTCGAAGCCTCTGCCGTTAAAAAAGCCATGCACATTTGTCTTTTAAAGCCTGAAAATAAGTGGTCCGCTGAAAAACCTGAAAAAATAGATCTTCATATTGAAAAGACAGCGGAATCTCTAGATAGTCTCGAGGTAAATCAATCCATGCTGTTTGGGCGTGGTGGTTTTTTTGTTTCACAAAAGTCAAATCAACCCAAAATCAACTCCTATGTTTCATTTCATTTAAAACTCACAAACTCCCCTCTTTCCGACTTGGAGGGCTGTGGCATTGTTCGATGGGTTTCGCCCGGTAAAGGTTTTGGCGTGGAAATATTAACTTTGAACTCAGAATCCGCTCGAGAGTACGCCCAGAGGTTTGAAACACGGGTGCCTTTCATTCCTAAAGCCATTTAATTTAATGCTTTAGAATTGTCTCAAAATGACATGTCGAAAATAAATCGAACTGAAAATACAAATTTTGTAACCCATTGGCCTGTCGCATTTTAAACGAAATGAATTCCAATTAAACGCGTACCAGCATGGCCTACCCGTTGCAATAGTATTAAGTATAACAACATTATCTTCCCCCAGATGGTGTATTATACCCCCCCCAAAGAACCTCGTTTGTCCCCCCAAACGAGGTTTTTCTCTTTTAAAACTGGGCCCTTAACGTGTTGTTTTTGAGTAGTATTCAATAATTAAGTTATTGAAATCTATGGACTATTCAAATCATTATTTGTTCATTAAATTAAAAATCATCTTCGAGGGCAAAAAACCACATCTAAGTGTCTGAATCGCTTGTTGTTTTATTAAAAATAACAACACACAAATACCCCAGTTTTTTATTTTTTGAAGCCCAATTGAAAGAAATCGAGATTTAAACAAACCACTTTTTCGGCTGGTGATTCTGAAACACCACGGGCGTAATCCGCTATGGCTTGCATCAGCTTTTCCTTAAGCTTGGGAATATCAGCTTCGGCAACAGAGGCCACACTAGTGTAAAATAAATCGGATTCTTGAGCCGACTCAGCATTAGCAATTCCCTTAAGTCTCCAATTTGTATAATGACGAGTGATATAGGGTGAGCCTTTATCTATGTGAAGCCTTGTGGACCCATTTTTAAAACGTCCGTCCATTTCGACTAATAGTCCCTTTTCCACTAAAAGTGACAACCAATGATCTGATTCACTTTGTTGCACAAAAAGTTCTGAAGCCGCCTCGGCTCGATTTATTCCATCGGCTTTACCAGCCAAAATAAGCAAAGCTGTGGGCATCCAACTGGAGACTAAAAGTGCTTTTTCTGAATCCGATAAAAGTCTCGTTGGTGAAATACGGCTTTTGACTTGTTGGCACTCTTCACGAATTTTATTTTTCTCACCTTCAAAATAGGTTTTGAGTTCAAAATTTCCAGCCCGAGCAATCAGCGCAAGTTGCATCAGGTATTTAGTTTCTAAATCAGTGAGCTGACAAAACTCAGCTAATTTTTTAGCCTGCTCAAGACTGAGATCTCGATCCCCTTTAAAAATTTGACTGATGACAGTGGAACTTGAGTTGAGAAACTCAGCTAATTTACTGAACTCTCCATAGCCTTTGTTAGGTCGATTATCAACCCAATCAATGAACCATTTTTTGTAATTATCGTAATCAAAAATTTTCACTTGCACATCCAATTAATCATCTACAAAAATCTGCTTGAATGATTTTCCATCGATAGCCTGTTTTACAAATAAACTGAGTCCTACCCACATAGTTTCGAGCCTATTAAATTCTTTTACACTTTCCTCGGACATCATTCTTTCACCATAGATTTGCCCTACAAATGAGTAAGAACTGTTCACATGATTAAGCACAGCTACTTTTTTATTTTCAAAAATGCAATAAGACATGATCGACTTTAAGTTCTGACTATTTTGAAAAAGAAAAAGACTTTGAAAATCATGACTTTCTAGCATTTTATTTTTTGAATCTTTACACATTCGAAAATCATGACTTAAATCAGTGGCGTAACAGTAGGTGCCTTCTTTATGAGCTTGGCATTGCAATGATAAACTGACAGAGTCAAAAGCGTATCTATTCATAAAGGGTTTGAAAATTCGACAATGACCCTCAGTGGTCTTAATTGAAACTTCCATTTTTGCTTTCATGAGGTCGATTTCTTCAATTCGAAAACTGTCACGGCAACCCACCTGCGCACCAACAAAAGTGCCCAAAGAAATTTTGAGCATTTCAGACACAGGGATTTTTTTTTCCATAAGCTCAATCATTTCTTTAGCTAATAACCAAGCAGCGGACTCAGATTCACCAACCAAGTGATGACCCCTGTCATGAAACAAAACAAACAGTAGATCTCGAACATTCAGAGCTTCAGTTTTTTCTGTCATTGAGAAAGGTCGCATTCGAATTTCAGCAAAAGGTTTAAGATCTGTTTCCACCCAAGTGGATTGGCTGTGATGCATAAATGACTGTTGAGAATCTTCAATGCGAACACGAATTCTTTTGACCTCTTGAAGAACTTTTTCAGATTCAAAGTTTACATCGAGATTTTTTTCTTTAAGATTTATCATCAATTCTTCGACAAATCCACTATCCATGATTTTTTGCATGTGGGAGATGGCTGTTCTCAGCTTGAGTTCAAAACGCACTCGAGATTCAACTGATTCAGCTTGAGCTAAGAGGGAAAAAATGAAAAAAAAAGCCATCATCAGTTTACTTTTCATTACTGAATTCTTTCATAGATAACAGTAAGTGGAAGTTTTGCACTGACCTTGGTTTTTTGCAGTTCGCAAAGAAAATAGCGAATTTCAACTTTTTGATTTGGCATAATTGTCAATCGAGGCTTTTGATTATCGGGAATTCTGTTCCATATATTGAGTGTGCAAGCAAAGTCAGAATTCACCCTCGGCAAGCAAGAAACAATTCCATTTGATTCGCTCAAACACTGGTACTCCTCAAACCCCTGAAAAAACTTAAGCGGACTAATATCACGGATGGGCTCTTCAACCAAAAATGGGGGACAATCCCCTGTGGAGT
The DNA here is from genome assembly GCA_046336825.1 of Bdellovibrionales bacterium. Lineage (GTDB taxonomy): Bacteria > Bdellovibrionota > Bdellovibrionia > Bdellovibrionales > Bdellovibrionaceae. The sequence goes on along the minus strand of JBKDFX010000184.1, from coordinate 11,079 downwards.
TATAAGCCAGATTCACAACACCTGAGTAAGGATTGACGCCCAGGCGGATTTGATTTCGACATCCCGAATCTGGAGAAACTAAAACCGTTGTATTTTTCCAATCAAAAAACGCAGGTACTTTTATGAACTCAAAAAGCCGAAGGCGAATGCTTTGACTTTGACTGTTTAAATCATCCCTCGTTAGGTCATTTTTTGAACTGTTCATCTGAGAGCTTAAAAAGACAACTAAATCGATTAGCTCTGAGTAAAGATTTGATTTTAAATTAATAACTGATGAGGCCTGTTTTAAAATGTCCATATGAAAAAATACGAGGGACTGTGATTCATCTAAATTAAAAGAAATAGATTCTGGTAGTCCAGCAAAACCAACTGACTTCAACGGCAGTCCCTGGACAGTCGTGTTTTCAGGAACAACTACCCACTGGGTTGTAATTAAAAATGAATAGCTGTCTGGAGAAATCTTAATTAAGGCATTGGTTAATATAAGAACAAGTTCGTTAATGGATTGCTCAATAGGATTTGCACCGGCAGTCAAATCAGGACCTTGCAAAAGCTGTCGATTTTTCGGAACCAACTGAAAATTCTTCTTCCCAGGGTTTTGCGGCTTTAGCAACTCAGGATTGAACTTAATGACTTCTTCTTTTGGTTTAATTTCTTTTGGCTTATTTGGAAGCTGCAATAAGTTATCTTTTAATATTAATGGTACTTGCGAGGATCGCGATCCACTTGTTTCTTGAAACTGACGGGCCTTGACCAGTGAGGCTGTCAATAAAATAACCAGGCACAAAGACTTCAATAAAGACTTCATAATAAAGTGAATTGCTAGATTCATTCCCCAATCAAAAGCTTTAAATTGAAATAGATATGTTAGAACTTAATTCTATGACAAAAAAAGTCACGCTGTCTCAAAGTAAGGCAGCGCATTTTTGTTTCACAAATTCGCTAACTGAAGACCCCTATTTTTAAATTTTAAAATCTATAAGCCAGTATTCATTTCGCTTATCTTTGACCCCACAGTCCCCCCCCAAAACAAACATAGGAGAATAAAATGAAACTATCACAGTACTTAATGGTTGGAGCTCTGGTCATGGCCATAACTCCCAAGACCTTTGCAAAACCCGGAGGCGAAGCTTTTTCAGTATCTCTTCTCGCTATTTCTTATTCAAGCCCAGGATTAGGAGCTTCAGCTACTTTGATGCTTTTAATCAGTGGATGTAATTTTGAAGCCAACAATTCAGAGGAATTTGGCGCTTGTTTAGTGTCACCAGTTAAGGGAGCTGGAGAAAGTTCAAAAGGTTCATCCGATGCACTTTCCAGCAAAAAAGAAAAGCAAGAACGAGTGGCAGTCTTAAAAACAGAACTTGTAAAAGTGATGGCTGGTGAGACTGAAGTTCATCCTGCGGCTGCTTCTTTGGTAAATGCAAAAATGATTGAAGCTCAGGGCCGGATTTCAGCTCCAGAAGCGGCAGCTCAGATGTTTAAATTTTTACAAGACAATCATACAGAAATCTAATTTCAATCACATTTGGAGGAGCCATGTTCAGCAATTTAATGTTCTTCATGATTATGATCTTGGCTTCTTCCTCTTTTGCAATGAGTTCTTTTCTTCGTATTGACTCCAAGAACGATCAACTCCACAAACTGGTCTCAGATTTAGAATCTCAACTTTTACCACTGCTAATTAAAACAAATTTGCAATATAGAATAGATTTTAAAGCAAACAGTGAAACTTCAATGGCTCAAATCTGCGATTATAAAAAAATAAACTTTGATAATCTTGTGAACTCAACTAAAAGGGGAAGCATTATTACAATTAGTTTACCTAAGATTTTTGACTTAGTATTAAGCGGACAAGTTATCTTACCCTGTCCCAATTTTGATACAGAAAAATTAATAAAATCTATTATCATCGGCGAATTCATAAAAAGTTATGATGATCGAAATTTTTTTTCTAACAAAGATCATTTGAATTTAAATCAATGTGAACTGACCCATCAAAATCCTCAAATTTGCCTCACAGAATTAGGACTTGAAAAATCCATTTCGACCCGACCCGAATTTTTATCACTGTTGTGGCGCAGTCAAAGACAAAAACAAAACCAACTGCTTGAGCGAGCCATTCATCCCTTAGAATTGACCGACCCACAGGCTGCTTTAAAACTTAATTTTTCTGAATATATTTTAAATCCTGAGTACTCCTGTCGAAGACCCAGCTTGAATCATTTTTTTAATCAGCACTTCGAACTCAGTCAAAAAAACCAGAATTGTGGAAAGTTTAAATTTTATTTAGACACTTCTGAATCTCTTAGAGAAAGAACTCTTGAAATCCACCCATCACAAATTTACCGTATCGACTATTTTTTAGCCGATAAAGGCACCGGGATGAGTTCACGCTGGGGCCATTCCATGTTGAGAATCATTATCTGCTCGCCTTCTCGAAAAGTGCCAGGCCCTGAGTGCCTAAATGACGTCACCCATCACTTAGTGGCCAGTTTCCGTGCTGCTGTGACTGACATCTCCATCGATACGCTTAAAGGACTTTTTGGAAGCTATGCTTCAAGAATGTACTTGATACCTCTCATCCATATTCAAAATGAATACAACCGTGGTGAGCTGAGAAATCTTATTTCCTATCCTTTGTTACTGACATCAGAAGAAAGAATAAGCGTTTTCTATCGGATTATGGAAGCCTACTGGGAATACAACGGTACCTATAAATTTATTACAAATAATTGTGCTTCTGAAACAGATCAACTTTTAAAAAGTGTACTTCAACGCTCAGGACTCCATGATCAAAATATCAACACTCCCATGGGACTGCGAGATCAATTAATTCATGTAGGTCTGATATCAAAAAGTGAAAAACCTCAGGTATTTTGGTCAGAGGAAAAGATTGTGAGCCGTGCTCTCCAGGCACTCGGTGAAAAAGAAAATATAGAAATCACATCTGAAAAGTTAGAATTTCATTTAAAAAAACTGAAAACTAATCAAGCAGGGACAATTCGGACAACTCTGTTAGCCCATCTAAGACTTTTAACAGATAGAGCCATTATTGTACAAAATTTGAATTTACAGGCTGATCTGCAACTGTATATTGAGAAGGCTAAAATCAATGAAACAGCAACTGCTCAAAATAAAAATCCAGATCTTAAGGAACTTGGATTTCGTTTAATTAAAGCTCTCAAAGATAAACCACAACAGCATCTGGTTCAAAAGGGCTATGGTATTGCTCTGAATTACGAACTTCCAGAAACAGTGACTGATGAAAAGTTAATGCCTGAGCCTTCTAGTGAATTGGTGCAGGAACTATTTCCCCATCACATAAAGGAGATGAAAAAACTCACTGAATTGATGAAAAATGTGGATCAAGAACTTGCTCGCTAGCACCTCCGAAACTAAGAAGTCATAATCAAGATAAATATCTTAATCGGAAGAGAAGTTTCATTAGAAAAATAATGAGGCAATATTTTTAAAATTAGACTAAATTTACATTTAAGCTAATAGTTTGATCTTTATTTTATAAGACTTCAGGTGGGTTGAAAATTTGAAATGTTTAACTGTTTTAACCTTTTGAGTCCTTTCTTTTTAATAGCTTGCTCTAACTCTTCTTCCAACTTTATAGTAAGCTCCGCAGAGACGGGGCGCCTCCTGTGCAGAGTGAATCGATAAAATGAGTTTTTTTATTTGGCCTTAACTGACTCTCGACACATTCCAGTCAGGGCTTGAGTTTTTAATCCAGTACCATCAATGATTCTGTCCACATTATTTTGATGCACAAAAATATTCGGTTTTAAATTAGTGATAAATCCATCGATGGCAGGACTGATGCCCTTCAGTTGATAAACGGGCTTTTTCAGCTTGTGGGTGATTTCAATATGATTCAGTATCGTGCTTGTAGAACCTGCCGTGATCAATACATTCAGTAAATCAATAAACAGGTGATTGCGCGTGCTCCAATCAACTCCGGCTGGGACAAATTTAGATACTTTTTTCGATAAGTCTTCAGGTTTTGCTTTTTCTGCCGGTGTGGCGATGATATCAAAACCTCTCTTTGAGGCCTCCTCAATAACGATTTCACCTTCTCCGCCCACTTCCGTACCAGCCACGACTATGGCCACCTTTGTTTTATCTAGTTTACCAAGAAGGTCAGTCACCAAGTTTCTAGATTCCTGATTTTTTTCAGGAGATGGCTGAGTTCCACTCAGCCACTTTTCATTGGCTTTTTCGAGAAAACCACAAAGGGCACACATATGGGCAATAAATCGAATACTCGATAAACCTTGTGCTAAAAAATTTAAATTAAGGACGCAGTATCTCCTTACTGTGAAAAAAGGGAGAAACAAAACAGTAGCCCAAAAACTAGTGTTCTTGTCTCAAAATATTTTTTCATTCTGTCCTTTTTTCGAGTTGAACAAAATCACCACCGTTTTCACGCTCAACACCAATGGCTCCGTGTCGGTGAGTCCAGTGAACGGAAACTGACTCGCCCACCTTGGGATGAATTCGACCTTCTGGGATGGTTAAGACAAGAGTTTCGGGGTTCTTTTTTTTTTGATACTCCACATGAATCTCTTGCCCATTGACTCTGGATATCTGCCCAGGGGAAGCATGGGCTTCATGAAAATAATAAACCGTACCAGCCAAAGCAACACCGACGACAGCCGTGGCTGCAATTCCATAAAGTCTTTTGAGTCCAGCCAAATCATTTTTAACAACTTGAGCTGGCAAAGTGTGGTTATAGGTCGTGCTTGCAGTGGCGACGAGAGCTGGCTTTTTTAAGCGTTGAGTGTGGTAGCGTTCAACAGCCTTGGCCAAATCAGCTAAATATTTGGATTGCCCTGAAAAGTGAGCTCCACAACTGGGACAGTCTTCTTTTCCAACCACGTTGGTCGTCGTGCAAAAGGGACAGGACCAATTTTGCTTTTGGGCTGCGAGTCCCTCTTTAGCTCCTGTTACAAAATTGCGGGAATTAACTAAGTAAACCTTACCGTTATACTCAATTTGTGCCGGTTCAAAATAGACTTCTCCCGTGTGGGGTTTTCCACAACTTTCACAAATTCGTTTGTCATTCAAATCGGGCTTCATGGATCTCACATTGCTGCAAGATCCACACACGTAATCACCCCAAGCTGTGGCACCGGACTGCCATTCACGAATGCGCCCTTGTTGAATGGCTTCCTGAATGGAAACATTTCGACGATTACCTAAGTATCCACCTTCATTGTTCACAGAATCGGGACAGGTCATGCTTGCATAACTCGTGAAGGCACTTAAAAATAAAATAAGAAAGTAAATGAAATTTTTCATTTTAATTCTCCTCTTCTTGGACGAGGTTTTCATTCAAAATTTTAGGTGTGGAATAGGTGCTACTCAAAGAGGGATTCGTTAGCATATTATGCGAATTCTTCAACCGTGAGTTTCCTTTTAAAGCGGCTTGTCGTTTTTTAAGACGCTCTTCAAAGATACTCACATGCTGATCCACCAGGGCTTTGGCTTGAGTCATTTCGTTGGGGAAATTTTTTGTCACGATCTGTTCCTGCAAGCGATTCATATCCCGCCTGTACAAATAAACACTCAAGGGAGAAACAAATTTTTCTTTCTCAAGGATGTGAAACATTCCAAGGGCATTTTTTGCATAAAATTTGAGTGCTGCCACAACTCTTAAAAGCTCTTGCCCCGCTTTATTTACAACAGAGAGCTGAGAATTCACTTTGAGCTTTTCTAATTCAGCAAAGCTGATATCAGATCCAGAATTAAATCGACGCCCTGTGAAAAGTCCCCCCATGGTTCTTTTGATAAGCTCCCACCGCCCTTGAGAAACTGACAGAGCTACATTTTGCTCTGCAATGAGGTCACGAATCATGGCATCAGCTAAAAAAGAGGACCATGGAGAATTTAATTTTTTAATTCCAGAAAAAGTGGTCAGCTTATTATTGAAGCGCATACCTTCCATAACCGACAGAATATTTTCGGCACTTAGAACAAATTCTTTTTTGTGCATTTCCTCGTCGCTGACGTCGAGTACAACTAAACTGCCGACTGAAGGGCTTAGCACTTTTTGCACTCTGAATTTTTTTGAAAATCGTTTCCATTTTAACTTTTCCACATTCAGATCGTAACTGATGATATAGCGACTGAGAGGTTCTTCTTTTAACAATTTTTTTGCCAAGTCAGTGGCCTGTTCTTTTAAGGAAGCTTCATTCGGTTGTCCGAATAATTGGAAATCTCTAAAGTCAATGGTTCCTAAAGTTCCAAATTCAATCTCTCGATTTTTTTGTTGGAAACTTTTAAAGAATTCTCGTTGAGTGACAGAACTCTCAACAGAATCCTTTGTCACTAAAAGTTTATCAAAAACAGTTCGACGCTTCTTTTCAGGCCCAATTATAACAACACCTAGTCCGCCTTTAATTAAAGCTTCAACAAAGTCTTTTTGTGACAGCTGATCCAAAGTGCGAATGGGTTCTTGATCCACAATGGCCTGGTGAGTGTTATTTAGAATAATCACTGTTTTATTTTTATAATTATCAGCAAATGACCCTACATTTTGGTTCATGACTTTGGAAAGCATCAATTTGCCGTAATAGGAGGTGTCCCAAATGTCCATTTTTATGCCCAGCTCGTCTGCCAATTGCTTCCAGGCCAAGTACTCTTCCCGCATGGTGTTGTTATTGACGATAAGAACCCATTGAGCGTCCGAGTTGTAGTTATAAAGCTGGGAAATCTTAAATTTGAAGTTCTGAATTTGAATTTTTTGAATGGATTGAGGAGAATTCAACTGCCCAAGTCCTAAATGAACTTCCACATTGCGATCGGTGTAGGCCAAAGCTTCCGTTGAAAATTTGACGTCACCTTCAATAAGAACTTCTTCCCCAGGCTCTAATAGAGCTAATTCTTTAAGTCTGTCTTGATCCAGCATGGTGAAGGAAGTTTCATTTTTAAGGTACTGAAATTGAACATCCTGAGTGTCTTGTGTGTTCACTCGGATTGTTTGCAAAACTTTTCGAAGACTTTCACTTTCTTCTCCTAAAGATTTTTCTGAGATGTTTCGAACACGCCAAAGAATTTTTACGGTCTCGCCAGGCCCCACTGAGTGTTTTGAAACCAGTGGAGTCACTTCCAGTGGAAATGTGATGGTCAAAGGCTTAACTAAAGTAAAACCACCTTGAGTGCGATGGACTCGGGAAACTAAATTTTTGGGTACAATTTGATCTTCTGCCGTCCATCTTTTTTCTTTCCCAATGGATTCTGTCTGGCGAATTTTAAAGTTTAAGGTATTTTTCAATACTGCTGATTGTCCCTTCTTCAGTGAGGGTACTTCCAAGGTCAAAGGTTCAGCCACAATCCAACCCGAATTTTCTAGGAACACCATGAATTTTGCTTTCGAGTTATTCCAAGGCATTTCTCCTGAGTTTTTAACCACCATATTTGAAATTGTTAAAGACTCGTCAGGCTCAATGATTCCATCTTTATTTTGGTCAGTGACGGTGTAGCTCTCGATATGAATTTTAAAAGCCTGGGAATAACTTTTTGATGTTCCATTTTCATCAACTAAAATTGTGTATCGCCCGTCTCGGCCTGGACTTCCTGGTGAAGTATTGCCAGTGCCCGAGCTTCCTGAGGAACCCGAAGATCCAGAGGAGCCACCGGGATTGCTATGGTAATCCATCCGATATTGAGGTGTACAACTTCGAGTGTAACTTCCGTTGCCATTATCAGTATTGGAACAACTTTCACCCGTGTAGACCTGTTCTGACCAGGAGTAGGAACTTCCACCTCGACCACCACGGCCACCTTGTCCACCGGAACCATTTTGACCTGCATGCCCACCAGGGCCGCCGGAAATATTTTCGTCGACGAGCAAAATCAGATGGGAATCTTCAGCGCTGAGTTTTATTTCAATGGTACCACCAGCTCCTCCGTTGGATCCAGGAGTGCCATTTCCACCATCTCCACCGGATCCACCATTATCACCACTGGTTCCACTGCTATATCTTGTGGCGTCAGAACCATTGGCTCCGTCTTGCCCACCTTCACCAGTGCCACCTGTGCCGCCTCCACCGCCGCGACCACCTTTGGCTTGCAAATGCATGAACCCCTGCGAGCCAACAGCAAAAGTCTTTCTCTCTTTTCCAGGATTGTTATCAGCTGTAATAAATGTGGCGTCCATTTCAACAACAGCTTGCATGGGTTGACCCGCCACGATCTCTTTATCTTTTAAATGAACTTGAATACCTCCTGCATTTTGACCAGGTGTGGAAGGTCCTGCATGTCCTCCAGAGCGCCCACGACTTCCGCTGCCAAAACCAGCACTCCTAGGGCTTGGATTGTAGCTGTGACCTGGAGATCCTTTGATACCGTCTCGACCTGAAACATCAATCGAGGGTACCTGAGCCATAACTAGGGAAACTGATAAACAGATCGAAATGATACACTTTAATTTCATAAATTCCTCACGGCATAATGAAATGCGAAAGATGTACCAGTTGGCAAACAAAGAGAGCCGTGTTTTTCGCATGACGAAATGTCATCAGGCTGAAAATTGTTAACAGGTCCTCTGTTTGAGAATCAAAAAAAATGTCTCAAAAAAGCACTCTAAATCGACATTTCTATTTTAAAAATTATTTTCCAAATCTTACTCTTATACGCTCAGATATTTTGCTAACTTGTAAAATTTCTTGAGGATGAACTTCATATAAAAGAAAAGATTCCACATCTGGGCCATAGCCGTAATGTGTATTTGTTTTTCTAGTGAAATTTTGAATTTCAATAGAAAAACCAATATGTTTTGTTCTTAGTACTGAAAATTGATGAGACTCCGGAATTAGAATATCTATCACAGGAACTTCTATTTCAAATAAGTAAATGTCCTTTTTTTCAAATTTCAAATCTAGTCCGAAAATGGGTTTCGAATTTCGATATAAAAATATTGAAGCAGCTGCCACAGCAATTTCTGGGTGAACTGTAATAGAAATCATAGGATCTCCATCAGGAAATGGGTTATCTGATCGCCTTTTCCAAAACATTTGAAGTAATGGATAATCAGTTAGGAAATGGGATTTTGAATTGATAAGACTAACTGCTTTCATCCCGTTTTGTTTGATATCATTCATTTCTTTTTCATTTAAAACAAGAGCTCGATACATCGTCTTTTTTCCTAAAACGGAGGCAAAAAGCGATCTTACCGATTTTGGAGGAGTCATTTCTAAATTATTTTTACTAACAAATTCAACAAATTGAATGATACGAGCCACTATTCCTGGATCTACGATAAGAACTTCGAATTCTTTTCCGATATTTTTTAAACTCTCTAGGGCCTTTATACCAAGATCGCCATATCTTAGCATTGCAAAATCTTCATGCGATTTATTTTGTAGTCCGTGTCTATTAATTTCAAATCGGTTTATGGATGGATCAATAATGGCTTTTAAAGAGACTCTACAATTTTTTACTTCACTCGCAAATGCAAAATTTTCCAGTAGCGAGAAATTCACAAAAAAAGAGAAATCAAAACATAATTCATAAGGGATCTATTCTAAGTTCTACCAACGGCACAGTCACAGTTTCACCGTCCAGTGTTTTAATCGTGGCTGTATGAAAACCTGTGATAAAATTTTTGTCTAATTTGACGGTACCAACATAGGTTTGCGTAGGAGGTCGAACAGTGAATTGAGCGAGCTCACCCCTTTCCTCAGTGCCTAGAACTTGGTTCATTTCAAAAATTTCAGCGTTTTCAAGTTTTCTTGCTCTTCGTGTGCCTTTTGGGATTTGAATGTTTTGTAAATTAACTGAAGTTTCATCTGCATATGCAACCCATAGTGTTTTATCCCCCTTTAAATTAACCGATACCACTTCGGGAAGATTTAAGACTTTTTCAATTTTTAAAATGATGTCCTTTGATAAAGGCGAATTTCGAGTGGGGCTGACTTGTGCTGATATCAATTCTCGAATGGGGGTAAAATTATTCTCAGAGTGAAAAATAACAGATCCTGATTTTTTAATTTCTAAAAATTTGAGTTTCTCGGCTGCGAAAGTCAGAGCTGGAGTCCATGTGAGCTTAGCAGGTACAAAATGAGCACGTGTTGATGCGGCCCAGCTGATCTGGTCTTCTTCTTTAAATCTTTCTACGGCTTTAACTAATAAAACTCGAGCCTCTTCAAGACGTTCAAATTTTTCTTTATTTGTACCGTAGTAATCATAAAATTTAGCGTCCAATTTAATTTTTAAAACTCGGGTCCATTTCACTGTTTCAAGTTCTTGCTTAAGAACAGATAAACTAAATTGAAATCCCCGCTCACGTAATAATTCAAATAGAATCGTGACCATGGATTCTGCCAGAACAGGATCGCGGGCGGCTACCTGATCAACCACAGACTTCATCCGAAGTCGAGTGTGCTCCCACTCCATAACAATACGGTTAAGGTCTTTTCCCGATGACTGAATATACAGGAGATCTCGCATGCTCGTAAATTCCGCATGTCCCCAATCATGCCAAGCAAATTCAGAAATCAGCATGTGATATTTATCGCCGTAAGGAGCATCAGAAACATCATCTAAACCTTTATTGGTAATTCCAATTAAGTTCATGGGTCTGGGACGAGTGTCAACGAAGTAGCCGTCATCCACCCAGGCGAATGAGAAATGAACAAACATGTCTGGGGCCTGGGATAAAATTTTCTCTAGGATATGTTCAGCATTATCTTTGTGAAATGATTTACCTTTCAGCTCAGGATGGCGCTCAAGTAAAATAAGATCAAGAGTGGGCAAATAATCATACATCACATAACGGACTGTTTTTTTGTAGAGGGGAACGCCTTGAGGCCCTTCGTTTAATAAGGCTTGAGCATTTTTACGCGACCGTAAAAGCGCTTCACGGTGTTTATAACCAAATTTACGATTCACCCTTAGTTCAAGATCCTTAACAATTCTTTGAATAATAAACTGATGGGGAGCAAATGGAAAATTGTCCCGCTTTTTTGTTAATCGGACTTTTGACGCGAGCATTTAGTGGATGATTTAATCCCAGTATTGCGTCAAAGGAGTGAAGCGATATGGAACAGAATCAGGATAGGCAACGTCGGC